>JBJMGR010000343.1:0-22998 GCA_045807805.1 Pyrinomonadaceae bacterium | reverse complement strand
GAGCCCGTCAACCGACAGAGCCACGGCCACGCGCACGGGCAGAGGGTTTCGCACGACCAGCTCGTACTCCGAGCCCTCGCGCGCCTCCACGTAGCGACGCCCGCGCCCGTACATGGCTTCGAGCGTCGAGCCGCCCACGACCACCTCAACGTCGAAACGCCCGTACTCGGGCCGCACGACGCGCCCATCCTGGGCGGACGCGCGCACGCCCGGAAGCAGCGCCACGAGAATCGAGAGCGCGCCCAGCGTCGAGAAAAGTTTTGCCCTTAACATCAACGTCCCCTCCTACGTTCGGACTACCGCACAGGAGGAACGGGGCGCGAAGCGACTTCTTGCGCCGAGCCGTCGCGTGAAAGTTTTCGGGGGCGGGCGGGGCTTACGCCAGACTGCTTTTCGGGGAGAGAAGGATTCGCGCGAGGGTCAGGAGCGCGAGCGTCGTCGTGACGGCCGCGGAGAGAAGACAGTAGACGCAGAAGGCGTTTATGACGAACGCCTGTAGGTAGACGAACCAGAGCGTCGCGAGGAACATGACGGCGACGACGGGCGCGACGAGGCGGCGCGCGCCCGCATAGCCGAAGAGTGCGAGGACGGCGAGGCTGAAGACCGTGAAGTAGGCGAACGCGCCGAGCGCGGCGACGGGCACGTGGCCCACGACGGTCGCGTAGCTGCTCTGCAAAACTTCGTCGCAGCCCGAGACGATCATGCAGCGCACGCTTCGGCCCGAGAGGTGCTCGATTGTCAGGTAGCTCGCGTCGAAGAGTCCGACGAGCGCGACGAGCGCCGTCAGCACGTCCCACATACGCGCGCGGTCTCGCGGCCCTGCTTCGGTCAATGCTTCGGTGCTCATTCGCCCTCTGACTTTACGCGTTCACTTGGCCGTGGAGCCGAGCGCGGCGTCTATCTCCCTGCGCAGGTCTTCTTCGGTGACGAGCTTGCCGGGCATAAGCTCGCGGCCGTTGAGGTAGACGGTCGGCGTGCCGCGCACGTTCAGCGAGTTGCCGCGCTGCATGTCGGCCTTGATGCGCTCGGTGAGGTCTTGCCGCTCCATGTCGGCCTTGAACCTCTGCACGTCGAGCCCGAGGCGCGTCGCGTAGCTGTCGAACTGCACGCGCGGCTCCATCGAGTCGCTCCACTCCTTCTGATTGTCGTAGAGCGCGTCGTGCATCTCCCAGAACTTGCCCTGCTGGCCCGCGGCTTCGGCCGCGCGCGCGGCGAAGAAGGCGTAGCGGTGCATCGGCAGCGGGTAGTTTCGGAAGGTGAGGCGCACGCGCTCGCCGTAGTCATTCACGACCTTGCGCAGGCCCGGCTCAAGGCCGCCGCACGCGGGGCACTGGAAGTCGCTGAACTCTTCGAGCGTGACGGGCGCACGCGCGCCGCCGCGCTGGTAAGGGTCGGGCGCGCCCGCCGCGACCTGTCGAGGCCCCGCCGGGGTCGCGCCCACGTTCGTGTTCTGCTGCGGGGTCGCGTCCGCGTCGGTGGCGGCGCGTTGCGACATCAACACGACCGCGGCGATGACGGCGACGAGCACGCCGCCGATGATGACGAAGGGAAGGACGCTCTTCTTCGCTTCGGGCTTCGGGCTTGGAGACTTTGTAATTGGAGACTTGCGACTCATTCGGCTAAGCACCGTTTCGGATAAATTTCTAAGAGCGGGGCGACCGAGCGCAATGTTAACACCTGCGACTCCCGCAGTAGAAACGCGGCGGGCCACTTTCGGCGTGCGCGCGGCGGCTTAGAAAAAAAGGACATTTGTGTTAAGTTTTGCGAACCCACTGCATCCAACCTGTCCATATCCGGCGAGAGCGAAGAACGAGATTGAGAGATGACTGAGACGCGAGGAGCTTGATGAGCCATAACGAGGCGGTAACGACGCAATTTCCAGACAGCCCGGTCTCCATATACGACCGATTCACGAGCCTCTACGACCTGATGTTCAGGTTCAACGGCTACCGTAGCTCGATGGAACGCTACCTGCGCGAGACGCCGCTCCGGCTCCCCTCGGGCGCGCGTGTACTCGACGCCGGGTGCGGCACGGGACTTCTGACGCTCGCGCTGCTGCGCGTGCTCACGCGCCCCGCGGAGATAACGGCCGTAGACCTCTCGGGCCGCTCCCTACAGACCGCGCGCCGCGCCGTCAGAAAGCTCGGAGCCTCGGGACACAAGGTGACGTTCGTACAGGCCAACGCGCTCTCGCTTCCCTTCGCGGACGAATCTTTCGACCTGCTCGTGACGAGCGGCGTCCTCGAATACCTGCCTCTGCGCGACGGACTGAGCGAGTTCGCGCGCGTGCTCGCGCCCGGCGGCCACATGGTCTTTCTGCCCGTGAGACCGTCTCCGGCCTCGCGCCTGCTCGAAATAATGTTCCGCTTCAAGCTCCACCCGCCCGAGGCCGTCTCGGAACACACCGAGAGCTTCTTCCGCGTCATGGAGCACCACCACTTCCCCCCGCACGAGCCAATCGGCTGGACGAAGTCCGTCGTCCTCGCTCGGAAGCAGTGAAGCAGTCAGCTTTCAGCTATCAGCATTCAGCCAATCCCCCTTCGCGGTCTTCGCGTCTACTTTGCGCTTAAGCGAAGATTCTCCAACCGCGAAATCCGCAAAGAAGACGCAAAGTTCACAGAGGGTTTTAGGCTGAAAGCTGACCGCTGAGTGCTGACAGCTTCCTCGTCACTTATCATTCGCCACTCCGCGGATCACTTCGCGCGCTATCGTCGGGATGATGTCGCGCTCTTTGGCAATGTCGGTCGTGAAGGTGACGATGACGAGGCGGCGTCCGTCGGGTAGTTCGACGTATGCCGCGTCGTGGCGTGCGGTGCTCGTCCAGCCGCCCTTCGACCAGAGGCGCGCGCCCCGCTCTAAGGCGATTCCAGTGAAGCCGTGTGCCTGGTCGTCCGGGTCTTCGGACTTGCCCGAGAAGTCGCGCTTGAGGAGTTCCAACATCTTCGCGCTGCGCGCTGGTGTGACGGCGCGGCCCGACGCTATCTCCGCAAGCAGGCGCGCGGTCGCGTCGGTCGTGAGCTTGTTACGGTTCTCGAACTTCGGCCCGAGGAACTGGCGCTCGCGCCCGTAAGGGCCTTCGCACCAGGGCTTCTGATTGACGTTTATGCCGCCCGCGCCGACCACGTAGCCTTGCGAGGCGAAGTAACGATTGACGGCGTTTCGCTTCTCCGCCCACTTCTTCAACTCCTTCTCGGAAAGCTCCGCGCCGTTCGACACGCCTGTCAGAGAGTCGAGCACGTAGTGTGTCGCGTCGTTCGACGATTCGACTATCATGTCCTTCAGGCCGCGGTCGAACTCCTCCGTCTCCTTCAGTCGCTTGTCCTCCATCCAACGGTGCGCGGCCGCGAGGTAGAAGAGTTTGACGACGCTCGCAGGGTATATCGGCTCCGCGCCGCGAAAGCTCGCACGCTCGAAGGCTCCCGCTTTCGTCAAATCAATCACAGTCACGGCGAGGCTCTTCTCGACGAGTCCCCTCTCCTTGAAGCGTTCGAGCGCGACGCGCACCGCGTCGTCCACGATCTTCTGTAGACGCGGCGAAGATTCAGCCTCCTGCGCGTGCGCGGCGACGGCGCACGCGGCGAGCAGTAGAAGTGCGAGCGTTAGAGTGCGAATGTTCATGGCAGTGATGTTTCGTTGACTCGATTGAGACCGCACGCGCGACTTCAGCGCGCGAAGCCCGTGAAGATGGAGATAACGAGCGCGTTCGAGAAGTCTATGAAGAAGGCACCGACTATCGGCACCACCAGAAAGCTTCGCGGCGCGGGCGCGAACCGCTCGACGAGCGCCTCCATGTTCGCGACCGCGTTGACGGTCGTGCCGAGGCCGAAGCCGATGTGACCGCCCGCCGTCACCGCAGCCTCGTAGTCGCGCCCCATCAGAGGGAACGTGACGAGTACCGCGTACGCGACCATCACGACGACCTGCACGCAGAGTATGATTATCATCGGAAGCGCGAGCCCCGCTATCTTCCAAAGCTCAAGGCTCATCAGCGCGATGACGAGGAAGAGCGCGAGCGAGACGCCCGCTATCAACTCGACCGCGCGGGCACTGAGTCGAAACCAGCCCGTTCGGTCGTCAACGTTTCTGACGAAGGCCGCGACTATCATCGCGCCGATGTAGTCGGGCAGCACGAACTGGCCCTGCCCGAAGAGCGAGACGAGCAGCGCATCGACTCCCGATGTGATGAGCAGCCCGACCACCGCGCCCGCGCCCATCACGAGCAGTACGAGCAGAAGGTTGTGAAGCAACCTGCCCGCGCTCACACCTTCATCGTTATTTCCGTCGGCGACGCCTTCACCGATAGACGCGCCCTCGCTCTCCTCTTCCGGCGCGATTGTCGGGCTGAGCGCCCAGAACTCATCCAACGCCTCTTCTCTCTTCTCGACACGAGGCGTGAGGCGGAAGCGGCGTATGAGCGCGGTCGCCACGGGGTTTCCGACGAGGCTCGAAGTGAAGATGCCGAACATCGCCGACGCGACGATGAGCGAACCCGCGCCCGAGACGCCGAGCGCCTCGAACCTATCGGCCCACGCGAGCCCCGTCGCGGGCCCGCCCGTCAGAGTCAGCGCGCCGCATATCACGCCGAGCAGCGCGGGCGCGCCCAACGCTACCGCCAGCGCCATCCCCACGACGTTCTGCACGACGGCCGTCAGCGTCGCCAACAACCAGAAGAAGCCCATCCGCCAACCGCCCGCGCGCAGTAGCCCGGTCGTCGCGCCGAGGCCAATCGTCGTGAAGAACGCCGTCTGAAGCGGGGCGCGCAGAGTCGTGTTTAGCGAGACGCCAGCTACGCCGCCCGCGCGCAGCGCGAAGACCGCCGCCGCGAACAGAAGCCCGCCCACGGCCGCCGCTGGTATGTTCGCGCGCGACAGAAAGCCCACGCGCCCTTGCACGAAGTAGCCCGCGAACAGTGCGAGCGCCGCCAGCGCAAGCGAGAAGACGATATCGAACTTGACCGTTCGTAATCCTTCGACGACCGCGAACTCCAAACGTCAACCTCCATCAAAAAATTTAACCACTGCGGACACAGAGAGACGGCTGGAACCGGAAAGCCGTGCCCCCCGTGTCCACGGTGGTTAATCCCTCTTCTCGTAGACGACTCTTCCGCCCGTGATGGTCATCCGGACGCGCACGTTCTCTATCTCCACGGGGTCAATCTTGAAGATGTCCCGCGAGAGGATGACGAAGTCTGCCTCGAACTGCTGCGCGCCCGAATCGCGCGGGACGAAGGTTGACATAAGACAGGCGAGAAGGATGGAGACCAGCGTTGCTCTCATCTTCGGGGATTCCTGTTTAAAGGGTTCGGCGTGCGCCTTGGCGAACGGTTCTGCGAGAACGGAGGCGTAGTGTATCATTGCGCCGTCCCCACAGGTAAGAACTTTTCCGAAAGCTTAAGCTAACGACTTCAGTGGACTCACTCGTCAAAGACCTTCGCGCGATTCTCGGCCCCGAGCAGGTCGTCTCAGACGCGGAGGAGCTTCTGGTCTACGAGTGCGACGGGCTGACGCACTATCGCCACAGACCGCGCGCCGTCGTCTTCCCGCGCTCGACGGAAGAGGTCTCGGAGGTCTTGAAGCTGCTCTCGCGCGAGCGCGTCGCTGTCGTCCCGCGCGGCGCGGGGACGGGCCTCTCAGGCGGCGCTCTCGCCGTTGGCGGCGGCGTGTGCGTGGAGCTTGCGCGCATGCGTCGCGTGCTGAAGGTTGACGTGGAGAATCGCTTCGCGTTGGTTCAGGCCGGAGTCGTCAACGCGCAAATCTCTCGCGCCGCCGCGCCGCACGGCCTCTACTATGTGCCCGACCCTTCGAGTCAAGGAAGCTGCACCGTCGGCGGCAACGTAGGCGAGAACGCGGGCGGCATACATTGTCTGAAGTACGGCACGACGACAGACCACGTGCTCGGCGCGCGCGTCGTGCTCTCGGACGGGCGAGTCGTCGAACTCGGCGGCGCGTGCGCGCAAGTGCCCGGCTACGACCTCATGGGCGTCTTCGTCGGCTCCGAAGGGACGTTCGGCATCGCGACCGAGATAACAGTGAAGCTGACTCCCGTCGCCCCTTCCGTTCGTACGCTGCTCGCGGACTTCACGGACATCAACGACGCGAGCCGCGCCGTCTCGGCCGTCATCGCGGCGGGGATAATTCCGGCGGGGCTTGAGATGGTTGACGGCGTGACGATTCGCGCGGTCGAGGCGAGCGTCTTCGCGGCGGGGATGCCGATTGACGCGGAGGCCGCGCTGCTCGTCGAATTGGACGGGCTCGAAGCGGGCATGGATGAAGAGGTGGCTCGCGTACGTCAAATCTGCGCGGAGCACGGCGCGCGCTCCGTGCGTCTCGCGGCCGACGAGGTGGAGCGCAAAAAGCTCTGGGCCGCGCGTAAGGGTGCGTTCGGCGCGATGGGCCGCATCACGCCCGACATACTCATACAGGACGCGGTCGTGCCGCGCTCGCGCCTGCCCGAAGTGCTCGCCGCGACCTACGCGACGGGCGCGCGTTACGGCCTGCGCGTGGCGAACGTCTTCCACGCGGGCGACGGAAACCTGCACCCGCTCGTCTGCTTCGACGCGCGCGACGCCGAACAGGTCGCGCGCGTGAAAGAGGCCGGACGCGAAATCATGGAGACGTGCGTCGCGGCGGGCGGCACGATAACGGGCGAGCACGGCGTCGGGCTCGACAAGAGCGCGTACCTCCCGCTCGTCTTCACGGAAGAGGACATGCGCGCGATGCTTCGCGTGCGCGCGGCCTTCGACCCGGAGGGGCTCTGCAACCCCGGCAAGATAATTCCAGTGCTCAAAGGCTGCGGCGAGGCGCGCACGGTCGCGGAAAGCAAGAACGCTTCACGCGCGAATGTCGAAGGTCAGAGAGTTACAGTTGGAGCGCAAGAGGCTGCAAGCGCGGGGCGAAGGATAGAGACAGCTACGCTCTCATCAACGAACGCCGCCGGGACTATTACGCCTTCGACCTTGAGCGACATTAAGGGGGACTCGCCTTTCGTCGAGCCCGACTCGGTCGAAGAGGTCTGCGAAGTCTTGCGCGCCGCCGAGCGCGAAGGCCGGAGCGTGTTCCCCGTCGGCGCGTCCGTGCAGCGCGACTTGAGAGACGACGAGCTGCCCGCTCGCGCCGTCGCGTTGAAGACGACGAGCCTCGCGCGACTCATAGAGTACGAGCCGGCAGACCTCGTCGCGACCGTCGAGGCGGGCATGACGCTCGCGGACTTCAACCGCGAAATGGAACGCGCGGGCCAGTGGCTCCCGCTCGATTCGCCCGGAGGCAGCGGCGCGACGCTCGGCGGCATCGTCGCGACGGGCACGTCCGGCGCACAGGCCCTCGGCTATGGCGCGCCGCGCTCGTACGTGCTCGGCATGAAGGTCGCGCTCGCGGGCGGGCGCGTCATCAGAGTCGGCGGGCGCGTCGTCAAGAACGTCGCGGGCTACGACCTCTGCAAGCTCTTTACGGGAAGCCACGGCACGCTCGGAGTCATACTCGAACTGACCTTCAAACTGCGCCCGCGACCGCGCCGCGAGGCGACTCTCGTCGCGCGCTCAAACGACCTCCGCGAACTCCTCGAAGCCTCGCGCACGCTCGCGGGCTCGCAGTTGCTCCCCGTCGCGGTCGAGCTTCTGTCGCCGCGCATGGCGAACGTCCTGGGGCTGTGCGAAGAGGGCGCGGAGTTCTTCATGCTCGCGCGCTTCGCGGGGACTGAGGGCGCGGTCGAATATCAACTCGCGCGCGCCGAAGAGATTGTCGAAGGGCGCGCGGCCCTCGTGCGCGTCGAAGACGACGCTTCGCTCTGGTCGAGACTGTCGGAAGCGACGAGGCTGTTCGACGAAGGCGTCGCGTGGCGCGCGTGTGTCTCGCCGACCGAGCTTGGAGGAATGCTCACGCGACTCGGCGACTCGAAGGACGCCGAACGTTGGGGCGCGTGGCGCGCGGGCGCGGGCGACGGATGCCTGCTCGTCTTCGAGTCGGGTGAGTCGTCCCCGGAACACGGGCGCGACGCACGCGCGTTCCTGACAAGGATGCGTGAGGCCGCGCGCGGCGCGGGCGGCTCGCTCGTGGTCGAGCGCGCGGCGGCGAGCTTCCGTCAAAGCTTCGACTCGTGGGGCCTGAACGACTCGGCCGCGTTTCTGATGAAGCGCGTCAAAGAGCAGCTCGACCCTTCGGACATTTTCTCGCCCGGCCGTTTCAGTTTCACCGAGAGAAGTACGCAGTAAGCGATGCCTTCATGCACGAACACTCGACACAACTCGCGTCCGCGCTCGCTTCAGAGGAGCCGAAGCTGCTCGCATGCGTCCATTGCGGCCTATGCCTCGAAGCCTGCCCGACCTACGTCCACACGTCGGACGAGAACGATAGCCCGCGCGGCCGAATCTACCTCATGCGCGCCGTCGAAGAGGGACGGCTCGCGCTCGCGTCAAACACTTTCACGCGCCACATAGACCGCTGCCTCGGCTGCCGCGCGTGCGAGAGTGCATGCCCCGCGGGCGTCGAGTACGGCCAACTGCTCGAAGCCGCGCGCGCGGACATCGCCGACGCGGGACGAAAGAAGGGTTGGACTTCGCGTCTGCTTCGCCTCGTGCTCCGCCAGGTGTGGCTCAAGCCCACGCGTCTAAGGCTCGCCTTCAACATCGCTCGCGCCTTCCGCGACTCGCGGCTGCCGCGTCTACTTCTGCGCACAAAGCTCTCGAAGCTCCTGCCCTCGCGCGCCGAGTTCGCGCTCGCGCTGCTTGACAGTTCCTCGCCCGCGCCGCTGCTCGCCGCGTCACGCGACTCAGGAGGTGCGAATGTTGAATCGGTTGAATCGGTCGAATCGAAGGTCGCGCGCGCGGACGCGCCTTCGGACGCGACCGAGAACGCGCCTTCGGCCGCGACCGGAAACGTCGCGCTGCTCTTTGAAGGCTGCGTGACTGAAGGGCTCTTCGCGCGCGTCAACCGCGCGACGGAGCGCGTGCTTGAAGCGAACGGGTGCGCGACGCGTCGGCCGGGCGGGCAGGTCTGCTGCGGCGCGCTCCACGCGCACGCGGGCGACATGGAAGGCGCGCGCATGCTCGCACGCCGAAACGTCGAGGCGTTCGAGACGGAGGGGAGCGCGCCGGTCGTAACCAACGCGGGCGGCTGCGGCGCGATGCTCGCGTCTTACGCACACCTTCTCTCGCGCGACGAGAAGTTTTCGGAGCGTGCGCGCAAGTTCAGCGCACGCGTGCGCGACGTGAGCCAGCAACTCGCCGCGACGGGCATTCGCGAAGGGGCAACGCTCGACGACGTGAGCGTAACTTACGATGCCTCGTGCCACCTCCTGCACGGACAGAAGGCGCAGGTCGAACCCCTGCGCATGCTCGGCGCGATACGTGGCCTGCGTCTCGCGCAGCTCGAAGGCAGCGACGTTTGCTGCGGCGGCGCGGGCGTCTACAACCTTCTCGAAGAGGAGTTATCCTCACGCGTGCTCGAAGAGAAGTTGAAGCACGTCGCGGAGACCCGCGCCGAAGTCCTAGCCACGGGCAACCCCGGATGCCACATGCAACTCGGCGCGGGCGCGCGCCTCAGCGGGATGGCCTTGAAGGTCGTCCACCCGGTCGAACTGCTCGACGAGTCCTACAGGCGCGCGGGATTCAACAGGCGTGCGTAAAATTTTCTGTTGACTCGACGCGAAGACCGGGAAGAAGAAGAAGAGGAAGGCTGAAGATGACTGACGGCCGCGGAAATGATGACGATGAATGATGAATGACGAGGAGCAACGTCCTTATCATTCATTGCTCATCGCTCCGCGTTCATCATCTCCGCCGAAGGCGATGCGACCGCCGACGATTGTTAGTCGGACTTGTCCCGAGTCGTCGAGCGCGGTGAGGTCTGCGCGCTTCCCTTCTTCGATTGAGCCGCGGTCTTCGAGGCCGAGCAGGCGCGATGGGTTGAGCGAGGCCACGCGCGCAACGTCCGGCTCCGTGAGTCCGAGCGAGAGCGTCATGCGCGCGGCGTCGAGCATTGTGATAACGGAGCCCGCGATGCTCCCGCGCTCGTTGCTCGTGCGCCCTTCGCGCACGCGTATGGTCTCGCCCCAGAGCCTGTAGTCGCCGTCTCCCAACCCAGTGGGCGCGACCGCGTCGCTGATGAGAGAGATGCGCGCGGGCGTCTTGCAGCGCAGCACGAGGCGCAGCATGAGCGGGTGGCTGTGTACGCCGTCGGCGATGAGGTCAACCGTCACGTCGTCGCGCACTAAGCCCCACCCGATGGGGCCGGGCTCGCGGTGGTGGAGCGGCGACATCGCGTTCAGGAAGTGCGTCATGTGTCGCGCGCCCGCGGTGAGCGCGTCTTCGAGCGTGTCTAAGCTAGCGCGCGTGTGGCCGATGGACGCGACCCAGCCTCGCGCGACCAACTCCTTAATGAGATTAACGCCGCCTTCGACTTCGGGGGCGAGCGTCATCATGTGGGCCGCGCCTTCCGCGTCGAGCGTGGGCAGTTCGTCGAGCTTCGAGGGCGAGTCGAAGGCGCGGAAGAACTCTGTGCGGAGCGCGCCGCACTGGCGCTCGTTGACGAAGGGGCCTTCGTAGTGGACTCCGGCGGCGCGCGCGGCCGTGGGCAGAGAGTCTTGACTTCGCATCAACTCTTCGACCGATGCGACGGCGCGACGATACTCTTCGACGGGGCCGGGCACGAGCGTCGGCACCCACGTCGTGACGCCGCTCGCGGCGAGGAAGCGCGCGACGCGGTGCAGGTCTCGGGCGTCGGCCTCCATGAGGTCTACGCCGACAGAGCCGTGTATGTGCACGTCTATGAAGCCGGGGTAGACCGTCAGCCCTTCGAGGTCAATCTCACGCGCGCCGGGCGTGTCGTCCGAACCGCCGTCTTCGCGCAGACGCGCGATGCGCCCGCCCTCGACGAACAGGGACGCCCCTTCCGCGACCGCGTGCGGCAGTACGAGGCGCGCGTTCCGCAGTAACAACTTTTCGTCGTCGGTCGGGCTGTTGCTCATGCCGGCATTAAATCACATGACGCGCGCGTGCCCGCAACGGCCGGGGAAGCGTTGCGGGCACGCGCGTTCGGTTTGACGGAACAGGCTCAGAAGATGAGCTTGATTCCCAGTTGAATGTTGCGCGGGTCTCGCACCGCGGTCACCTGCCCGTATGTAGCTTGGCTGACGTTCCCGTTAATGGTTCTAAAGTTCGTGTGGTTGAAGACGTTGAACGCCTCGCCGCGCAGTTGCAGCCGTACACTTTCTCCGAGCCTGAAGTTTTTGAAGAGGGAGAAATCGACGCGCTTCGTCGGCGGCCCGTTGATGACACCGCGGCCCGCGTTACCGACGGCGAACGCTGCCGTCCCAGTGGTGGGGTTCGACTGTAGACACTGGGTGTTGAAATACTGCTCGAACGTGTGCGGCGCGCCCGAGTTCGGGTCGCACAGCACGTTCGGGCGGTTGCCCGCGATGATGGCCGGGATGTTGCCGAGCCCTGTCGGGTCGAAGTTTGCGCCCAGCGGCGTAAACGGAAGGCCGGACTGTAAGTTGATGACCCCGGTGATCTCCCAGCCTCCCAGAACGTGCCCGGCGAAGTCGTTCCGCTTCTGGAAGAAGGGCAGGTCGTAGATGTAATTCGCCGTGAAGATGTGCCGCCGGTCGAGCGTCGCACGGCCCCGATCAAGACGGATGTTGTACGAATTCTCGGGCGCGTTGCTGCGGTCGTTCTGATTATCCGTCAGGTTCTTCGACCAAGTGTAGGCCACGTTCACCTGCGACGACTCGCCGAGCCTCTGCGTCAGGTAGGTCTGAAGGCTGTGGTAGTTCGAGTTGAACTGCGGCGTAATCATGTTGATAGAGCGGTAGCCGCGGTAGGGCCTGATCTGGTCGAGAATGTTGGAAGAGACGCCGCCGGTGCCTCCGAAATACGTTCCCGGCGCCTGGCACGGAACGGTCACTACACCCGGCGTTTGCAGCGTATTCGCGCCCGACGCGCAGCGAGTGTTGAGCGCCGCGCCCGGCGGAAGCTCGTTCAGCTCGAAAGCGCCGATCAGGTGCGTGCCCTTCGACCCGAAATACCCGACGCTCAGTACGGTCTTCGGCCCCAACTGCTGCTGTACTTCCGCAGACCAGTGCTGCATGTACGGGTCTTTCCAGTTCGTCTGAATCGCGCGCACGCTCAGGGCGGCGATGGACGCGGCCGGGCCGACGGCGAAGCCCGCGGGGACGGGCTGGCTCAGTGTGGGCAGCGGCGTCCCCGGCGGAATAGAGCTGGAGCTGACCGTGAAGGTCTCCTGATAGGGCGGGTTCTGTCCGATGTTCTGCTCGTAGGTGCCGTTGAGCACCTGGTCGTAATAGATCCCGTAGCCCATGCGAAGCGAAGTCTTGCCCTTCCCGAACGGGTCCCATGCGAGGCCGACGCGCGGCTGCCAGTCGCCCTTCGGAGCCTGAATGACGCGGTTGCCGTAGGGCGAGACCGCGGGCGTGCAGCCGTTCGGGGCCGTCTGGACGTTCTGCGCGTTGACTATCATGCCGTTGCAGAAGTTGCCCGTGCCGACGACGCGGTTGCCCGCGCCCGTCACCAGCGGCGCGGCGGCCGCGTTGAAGAGCGCCGGATCGAAGTTGCTCAAGCGCCCGTTCTTATCGTAGGGCGCGCCGAAGTAGGAGTGGCGGACGCCGTAGTAGAGGGTCAGGTTGGGGCGGACGCGCCACTCGTCCTGCCCGTAGCTCTCCCAGGCAATCTGGCGGAGGTCTGCGGTGTAGTCGAAGTGCGCCTGCGTGAAGGTGACGTTGTTGCCTTGCAGGAAGTTCGCGAACAACTGGAAGTTTGCGCGCCGCGTGGCGTTCGTGTCCTGACCCGCTATCTGCGGCGCGAGCACGCTCGACTGGACGACGCTGGTCGCTATCGTGTTCAGGAACCCGCTGAACTGCCCCTGATTGACGCCCGCCAGCGCGTTCTCGTTCTTACGGTAGTAAGAGAACTGGCTGCCGAACTTCATCGTATGGCTGCCGCGCGTCCAGGCGAGGTCGCCCGCGAAGTTGTGCTTGTAGGAGAAGTTGTCGTAGTTGCCGAACTCGGTCAGCGTGCTAAAGCCGTTGGCGGAGATGGTCGGTACGGCGTCACGTTGATTGGGGTAAGCGAGCGGCGGCGTGATCGGCGAGTTGGCGAGCGCAAGCGACCCCGTGGTGTTGCTAAGGATAGCGCCGTAGCCGTAGTTCCAACGGCCGACGGCCACGAGGTTCGAGTTGATGGTGTGGGTCGCTTGCAGCGTGTGCGTCTTGCCCGGCGAGTTCGTCGCGCTGGTCGAGACGCCCGGCAGTCCCGAACCCGAAGAGAAGAGCGAGTTCGGGTCAACGGTCGGGATTGTGTCCTTCTCGAAGCGGTAGTAGAGCGAGGTCGTGTTATTGAACTGGTGGTCGAGCCTGAGTATCTCCTGACGGAAGTCGAAGACGCCGCTCGCCGGGTAGTTGAGTGCGCGCGTGAGGGCGTCGGTCGGCGCGGGCAGCTTGCTGTAGACGAGGTCGAGGTACTGCCGCGCCACGGGGTTGATGGTCGCGCGCGAGGAGAGGGGCGTCCCGGCGGGCAGAACGTCCAGACAGGTCGCCGTCGCGGCCGTCGGCGCGTTTGCACGCAGGCAGATGTCGATGGGGAAGATGCCCTGCCTCATATTGAGGTCGGGCACGGTGCCGCTCAACAGCGGGTAGCGTCGGTCTTTGCGCTGCTCCTCCGAGAAGAAGAAGAACGTCCCTCTGGCCCTCTTGACCTGAGACCCGCCCTCGCCGAAGTGCGGGACGTAGACCGGGCCGCCGACGGTGAACCCGTAGTCGTTGTAACGGAAGGGCGCGCGCTTGGCCTTGCCGTTCGAGTCGCGCCCGAAGGGCGGGTTGGGGTTGCGGTTCGAGATGAAGTCGTTAGCGTTCAGCTTCTCGTTGCGCACGAACTCGTAGAGCGTCCCGTGGAACCGGTCGCCGCCGCTGCGCGTGACGACGTTAATCTGTCCACCGCCGCTCCGGCCGGTCTCCGCGGGGAAGAGGCTCCGCTGCACGTTGAACTCCTGAATCGAGTCAACGCTCGGGTACGCCTGAATCGTGATGTTCGAGCCGCGGTCGGTCACGTCCGCGCCGTCCACCGTGTAGGTGTTCTGCGCGCTGCGTGCCCCGTTGACCGAGATGTTCATCGTGTTCGCCTGCCCCGCGGGGTTCGTCGTGCCGACGTAGACCTGATCGGCGAGGTCGTTCGACACGCCGGGCGCGAGCGTGATGAGCTGCACCCAGTTCCTGTTGTTGAGCGACAACTCACGCACCTGCTGGCCGTTGATGACGGTCGAGGCGCTCGCCGTCGTCAACTCCACCGCCAGCGGCGCGGCCTCGACGGTCACAACCTCGGCCACGTCGCCCACGTCGAGCGTAACGTCGAGCGACCGCCGCTGTCCTACGTTCACATGCACGCCGGTCTCGACGTGCTTCTTGAAGCTCGGCGCTTCGACGCTGACCATGTATTCGGTGACCGGCAGGTCGCGCACGTCGAACTGGCCGTCGTCGTTAGTCGTCACCGTGCGCACGACGACCTTCTTGGCGCTGTCGGTAACGTTGACGGTCGCGCCCTTCACGGCCGCGCCGTTAGCGTCTTTGACCGTGCCGACGAGGCTGCCCGTTATCTCCTGTGCGGGGGCGACGGCCGCGCACGCGCAGATCGCGAGCACGAGAATCGTCAGCCGAAATGCGACCTCTAAGTGGTGTCTCATGGGATGCTCCATTTTAATGTCCGAGAAGATTCTGACCGACTGCGAACAGCCCCGAACGCGACGCGCCCGACACTGCGGCAAATTTACTTTTGGTTAGAAGTGCGAACTGCTTTTGAGCTTGGTGGTTGAGGTCGCCACACGGCGACCAACCTTATACACCCGGCACGCGGCCGTTAGCAAGACACGCAGCCGTTACGGCCCCGAAGCGTGTCGGAGCGCCGCGCCGGGACGCGCGCCTGTCATGCGGCCGGAGTCGAGCACGACCTCGCCGTTGACGACGACGTAGCTGAAGCCGACGGCGTACTGGTGCGGTTTGTCGAACGTAGCGGGGTCTGAGACCGCCGCGTCGTCGAAGACTACGAGGTCCGCGGCCATCCCCTCGCGTAGCATCCCGCGGTCGCGCAGCCCGAAGGTCTGCGCGGGGAGCGAGGTCATCTTCCGCACGGCGTCTTCGAGCGAGATGAGGCCGAGCCCTCGCACGTACTCGCCCAACACGCGCGCGTTGTTGCCGTAGCCGCGCGGGTGCGGCACGCCCTCGCCGAATTTACGCACGCCGCTGTCGGACGCGATCATCGTGAAGGGCTCGCGCATGATGCGCCGCACGTCCTCCTCGCCCATCGAGTGGTAGACCATCGACGCGCCGCCCGCCGAGTACATCTCTAAGATTTGCTCAACCTGCGAGTCCACATCCGAATGCCCGCGCGCGAGCTTCGTTATCTCAAGGATGTTCTTGCCGTCATACTCGTGCTTCGCCGCGTAGCTCGCGACCGTTGCGTATGAGAAGTCCTTGAAGCCGGACTTCTTCAGAGAGTTCTTCATCTCGCTAAGGATGCGCGCGTGCTGCGCGGGGTCTGCGATGCGCTTCCGTCCCTCCTCGCGCCCGCCCTCCTCGACCCAATCGGGCAGACGCGAATCCAGAGACGTGCTGCTCGCCGTGTATGCGTACTGGTCAACCGTCACGGAGAGCCCGCGCCTGCGCGCGTCGCGCACGAGCCCGAGCGTCATGTTACTGTGCCCCCACAAACGCTTCGTGCTTATCTTGAAGTGCGAGATTTCTACGGGCAGCCCCGCGCGCTCGCCTATCTCGATGCTCTCGCGAATCGAGTCGGCGACTCCGCCGCCCTCGTCGCGCATGTGCGTGGCGTAGAGGCCGCCGTAGCGCGCCGCGACCTTCGCCAACTCGACGACCTCGTCCGTCTTCGCGTACGCGCCCGGCACGTAGTAGAGCCCCGTCGAGAGCCCAACCGCGCCGTCCCGCATCGCGCGCTCGACGAGCGCCTTCATCCTCTCAAGCTCTTCGGGAGTGGGGGCGCGGTTCGCCTCGCCGAAGACCGCGCGGCGGACTGTGTTGTGCCCGACGAGCGTCGCGAGGTTTACGGCGATGTGCGTGTCGCTCGCGCGGCCGAGGAACTTGCCAACGTCTAAGGCCGAGCCGCCGCAGTTGCCCGTGACGAGCGTCGTTACGCCCATGCGCACGAAGTTCTCCGCGTCGGGCTGCTCGTAGATGTTCTCGACGTGCGTGTGAACGTCTATGAAGCCGGGCGCGACGACCTGCCCGCGCGCGTCTATGACTCTCTTCCCTTCGGACGCCGCGACGCGCCCCACGCGCGCAATGCGTCCGCCCTTCACAGCCACGTCCGCGCGGAACCAGGGGTTGCCCGCCCCGTCCACGACGCGCGCGTTCGTGATGACGAGGTCGTACGGCGCTTCGGGCGCATGCCACGCGCGCGGCCCCGCCGCGAGGCCCGCCGAGAGCACGAGCGCCGCGAGCACTACGGCCGCGAGGCGGAAGTTGAACGGGTGATTCATATCACGGCCCGGCGCGTGCTTCGCCCGGCGAGCGAAGCACGCGCCAAAGGGACTCCGACACTGACCGTGCACGCGCGTGCGCGTGCGTGCGCCCCCTTAGAAACTGATCTTGCCGGAGAACTGAATTCTCCGTGCGTTGTTGGTGACGCTGTCGTTGATGCGGCCGAAGATCGTCGATGTGATAACGGCCGTCGGGTTGTCGAACGAAGGGTTGTTAAAGACGTTTCTCGCGTCAACCCTCAAATCGAAGTTGACACGCTCCGTGATGGGAAACTTCTTCGAGAGCGAGGCGTCCCACTGGAAGTAGTGCGGCGCGAGGAAGAAGTTGCGCCCCGTGTTGCCTATCGAGCCGGGAGCGGGCATCGAGAACTGCGCGCGGGTCGCGCCGTTGAACCAGAAGTTGCGCCCGCTCTCAAGCACCAGTTGGCCGCTCTCACGCGTGCAGCCCGAGCAGTCGGCCGTGGACTGGACGACGCTGCTCACGGTGTTGATGCCCGAGTAGACGGTGAAGGGACGGCCCGACGCCCGGACGATTGTCCCGGCCGTCTGCCAGCCGCCGATGATGTAGTCGAGCGCCTTCGGCATCTCCGAGCCGAACATCCTCTTCCTGCCGAAGGGCAGCTCGTACGTGTACGTCCCCTGGAAGACGTGGCGGCGGTCGAAGTCAGACCAGGTGTAGTTGAGGCTACGGTCGCGCAGGTCGAACGGCGTGCTCGAAGCCGACTGGACGGAGCCGGTCGTGACGGTGCTGAGCGACGGATCCCACGAGCGGTTGTCCTTTGACTTCGAGAGCGTGTAGCCGACCTGGAAGCCGAGCCCCTGGTTGATGCGGCGCTTCAGTATGAGTTGAAGGCCGTGATAGTTCGAGTAGTCGTTACTGTCGAAGACGTTCAGGCCGCCCGTGAACTGCGGGTAGGGCTGGAAGAGGAAGGGGAACCCGTTAACGTCGAGGAGCCGCCGGTTGAGATTAGCGTTGGTGCATATGCCCGCCGTAACGTCGGCCGCCTGGCACGTCCTCTGCGAGACGGCGAGCGCGAGCGTCGCCGCGCCCCCTTGAGTCAGCGCCGTCGTGTTGAGTGCGCGGAAGCGCGTCGTGCCCGCGTTGTTCGCCGCGTTGCCCGACATAATCAGGTTGATGAGCGGGCTGTTGTAGGCGGTGCTCGCGCGCACGCGGTTGAAGGCGTCGAGGAAGTTCGCCTCCGTCACGCCGGGGACGGTGGCGAAAACGTTGGTCTGATTTACGTTGTAGCCGCCGAGCAGGTGAACGGCGTGCTTGCCGATGTAGTTCACCTCGATGACGTTGTGCTTAATCTCGCGCTGGAAGCTCCCAGACCATTCGTGCACCTGCGGGAACTGAAGGTCCGGGTCTATGACGCTGATCGAGCCGGTGCCGAATGCGGGCGGCTGGCGCAAGGTGGCGGGCGTGGTCGTCGGCGCAAGCGCCGCGATGACGGGGCCGAGGTTGCGGTAGAGTCCGCCGCCCTGTCCGAACGTCGAGTTCGTCACGCCGACGGTGTTGCCCGGCGCGCTCTGGAAGATGGAGGAGCCGAAGAGGAAGGTCGCGATGCGGTCGGACGCGATGCGGTAGTTGCCGCGCACGGAAGTCTTGCCCGACTTGAACGGGTCCCAGGCGAAGCCGACCGACGGCAGTATCTTGCTGTTGTCGTTCTCGAAGAGATTGCCCTCGACCCACTTCAGCGTGTTCGAGGGTGCCGCGCCAAGCTTCACCGACTGGTCGGGGACGAGTATGGAGCGTCCGTCCACGGACGGGTGGCGCTTCAACTCCCAACGCACGCCGAGGTCGAGGACGAGGTTCGTGCGTACGCGCCAGTTGTCCTGAAAGTAGAAGTCCAGCTCGGGGTAGTGCGCTTGATTTATCCAGCGCGTGCCAGCGGGCGCGAAGGCGCTCGGGTTGGCGGGGTCGGAGACGAACGCCTGCGAGACGGTGCCGACTCTGCCGAGCAGGTCAACGATGGTGTTCTGTAGACGCGTCAGGTCGTTGGCGTTGATGCTGGTCGAGCCCGAGGCCGGAAGGCTGAAGCCCGTGAAGCCCGCCGCGTTACTGAAGGTCACGGCGGGCTCGATGGAGGTGCCCGCCACGCCCGAGCGGTCGTCCGTGTGGCGGCTGAAGCGGAAGTTGAGCCCGCCCTTGAGCGTGTGCCCGCCGCGTGCGAGCGTCACGTTGTCTATGTACTGAAGTGTGCGCACGCCGCGCGCGTTGTAGGAGAAGTTCGTGTTCGGCGTCGCCGGGTTGATGAAGGCGAAGGGCAGGGTCGGGTCGGGGTTCGGGGTCAGGAAGTTGAAGAAGTACTTGCTGATGCCGAAGATGGCCTCGTTCGTCAGAGTGGCCGACGGCGAGTAGCGCCAGTTGAAAGCGAGGTTCTTCGGCGTGCGGTACGTGTCCACGAAGTTCGGCGAGCCAGGGAAGATGGGACGGCCGCCGTTGGCCGAGTCGCCGAAGCTGTTCTGCGCGCCCTGCGCGTAGCGAACATAGAAGAGGCTCTTCGAGCTGAAGTTGAAGTCGAACTTGGCGACGAAGTCCCACTGCTTCTCGTGCTGCGGCGAGGCGAAGTTGAACCCGGCCGTGTTGAGCCCGTCGCCGGCCGTGAAGTTGTTCGGCAGCGGCATGCTATTGATGATGTTCGACAGCGTCGGGTCGAGCCCCACGCCCGTCGGGTTCGTCGCGATGTTGTAGCTGGCTATGCAGGGCGCGTTCGAGGGCGGCGAGCCGACGCAGGCCGGGAGCACCGAGTTGCCGTTGGCGTCCACCGAGGCCGTCGTAGTGCCCGACGGCGCGTTGGCGCGGCCGACGACGTAGCGGAAGAGCCCTGCCCTCGCCGCCGCAGTGTAGACCGTACGCGTCACGAGTGCCGTGTCGTATGCGCGCAGCAGTTGGAGGTTGGTGAAGAAGAACGCCTTGTCACGAAGCCAACGGAAGCCGCGACCGCCCTCGCCGAAGCCGGGGTCGAAGAGCGGCCCGCCGAGGCTCCCGCCGAAGATGTGCTGCACGAACTGATCCTTCGGCAGCCCCGCGATGGTGACGGGGTAGCTCTTGGCGTCGAAGCGGGGCGTACGGTAGTACTCGAAGAAGTTGCCGTGGAACTCGTTCGTTCCGGAGCGCGTGACGAGCGAGACCTGAGCGCCGCTGCTCCGGCCAAGCTCGGCCGTGAAGTTGCTGGTCACGACCTGCAACTCTTCGAGCGAGTCGGGGTTCGGCCGAAGCGGCGTGAAGTTCGAGCCGCCAGCCGTCGAGTCGTTGATGTCTATGCCGTCGAGCGTGAAGTTAAAGGCGCGGTCGCGCGAGCCGTTGACGTTGACCGCGCCGCCCGTGTTCCCGCCGAAGACGACGCCCGGCTGAAAGTTGAGAAGGTCGAGCGGGTTCCGCCCGCGCGTCCCGACGATGGGGAGCGTTTCGAGCGTCTTCTGCTCAATCGTGCTGCCGATGTTGCCCGAGGTGCTCGTCTGCACCTGCTCGGCGGTGGCGACGACCGTCACGGTCTCCCCCACGGCTCCAACTTCGAGCAGGACGTTTACGGTCGTCGGCTGATTGATGTTGACGCGGTTGCCGGTCGAGAGAAACTTCTTGAAGCCCTGCTTCTCGACGGTCAAGCTGTAGGTGCCAACCTGCACGAGGTCGAAGACGTACGCGCCCGTCGAACTGGTCTCGGTGTTGAAGGAGCCCTGCGTCCCCTCGTTGGTCAGTGTGACGGTCGCCCCCTCGACGACCGCGCCGCTATTGTCCGTGACGACGCCGGTCACGCGCGACGCGGTGCCCTGCGCGCGTGCGGCGTGCGCGAAGGGGGACAGGAGAAGAACGCACAGGAGGAACAGCGAGGTCAGGTTCCGTCTTTTCATATTGGTCTCCGGTTTTTGACTTGGGGAAACGGAAGTCACTCGCGCCGCCCGTAAAGGCTCGGCGGGCGAGACGGACGAGCGCGGCGTGGACGGCGCGCTGCCGCTTGGAGAAATCGAAAGCCTCTGCATGAAGTCGGAGAGCGAACGTGTCAAACCCGCGGGGTCGGATGCGCCGCGCACGCACGGCCGTACGGCGTGGGCCGATGGCACGGACTAACAGCTTGAAACCTTGTGAAAGCGAACAGGACGGTACGCCTTCTGCTGCGAACTTGGCGGTATTCTAATGAAGACGCAGTCAATAATCAAAGCTAAAAGATTTTATTACATAGATAAGCATTAGTTTTGGCTTGCGGCGTCGGCAAAGAAGACCTCGACCCACCCGCGCACGCCGTTTATGAACCAGCAGCGCGTCGCACGAATGAGGTCTTCCGCCGTCAGTACACGCTCCGCGATTGAGCCTTCGCGCAGCAACGCCTCGCGCAGCGTCCCCGCGAGCAGCCCGCACTCGCGCGGCGGAGTCGAGCGACGCCCTTCGAGTTCGACGACGAGGTTGCCGTTCGTGAACTCGGTCAACTCCCCTTCAATATTTCTGAGCAGCACGTCGAAGAGTTCGGGGCGCTCGGCGCGACGCGCGTCGTACAGACCGCGCCGCGTAGTCTTGTGATAGAGGAAGCGCTCGCGCCTGTCCACGGGCGCGCGTGCGAGCGCGACCGCTTGAGGCCCGCGCGTCTGTTCGAGCTCTCTGCTCTCGACCCGCACGCCGCCCACGCGCGAGACGAGCAGGCGCACGCGCCGCGGAGTCTCGACGGAGTGCGAAGACGCGTGCTCGGCCAGAGCCTCGCGCACGCGCGAGTCGGACGCGCGAAAGTCGAAGTAATGCGCAGAGGCTTTGAGGCGCGCGAGGTGCTCTTCGAGCAGGTTGTATCGCCCGCCTTCGAGCCGCAGCGTCTCCAACAACTCGAAGTCGGACGGGTCTTCGACGAGCACGCGTGCCTTCTCAAGCGCCTCCTCGAACTCGCCGCCGGGCGTCGAATCCCAGGTGACTCCGCCGCCCGTGCCGTACTCGGCCGAGCCTTCGACTGCATCCACGACGACCGTTCTTATCGGCACGTTAAAGAGCGCGTCGCCGCCCGGCATGACGCAGCCGACCGCGCCGCAGTAGACGCCGCGCGGCGAGCCTTCGAGTTCAGAGATGAGTCGCATCGTGCTCACCTTCGGCGCGCCCGTCACGGAGCCGCACGGAAAGAGCGCGGCGAAGATGTCTTCGAGCGTCGCGCCCGCGCGCAGTCGCGCGCCGACGGTAGAGGTCATCTGGAAGACGGTCGGGTGGCGCTCGACCTTGAAGAATCTCGACGCGCGCACCGTGCCCGTCTCCGCCACGCGCCCGAGGTCGTTGCGCAGCAGGTCAACTATCATCACGTTCTCGGCGCGGTTCTTCTCCGAAGAGGCGAGCGCGCCGCACGCGGCATCGTCCTCCTCAACCCAACGGCCGCGCGCGGCAGTCCCCTTCATCGGCCGCGTCAGTATTCGCGAGCCTCGGCGCCGGAAGAATAGCTCGGGCGAGGCCGAGAGGATTTGGATGCGGCCCGTGTCGAGGTACGCGCCGAAGCGCGTGGGCTGCGCGGCGCGCAGGCGTTCGTAGAAGGCGTAGGCGTCGCCGCGAAAACGCGCGCGCAGTCTGAAGGTGTAGTTGACCTGATACGTGTCGCCGTGCGCGATGCGCTCACGCACCTCGCGCACGTTACGCTCGTACGCATCGCGGGTCTCGGAAGGCTTCCACTCGTCGAGGCCGTAGTCTTCGCCGCCCGAGCCTTCGGGCGCGCGGCGCGCGGGCGCGTCGAACAGGCCGAACCAGAGAAGCGGCGTCGAGGCTTCACGCACAGAGAGAGAGCGGTCGAAGGCGGGCGCGGCCTCGTACGCGACGTAGCCGACCACGTACAGTCCCGCGCGTGCGGCGCGCTCCACCTCTCGGAGCGCCGGGCGCACTTCGTTCAAGCTTGATGTCGTGATTACTTCGAGCGGATTTGAGAAGAACGCGCGCGCGCCGCGTCGCCCGTGGAAGTCGAGGACTGCGGAAGGCATCTTCGGCGCGGCACGTATCACGACGCAGATGTTACTACGCGTCGGCACGCGCGCGACAGAATAAGGATCGGCCGCAGAGACACAGAGAGACGGAGTTTAAGAATTATCAATTCCTGAACTCCGTCTCTCTATGAATCCACGGCAGTTTTTACAGCGCGGAGGCGAGAGCATTAGCGTTCGCGCCGTTGGGGACGCCTTCGAGGATGAGGACGGTCGTGCCTGAAATCTTCACGAGCACGCCGCCTTCGGAAGTCTTCCAGGACGCGCGCTCCGCGTCGGTCTCGGCCGAAGGCTGTACGCCGTAGCGCTTCGTCGTGCGCGCGACGTACGCGTCGAAGAACTCGCGCGCGTCCCGTTCGGTGTCCCAGACGGTCTTCTGCACGACGAGCACGTCCGTGGACTTCGGCCCGGTGAAGAGCGCGTAGCGGTCGCCGCCCCATCCGGCCGAAGCCTTCTTTGAAACGTCGGGCGATTCGAGTATCTGGTCGAGTATGAGGTAGTAGCCCCACTCGCCCTCAACGTCGTTTTCGGCCATCTTCCAGCCGCGACCGAGCGACGTTGATATGTC
>JBJMGR010000342.1:0-9207 GCA_045807805.1 Pyrinomonadaceae bacterium | reverse complement strand
TCGATTCATGATCGGCGACAACGGAAACCCGCTCGTCGGCGACATGGAGGGCGACAGCATAAAACCGAGCGAGATAGACGACACGGCCGGGCCCGCGGCCGATGTCAAGGCGGCGATGGAAAAACCCGACTCCGTCTCCTCTCTTAAGGCGCTGCAAAATTTCATAGGCTTCTGCGCCGAGAAATACAAGGCGAAGAACTACATTCTCTTCCTCGTCGGGCACGGCCTCGTCGTCGGCCATGACGCCTTCCTCCCGGACGACAATCCCGTCTCCGCGATCAGTCTCTCGCAGATGCGTGAGACCCTCGAAACTTTCAATGCACAGATAGAGGGCCACAAGGGCACGCTCCAGTTACTCGCCCTCCACAGTTGCTCGATGAGCGCCGTCGAGGTCGCATACGAGCTAAAGGGTTTGGCGAAGTATATGATGGGCTCGGAGGGCATCTCCTACATCGGCAGTTGGCCTTACAGGCAACTGCTGATGAAGATCATCCACACGGTGGCGAAGGCGAAGGGTGACAGCGACGAAGACTCGTACGGGGAGGACGACGCCGCCGAGGAGGTGGTGGTGGTCGCGGGCGAAGAGTCCGACGCGGTGCAAAAGTTGATTGAGAGGCTCTACTTCCTGACGCTCTCGAACGCCACCGACTACGCGCTCTCCGGTTACTCCCTCGACCTGTGCCTGTGCAGCCTCGACACGGGTAATTTCCATGAGCTAGCGAAGTCAATCCGGCTGCTCGTCCGTCGGATGGTGAGCGCCCTCAAAGAGAGCGCCCTCGAAGAGAAGGCCATCGAAGAGGGCACCCCCAATAATCCGAGCCCGAAGGGACGAATCATCAGGGAGCTAATCCTCCTTGCACACTGGGAGTCGCAGAGCTACTGGGAAGAGAACTACACAGACCTGTTCGACTTCTGCCAGTGTCTGCACAAGAGATGTACTTTGCTAATCAACATGCTGGACGAGTACGCCGACCCCTTGAAGACCCGCGCGATGCACGACGATCTGGAAGTGCTGGCGGAGGCATGCTCCGGCGTGATCGATCAACTGACCGAGGGCCACACGAAAGGGAGCGTGGAGCGGTTCAAGCGTCTCATCATCCGTTCCAAACATTCCGGCCCACAGTACCAGTACTCGCACGGCCTCTCGGTCTACTTCCCGTGGTCAACGCCGATTGACGACGCCCCGACGCCGAGCGTCCCCGCGCCGCTAGAGTGCGAGAAGCCGGTGGAGGGCGAGGTGACGGCCGCGCAGGTCATGAAGCGCTACCACGGCTACAGATTCAACCATGACATGAAGGGTGAGTCGTGGGCCCATTTTCTGGAGGTCTACTTCCAGTGCACGATGCGCAAGACGCGCAATAAGGAGGACGGCATCGTCCCGGAGGAGAACGATAAGCTCCCCGGATTCGATTCGTTCAACCATTTCGGGCCGCTGGCGGGCAATGCTACATCCGCCCTCACAGGTAACAAGCCGTCGCCATCGACGGGGGCGGCCTGCAACTGCGCCTCGATTAAAAACTACCCCGTGAAGGAGATGAAGATCAAAGGCAGACCGACGCGGTACGTGAAAGCCTTCTGACGCGCGAAGCCGCGCAACGGGTCGTATATAAGTAACGCGGCCGTCCGCAGCCACGCGGCCGCCCGCACAGTTTATGACGAAAGCACTTCTCATTACGCTGTTGGTAATGACCTTCGTCCTGCCGTCGGCCCTCGCGCGCGCGGGCCGGGACGAGGACGTGCTCGTGCGCGAAAGCGACGAGAGGGCGATTTCGGCCGAGGAGCGGGAGCGCGCACTGGGCGCGCTCCTCTCCGAGGCGAGCCGTCTCCGCGACGCGGGGGAGACCCTGCGGGCAACGCGCTTTCTCAACAGGGCAGGCCGTCTTCAACTACTCCTCAACCGCACGGATGAATCCCTCGCAACCTACAAGGACGCGCTCGCGGCGAACGAGACATCGCAAGACCTCCCGACGGAAGTGGACAGCCTCAACGGGCTCGGCTCGGTTCAAAGTCACCTGAGCATGTGCAAGGAGGCGAATGAGTCTCTCCGACGTGCGCTCGAACTGAGCGAGCAGGGCGGCTACGTAGCGGGCAAGGCCGAGGCTCTGCTCACGCTCAGCGAGTGTCAGGGGCACGACCACCCCGACCTCGCCTTCAAGAACGCGCGGGAATCTCTGGCGCTCTGGGAGTCCGTCGGGAGCCGTTGGGGGATGGCGAAGTCCTACACCGCGATAGGCAACCAACAGCTCCTCGTGAACAATCTTCCCGAAGCGACGCAGAGCCACGAAGCCGCGCTCGCCATCTGGCGTGAACTCGACATCGCGGACGAGCAGGCCGAGTCGCTCATCAACCTCGGCTTCATCGAGTATCGCAAGGGCGCGTGGCAGAGCACACTCACCTACCTGACGCAGGCCCAGATGCTACTCGACGGGAAGTCCGACCCGTTCATGCAGGGGCAGATTAACAGCGGCCTCGCCGAGGCGTTCATCGAGAGCGGGCTCCCCGAGGCGGGCCTCGACAAACTACAGCAGTCCCTCGAATACTTCCGGCAGTCGAAACAGAAGCGCTCGATAGTGGCTATCTCGATGCTCATCGGGAAGACCAACTACCTTCTCGGCAACCACGCGGAGGCGCTCGCGCAACTGCAACAGGCGCTGGCCGACGCGGAGGCGATTAACGAGCCGGTCTTCGCCGCGATGTGCGACGAGTACCTCGGGCGCACGTACGCCGCGACGAACGACCGCGTAAATGCGATGCGCTACCTACAGGCCGCGCTCGCGGCCTACCCGAAGCTCGGCAACCGCATGGAGGCCGCGCGCACGCTCGCGCTCATCGGCCAACTCTACGAGCAGGAGGGCAGGGTCGAACAGGCGCTCGACTCCTACCGACGCGCGCTCGAAACCTTCGACGCGCTCGAAGACCGCCTCAACCAGTCGGCCGCGCTCTACGCGCTCGGGAGTCTTGAGCTTCGGCGTAACAACCTCGACGCCGCCGAAGACTATCTGCGCCAGTCCATAGACGTGACGGACAACATACGCCGCGTCTCGACGAGCACAGACCTTACCGCCGCCTTCTCCGCGACCATCTACGAGCGTTACGAGAAGTATGTCGAGTGCCTCATGCGAAGGCACGAGGCGACGCCCGCGCGTGGCTTCGACGCGCGCGCCTTCGAGGTGAGCGACAGCGCGCGCGCGCGCTCCCTCACGGAGTTGCTGCGCGCCACGCAGTCAGACCTCCTGCCGGGGCTTGAAGCGGACTTGGCCGAGCAGGAGAGGACTCTGCGCCAGTCGCTACGCGTGAAAGAGGACAGCAAGGTCACGATGCTGAGTGGGAAGTACGAGAGGAAGGAGATGGACGCGCTAGTATCGGACATTACGAAGCTCGAAGCCGACTACGCGCATGTGACAGAGAGCATACGTGCGCGCCACCCCGCCTACATGCGCGTGGCGCGGCGGGCGGCCCTCGGCTCCCGCGAGATTCAGGAGCAGGTCGTCGGCGACGACGAGACCGTGCTGCTCGAATACAGCATCGGCTCCGACCGCAGCTACGTCTGGGCCGTGACGCGCGACCACGTCAAGAGCTACAGGCTGCCGGCGCGCGCGCAGTTAAACGACGCGGCGGGGAGAGTCTACAAGGCTCTTGAGTCGAAGCCCGACGAAGGCGAAGAGTTAACGGCCGCGTCCGCGGAGTTGAGCCGTATGATTCTGTCGCCCGTGGCCTCGGAGTTGGACAAGCGGCGCATCATCGTCGTCGCGGACGGCGCGCTCAACTACATCCCCTTTCAGGCGCTGCCCGTCCCCTCGAACCCCGACGACGAGCCGCTCGTCGCGAGTCACGAAGTGGTCAACGCGCCCTCCGCCTCCATCCTCGGCGAGTTGAGGCAGGAGGCTTTGCGCCGACGGCCCTCGAAGATTCTGGCCGCCTTCGGTGACCCTGTCTTCGCATCCGACTACGCGCAGCGCAAAAACTCGAAGGGCGGCGGGGCGCTCGCGGCGGTCGAGTCGCTCGCGACCGACCGGCTGAAGGGTGCCCCGCGCGACGTGGGCGCGGCCGGAGAGACGTTCGACCCTTCGCTCGTCAAGCCTCTCTTCTACGCGAAGCACGAGCTTGCGAACCTGCGCGGCGTGGCCGAAGGCGAGTCGCTCGTCGCGACGGACTTCGACGCCTCGCGCGAGCACGTACTCGCCACAGACCTGACGCAGTACGCGATCCTACACTTCGCCACGCACGGATTCCTCGACACGAAGCGGCCGGAGAATTCCGGCCTCGTGCTCTCGACCGTTGACAGCGACGGCCGCGCGCGCAACGGCTTCGTTG
Organism: Pyrinomonadaceae bacterium; assembly: GCA_045807805.1. Lineage (GTDB taxonomy): Bacteria > Acidobacteriota > Blastocatellia > Pyrinomonadales > Pyrinomonadaceae > QHXN01. The sequence goes on along the minus strand of JBJMGR010000342.1, from coordinate 4,893 downwards.
GCCTACAGGATATCTACGGGCTGCGAGCGCCGGTTGACCTCGTGGTGCTAAGCGCGTGCCAGACGGCGCTCGGCAAGGACGTGCGCGGCGAGGGGCTTCTGAGTCTGACGCGCGGCTTCATGTACGCGGGCGCGTCGAGCGTCGTGGCAAGCCTCTGGAAGGTTGACGACGAGGCGACCGCCGAGCTGATGAAGCAGTTCTATACGAACCTGCTACGGAAAGGGATGCCGCCCGCGGCCGCGCTCTCCGCCGCGCAGAACAGCATCCGCCGGAGGCCCGAGTGGCGCTCGCCACACTACTGGGCCGCCTTCACTCTACAGGGCGAGTACAGGCAGGTCATCAGGCCCGTGCCGCCCACGGGCGTTAATGGGCGGTACCTTTTGACGGGCGCGTGTGTGACCCTGTTGACGCTCTCGGCGTGCGGCGCATGGTGGTATCGCCGAAGGCGTGTGCGATTGGCTTGAGCGTGAGCGAATGTGCGTGTGCGTCGTTAGTGCTTAAGTCGTGAGTGCGTGAGTCGCTCGTCGTCCGACGCGCGTGAGTCGTTCGTCATTCGACCGAGAACAGATAACTTCCTCTAATCCTCTGCTCGACCCCTTCCGCGTTGACCGCGAAGAGCCTTAGCGCGTACGTCCCGCGCGCGAGGTGCACGGCCGGTATCACGACCGAGACCGAGTGCGCGTCCTCTCCTACGGCCTCAAGAGATTCGGTCTTCCCTTCACCGTCATCCAACTCGACGCGGTAGCGCGCCGACGGCGTCGAGCCTTCGGGCGGCGCGAGCGAGACTCGCAGCGCGCCCGCGTCCTTCGGGAGCTTAACCTTCGTCGGCTCCGCGCCCGCGCCGCGCTCGGCGTTGGTCGGAGTCAAAGCCACCATGACGATTGTCGGATGATTCCGTGGCGAGATGCGGCTGTAAATGACGAACGCGCCAGCGACCACAATCAACAACAGCGCGAAGCTCATAGCGGCGCGCGGCACAACCGTGCGGCCACCCCACAGAGCGCCAAACCACGACTCGCGTTTGTGCCTCTCCCGAGGCTGCGCGGCCAATGTCGCCTCTGCCGCGGCTGCCGACTGAACTCCGGACACGTTTGCTTCCGTCCGCGTCGGCGCGTGCGAGTCTACGTGTCGAAGGAGCGCGGCCGCCATCCTCACGCGCTCGACGCGCGCGTCCGTGGTCAGGTAGTTCTCTTCAAAACGTCGGCGGCGCTCGGGCGCGAGTGTGCCGCGCAGGTATTCGTCGATCAGGTCTTCTTCGGCAAGGTGAAGCTGCCCCGGCCAATCCTCCCCGGCGAAGCACTCGTCCTCGAAACGCTCCGCCTCCTCCAGGGGCAGGTCTCCGAGCAGGTATGCGATGATGCGTTCTTCTGTGATGCTCTGATTCAACACCTCGGCGCGCGTCCCCCCCTCAAGCCGTCTCACGGCGCGTCTATATATCAATGCTCCAAATTTGGGATACGTTCCGCATTAAATTATCGCGAGCCGCTCGCGGGAGCGTTTCTCGACGCACTCGCTGAGGATTCCGCGCAGCCGCGTCACCCGCATACGCAGGGCGAGCACCGTCGTCTTCATCGCCTCCGCCAACTGCCGCCGGTGCTCGGCGCGCGCGCGCCCGCGCAAGATCTGACAGTAGCCGATTAGCAACTCCCGCTCGTCGTCCGACAGTTGCTCGAAGCAGGGCTTGAGCAGGCGCTGTATTCTCGATATCTCCTCGTCGGAGTCGTCGTTCAAGCTCTCGACGAAGCTCTGGAAGACCGACTTCTCGCGCAGCTCGCGCCGCAGCCCTTCCTTGACGACGTTGCGCGCTATGCCCAGGCAGTATTTGGACACGTCGGGCACGGGCGTGCCCGCGCAGATTTTGACCGCCGCCCTGTCGAGCGTCTCGTCGGCCGCCTTACCGGGCTCCGAGACGCCCTTCAGATAGAAGAAGCCCGCGAGCTTCTTGTGCAGGCGCGTGTAGAGTCGTCCCGCCTCCTCCACGTCGGGTGAGAGATGTTCGAGAAACCTTGCGAACTCCTCGGGGCTCATGTCCGTTCTTTATCTGGCTCTGACGGGGAATCTGCCAAACGCTTGGGCGGCAAATACAGATGTCGAATAAGCGCCCAGTATTGTACGACTTTAAGGTCGCTTGGCAACCACCGCGCACGCCGAAACGCTCTCACGCCGCCTCACGCGGGAGTTTTATCGTTACCTTTCCGCGACGCATGCCATTAAGAGTCGGAGGGGCCGGAAGACTGACATTAGCCGCCCGCCGCCGACGTGTGTATGGCCGACGTGGCGTTAAAGTTTCGCGTCGGCGCGGGGCAGAAAATCGTTGACAAAGCGTAGCTCGTGTATTAGCTTTCAGCCTTCCTTACGCGGGTGTCTGTAACTTTTGGCTTAGCCCGCTCTTTCTCGAACGCGTCCGAGACCTTTCGCGGTTAGGCGCAGCCGGCCGAGTCTTCGACTTCGATATTCCCAAACGGCTCAACATTCTCGTTCAGAGCCGCCTGATTGCCTTCCCAGAGGAGATAGACGGCCGGGCCGACAATAAGCCCGGCGTTCAACCCTTTGATTTGACTTGTCCCGCGACGGCGATCCTTTCGCCGCCGTTGGCACGCAAGTCACCTCTGGCCCGTCAACCATCCGAGGAGAATTCCCGATGCCCGCGAAGAAATATCGCAGGACATTCACGTCACGCATCTCGGGCGCAACGTTCGGCGTCATCAACTGGTTCATCCCTTGGCACCGCCTGCCCGTCGCGCTGAGCGCCTTCAACCTCAACGCCTACCGCGACGCCCTGCGCGAGAAGAACCTATACGACACGAACACGCCCACCGAAGACGGCGCGCCTCCGCCCTCCGCTCCTCCTCCGCCGCACGCGCTCTACACGCGAACCGACGACGGCGCGTACAACTCGCTCGAAGACCCGCGCATGGGCTGCGCGGGCACGCGCTTCGGCCGCAACGTGCCGCTGGACGGTACGTACCCGGATGAGCCGGACGCGCTGCTCGCGCCCAACCCGCGCGCCGTCAGCCGACGGCTGATGACGCGCGACAAGTTCATCCCCGCGACCACGCTCAACCTGCTCGCGGCCGCGTGGATTCAGTTTCAGGTTCACGACTGGTTCGCGCACAACAACAGCAAAGAGGGTGACGACTTCCTGCTCGACCTCGAAGAGGGCGATACGTGGGGCGACAAGATAATCGACCCCGCCGAGCGCAAACACATGCGCATCCCGCGCACGGCCAAAGACACAACGCGCTGCCCCGAAGATGCGGGACGCCCGCCCACGTATCTGAACCGCAACTCGCATTGGTGGGACGGCTCGGGCGTCTACGGCTGCGACGAAACGACTCTTGCAAGGATGCGCACGCGTGAGGGCGGCAAGCTGCGTGTGGACGAGAAGAGGCGTCTGCCCATAGACCCCGAGACGGGGATAGCCGTCACGGGCTTCACGGACAACTGGTGGATAGGGCTCGCGCTTCTGCACACGCTCTTCACGCTCGAACACAACGCCATCTGCGAGAGTCTCAAGCTTCAATATCCTTTCTGGGACGACGAGCAGTTGTTCCAGAAGGCGCGGCTCATCAACGCCGCGCTGATGGCGAAGATTCACACCATCGAATGGACGCCCGGCATCCTCGGCCACCCGACGCTGCAACTCGGCATGAACGTCAGTTGGTGGGGAGTCGCGGGCGAGCAGATTACCAAAACCTTCGGGCGCATCGGCAAAGGCGAAGCCATCAGCGGCATCCCCGGCTCGCCCGTCAACCATCACTCCGCGCCCTTCGCGTTCACGGAAGAGTTCGTCTCCGTCTACCGCCTGCACCCGCTCATCCCGGACGACATAGAGATTCGCTCGCTCTCGACGGGCAGGCTTCTGAAGAGCCTCAAGTTCCCCGAGGTCGCGTTCAAGAACGCCGCCAGCGTCATCGACGACAACGTCTCTGTCGAGGACGTGTTCTACTCGTTCGGCACCTCACACCCCGGCGCGATAACCCTCCACAACTACCCGCGCTTCCTGCAAGAACTCGTCAAGCCCGACGGCGAGCGCCTAGACCTCGCCGCCATCGACATCCTTCGCGACCGCGAGCGCGGCGTGCCGCGCTACAACGAATTCAGGCGTCACCTGCGCATGCCGCGCGTCAAGTCGTTCATGGCTCTGACGAAGGACAGGCGTTGGGCGCGCGAGATAAGCGAGATGTACGGCGGCGACATCGACCGCGTTGACCTGATGGTCGGCCTCTTCGCGGAGAACCCGCCGAAGGGCTTCGGCTTCAGCGACACGGCCTTCCGCATCTTCCTCCTCATGGCGGGGCGCAGGCTGAAGAGCGACCGCTACTTCACGGACGACTACACGCCGAAGGTCTACACGCAGCTCGGCATGGATTGGATAAACCGTAACGGCTTTGCGAGCGTCCTTCTGCGCCACTACCCGGAGTTGACCCCCGCGCTACGCGGCGTCAAGAACCCGTTCGCGCCGTGGACGCGCGTCTACCCTAACTCTTAAGCCGCGCGCCGCCGGGCAAGACCCGCGCTCCTTCATGGAGGCTCTATGACATTCGACGCAATCTTCCAGCCTCTTGAGTTCCGCCACCTGTCGGTCAAGAACCGCATCTTCCGCTCGAACGTCTCGGGTCGCTTCGACAACTACGACGGCTCCGGCTCTCAGGCGCGCATCAACTGGGAGGTCAAGTTCGCGCGCGGCGGCGTCGGGGCCATCATCAGCTCCTTCGTGCCCGTCAGCATACGCGGCCGCATCGTTCCCAACTACGCGACGATTGACGACGACGACAAGATTCCCTTCTGGAAGGCGCTCGGGCGTGCCGTTCACGAATACGACTGCCGATACATTCTTCAGCTCAGCCACTCGGGCCGACAGCAGGACATCTCGGGCGTCGAGAACGAGTA
>JBJMGR010000341.1:0-29382 GCA_045807805.1 Pyrinomonadaceae bacterium | reverse complement strand
GCGTTCTGCGAGCACGACTACAGGATGTCGGGCCACATCACGCCGGTCACCGAGTTGGATATAAAGAGAATGGCGGACGAGGCCGGGTTCGGGCGGGTGGAGTTCGATTACCCTCTTCCCGGAAGGATTCCCAAGAGCGGCGTAGAGTGGCAGAGGATATTCCCCCGGCTCAGGGGAAAGCTGTGGAGCGACACATTATTCGCCCTTCTTACCAGGTGACGGATCGCCCGCGACAGAGAGTAATAGCAACTGCTCTCTGTCGCGCGGCGGCGGCAACGGACTTCAAGCCCGTAGACGGGGTGGAACGATGCTTTCGGTAGGGCTGTGTCTGTTAGCCTTCGCGTTCGCTTACGCGGCCGGGCGGCGCTCGCTGGTCGCGGGGCTGGCGACCGTCTTCACCGTCGGTTACTTTTACGGGATACTACGGGCGAACGTCCCCGAGCCCTCCTCGCACTTCATCTTCGACTCGGCGGTCGCGGGGCTCTACCTGACTCAGCTATGGCGCAGGCAGCGCGCCGACGAGTGGCAGTCACAGCAGTTGCTTCGCCTCTGGGTGGGGCTCCTCGTCGCGTGGCCCCTCATCCTCTTCTTCGTGCCGGTGCAGAGCTACCCCGTGCAGTTCGTCGGCCTGCGCGGCAACGTCTTCCTGCTCCCGTTCCTGCTGCTCGGCGGCCGACTTAAAGACGAGGAGGTCTACAAGCTCGCGCTCTGTTTCGGCGTGCTCAACCTCATCGCGGCTGCCTTCGCCGGGGCCGAGTTCTTCATAGGCGTCGAGCGGTTCTACCCGCACAACGAGGTGACGGACCTCATCTACAGGAGCATCGTAGACGAGGACTTCACGAACCCCGACCGCAGTCTCGCGCTTCGCATACCCGCGATCTTCACGAGCGCGCACGCCTACGCGGGGATGATGGTGATGACGCTCGCCTTCATCATCGGCGCGTGGGCACTCAAGCGCGAGCGCGGCCGCTTGGAGCGCCGTATGCTCTACGTGACGATGGCCGCCTCGATGGTCGGCGTCTTCGCGGCGGCGGCGCGCTCGCCGGTCATCATCCTCGCGCTGATGCTTTTGACCGTCTTCCTGACCGTCCGTCTCAAGTCGCACGGGTGGGTCTTCCTGCTCATCATGCTCGCGGGCGTCGGATGGGTCGTGTCGAGCGAGTCGAGGCTCCAGCGCTTCACGACGCTTCAGGACATGGATTTCGTCAGCGAGCGCGTCTCTTGGAGCGTCAACGACAGCTTCACGCAGCTCATGGTCGAGTACCCGCTCGGCAACGGCCTCGGCGGCGGCGGCACGAGTATGCCCTACTTCCTTGAGAGCGAGGTCAGCCCGCCGACCTACTACATGGAGAACGAGTACGCGCGCATCGTGTTGGAGCAGGGCGTGCTCGGCCTCTGCCTTTGGGTCGGCTTCATCGTCTGGCTCTTCACGCGGCGCAACATACGGCGCTCCGATACCTGGTACGTCGGGCGCGCGCTCACGTGGGTGGCGTGCGCGGCCTTCTTCGCCACGGGCATGATAGGGAAGGGACTGCTCACCTCCATCCCCGGCACGGCGCTGATGCTCTTGGGCGCGGGGTGGGTCGCCGTCAGGCGTTCGCAATGGCAGGGCGAAGTCGAGACGGAAGGGCGCGAGGCGTTCGCGGCCGTGGGTGACGACGAGCCCTCGGCGCTCGCGGAGCAGTATGGTTAAAGAAGCAGGGCATGTCGCGCACGAGGGCCGCGATGAGAAGCGCGCGAGTGGAGGCGATCCCTGGCTCATCGTGGCCGGCGGCTTCCACTCGCGCGGCGGGATGGACAAGGCCAACGCCGCCCTCGCCACATACCTTCTTGAGCGCGGACACACCGTACACCTCGTCGCACACGAGATAGACTCGACGTTGTCCGGCCACCCGCTCGCACGCGCCCACGTAGTCGCGCGTCCCGGCAACTCGGTGCTACTCGGCGAGCAGCGTCTGTCGCTCGCCGCTTCGCGCATGATGCGCGCGCTCCGAGCACACAACCCACGGGCACGCGTCGTCGCCAACGGCGGAAACTTCGTCTCGCCCGACATCAACTGGGTACACGCAGTCCACGGCGCTTGGCCCCCTTCGGACACTGGCGCCCCCCTCTGGTTCCGCGTCAAGAACCGTCTCGGGCACGCGCTCGTCTGCCGCCGCGAGCGCGGCGCGATAAGGCGCGCGCGTCTCGTCGTCGCCAACTCCGAGCGCACTCGGCGCGACCTGGTTGAACTTGTCGGCGTCGCGCCCGAGCGCGTTCGTACCGTCTATCTAGGCGGCGGCGACGCGCTCGCATCGCCGCGCGAGCGAGCAGAGGCGCGAAGGTGGCTCGGCGTCGAAGAGGCGCGCCCCGTAGTCCTCTTCGCGGGCGCGCTCGGCCACGACCACAACAAGGGATTCGACACGCTCTGGCGCGCGTGGCGTGAGCTGTCGTCGAGTCGAGAGTGGGGCGCTCTACTAATCGTCGCGGGTGGCGGGCGCGGCCTCGGGCTCTGGCGCGGGCGAGTCGCCGGCGCGGGCCTACAGGACGGCGTGCGGTTCCTCGACTTCAGCGAGCGGCTTCCCGAAGTGCTCGCCGCGAGCGACCTGCTCGTCAGCCCCGTGCGCTACGAGGCTTACGGGTTGAACGTCCACGAGGCCGTGTGCCGCGGCGTTCCCGCTCTCGTCAGCCGCTGTGCCGGGGTCGCCGAACGCTACCCCGAAGCACTCTCCGAAATGCTTCTGCCCGACCCCGAAGACGCCGCGGACCTCGCCGCGCGTCTGCTTCGCTGGCGGCGCTCGATGCATGTATGGAAGGAAGAGTTCCAAGCCTTCGCGGCCCACCTCGGCCGACGCAGTTGGTCGGACGTGGCCGCCGACATCGTGGCCCTCGCCGAAGGCGAACGCGCGCAGTCAATCAGTAAACAGCCCGCGAGCGAAGGTGAAGGTGTGCGGTTGTCGAGTGTAGACGAACGCACGCGCTACGTCAGTGTGGAGCAGACGGCAAGTTCTGTCGTAGCCGCCGAGGTGCGGCTCGTCTCGCATGAGCAGAACTAAAAGATTCATCGGTGGAATCAGTTTCGGCTACGTCGGGCAGGTTTTGACCACGCTCGTCGGGCTTCTGATAACCCCATTCCTGCTCCGGCGTGTCGGCCAGCACGACTACGGCCTTTGGCTCGTCGGCACGCAGATCATGGCCTACCTGATGCTGATGGACTTCGGCGTCGTGGCGCTGCTGCCGCGCGAGACCGCGGCTGCCGCCGGCCGGCAGAGCGCTGCGGGAACGACGGACGAGCTGCCGCGAACCGTGGGACAGACGGCGAGGCTCGTGCTGTGGCAGACGCCCGCGGTGGCCGCCGCCGCGCTCGTCGCGTGGCTCTTCTTCGTGCCGGCCGAGTGGGAGTCGCTTCGGCCGGCGCTCGCGCTGGCCTTCGCCTGCATGGTCTTGACGTTCCCGCTGCGCGTCATTCACGCGACGCTTCACGGCCTGCAAGACCTGGGCTTCCTTGCGCGGACGCAAATCGCCGCGTGGCTCGCGGGTACGGCGCTCACGGTCGCGCTCGTCGCCGGGGGCACGGGACTCTACGCGCTCGCGGCCGGGTGGGTCGTCTCTCAACTGCTCCCGCTGCCCTTCATGTTCCGGCGTTTGCGAGGACGCTTCGCCGACGCGCTGCCCGCGAAACTCCCTCGACTGCCCTGGTCGGAGGCGCGCGGGCGACTCGCGCGCGGAGGCTGGACGAGCGTCAACCAGATCGCCGTCGCCTTGCTGTCGGGCACGGACGTGCTAGTTATCGGCAAGCTGTTGGGGCCCGCGGCCGTCGTCCCTTACGTCTTCACGGCCAAGCTCGCGGGCGTCCTCGCAAACCAGCCGCAGATGCTCATGCAGGTCGCCATCCCTGCCTTGAGCGAGTTGCGCGCGGGCGCGCCGCGCGAGCACACGGCGCGCGTCTGCACGGCGTTGGGGCAGATGATGCTGATGATAAGCGGCGGCGTAATCTGCGTGGTGCTGGCGGTCAACCGCGGCTTCATAGAGTGGTGGGTCGGGGCAGGGCAGTACGGCGGCTTCGCGCTGACCTCGCTTGTGCTGGCGGCGATGCTTCTGCGCCACTGCAACCTCGTCGTCGGCTACGTCCTCTTCGCCTTCGGCGGGCACGACCGGCGGCTCGCGTTGACCTCGCTCGCGGACGGGCTGGTGACGGTCGTGGCGCTCCTCGGGCTCACGAACGCCTTCGGCGTCATAGGAACCGGGGCGGGGATGCTCGCGGGCGTGTGTCTTGTGAGTCTGCCCGCGAATCTGTCGGCGCTCTCGCGAACAGGGACGGTGACGCCCGCCGGACTGGCGCGCGCTCTAGCGCCCTGGTTCTGGCGCTTCTCCGTGATGGTCGTCTTCGCGGGTCTGCTGGCGCGGGCGGTCGTGCCCGACACGCTCTACGGGCTGGCCGCCGTGAGCCTCCTCACGGCGGGGGCATACGGCGCTCTGGTGCTGCCGCTCGTGCTGCGCGAGCCGCTCGGCCCTTACGTCCGCCCGCGTCTCAACACCCTCGGCCTTACGTTGCGGCGAGCCTTTCGACGCGCGGATGCTTCGGAGGGCGTCGGGAAATGATTGACGACGTGGAGCCCTCCGTCTCGGATAAAGTGAAGCCTTCCGTCTCGGTCGTCGTGCTGAGCTACAACCGCCCCGCGCTCCTCTACGAAGCGCTCGCGTCGCTGCGTGCGCAGACGCACCCGGCGTGCGAGGTCACGGTCGTTGATAACCCGAGCCCCGCGAGCGAGGAGGTGGCGCGGGTCGTCGCGGAGTTCTCCGACTTCAAACTGTTCCGCAGCCGCGTGAATCTCGGCTACGCGGCCGGGATGAATCGCGGCATCGAGATGTCCGCAGGCGAGTACACACTCATCACGGAGGACGACATCGTTCTCGACCGCGACTGCATACGGAGCCTCGCGGAGTACGCGGAGGGAGACCCCGAGACGGGGCTCGCCGGGCCTCTGATGTACAACAAGTCCGAGGGGACGATCCGCTGCGCGGGCGGAGACTTCGAGCTGGGCGGCGTCTATCGTATGAAGCTACACGGCGAAGGCGTGCGCGACGAGGGACAGTTCCCGCGCCCCGTTCAGGTCACATACATAGACGGGGCCGTGATGTTCGCGCGGACGGATTTCTGGCGACGGCTCGGCGGCTTCCGCGAAGAGTTCTTTATGTATGGCGAGGCGGTCGAGCTGTGCGCGAAGGCCGCGAAGACGGGGAAGCGCTTGACGCTCGTGCCGAGTGCGAAGGTCAAACACTTCGAGCCGCCGCCCGGCTCGAACAACTCGCCGGAGTTCGCCTTCCACCGTTACAAGAATCTCTTCCTTCTCTACCTGCTCCAAGCGCCCGCACGTCACATGCCGGAGTTCCTTTGCCGTTACGTCGGGCTCGGGTTGTTTCGCGCGGCGGCGGGCGGGAGTCTGCGCCCCTTCCTGCGCGCGCTTGTCTGGACTGCGCGCCGGACGCCATCCATGCTGCGCGAGAGGGCGGGCAGACGCAACGCGTCCGACGCGCCGCCGCGCCGCGCGTCGGACGCCGAGAGACTCTCCTTCAACGATGAGTAGCGAAAACCTCGCGGAAGCGCGCCGGGCGGGCGGGACGTTCCGAAGCGTCGTGCGTGCGCTCGCGCCGAAGGGCGTGCTCTCGCTCCACCTTCGCCTCAAGATGCTGAGGCACGCGCGCCGCCTCGTGGCGCTGCGTGAGGCGTCCGAAGACCCGCGCGTCTGGATAGACGCGCTGCTCGACTCGTACTTCTTCCGGCCCTTGCAGAAGCGCTCGGAGATTCTTCGCCTGACCGAGTTGGTGCGCGAGCTGCGGCCCACGGCCCTGTGCGAGATAGGCGCGGCCGGGGGCGGCACGGCCTTCCTCTTCGCGCACGCGGCCGCGCCGGATGCCACCATCGTCTCCGTAGACCTTGCGTTTGAACGCGCCCGGCGCAGGGCCGTGCGGCTCTTCGCGCGCGCGAATCAAAGGCTCGTTTGTGTGCAGGGCGATTCGCACGACGAGGGCACGCCGGCTGCCGTGCGCGCGGCCCTCAAAGGGCGGCCGCTCGACCTGCTCTACCTCGACGGCGACCACGGCTTCGAGGGCGTCGCGGCCGACTTTCGTGCCTACACGCCGCTCGTACGCGCGGGCGGCCTCGTCGTTTTCCACGACATCGTCCCCGACTTTAAGACGCGCTACGGCATCGAGACGAGCAGCGACACGGGCGGCGTGCCGCGCTTCTGGGAACTCGTCAAGCGCGCGGGCGGAAACGTCGTCGAGATAGTCGAAGACGAGTCGCAGGACGGCTTCGGCATAGGCGTCCTGCGCTGGCCTGCGGGCGGAATGCCGGACGGCCCGGTGCTCGGCTCTATCAGCGAATGAGTCTAAATAGAACGACAGCTTTTATCTATGGGACGGCCGCCGGCCGCGGCGGGCTCGGGCTTCAAGCCGCCACGGCGCTGACGGCTCTGGCGGGCGGGCCGCCTGTTCACGCATTCGGGCCGGGACGCGTCAGCCGCTGGCCGCTGCCCGGAGGCGAGCCGGATGTCACATGGCATGAGTCGCCGCGATTCATCCCTGAGTGGGCCTTCCGCTATACGTGGTGGCGTTGGTATCAAGGGCACTATCAACTCGAATGGGATCGCCGCCTTGGGGCGTGGGCGGAGGCGGAGGTCGAACGCTTACGGCCCGAGCGCTGCTACGTGTTCACTCAAGTCGGCCTGGAGACGCTACGCTGGGCGCGCGCCAACGGTGTGCAATGCGTGCTCGACAACCCGAACGGGCACATACGCCACTACCGCGAGGTCTTTCAGGAGGAGGCGCGCCGTTGGTGCGGGGCTGCGCACATCGGGCACCCGACCGAGGCAGCGGTCGAGCGGGTGGAAGAGGAGTACGAGCTAGCCAGCAGTATCCGAGTCTCTTCGGAGTGGGCGAAGCGCTCGATGGTCTCGCGCGGCGTGCCGGCCGAAAAAGTCCAAGTCATCGCGCAGCCTCTGAACCTCTCGCGGTTCACCGCGGGTCAAGGGCCGAAGCCCGCGGGCGGGCCGTTGCGCGTGTGCTACGTCGGCAACCTGAATCTGGCGAAGGGATTCCACTACCTCCTTCGCGCGCTGCGTGCGTTCGGCCCCGACGACGTTGCCCTGGAGATCGTCGGGACGACGGGCAGTCGCCAGAGCAGACTACTCTTCGAGAGGGAGAGCCGCGGCTTGGCCGTGCAGTCAGCGCCGGGCGACCCCCTTCCGGCCTACAGGCGTGCGGAAGTTTTCATCTTCCCAAGTCTGCACGACGGCTTCGGGTTCGCACCTGCCGAGGCGATGGCCTGCGGCCTCCCCGTCATCATCACCAACGACTGCGGTGCGGCGGACTGGGTGCGGGGCGGCCGGGCGGGGTGGGTGATTCCGCCGCGCGATGTCGCTTCGCTAACCGCGGCACTGAACGCGGCTGCGCAGCGGCGCGCCGAGCTTCCAAGCATGGGGGCGCTGGCGCGGGCGGAAGCAGAGAGGCGCGGAGGGCTTGGCCGGTTCAAAGAGTTGCGCGAGTGGTTCTACGAGGGTGAGGGGGAAGTGCGCCTGTGTCGCGCTTCGATCACGCCCGCGAGGTTTCAGTAATGAACTTGATTCAAGAGACAGCGCGCCTCGCGGCTGGATTCGTCGGGCGCGAGTCACGGCTGGTGCGTAGAATGCGACCGGCTTACGAGTCGTTTTTAGAGTGGTCAAGCGGCGGGCGCGGTGTGTCGTGGGCGATAAACGGCGTCAGCTACCGCATAGACCCGCACCACAGGCACAGGCTCGGGAAGGATTACGACGCGCCGGTCGCGGCCTTCCTGCGCGAGCGCGTGAAGCCGGGCGCGGTCTGCGTTGACGTGGGTGCCAACGTCGGCGTCTACGTCTTACAGTTCGCGCACTGGTCTGCGCCTTCGGGGCGCGTCATAGCCTTCGAGCCCAACCCCGGCGCGCTGGCCGTCCTCCGAAAGCACGTCCGGTTCAACGGCCTCACGGGCAGGGTCACGGTCGTGCCCGCCGCCGTGAGCGTGAGCGCGGGCGTCGCGACTCTCTACGCCGCCGACGCAGACGGCATGAGCCGTCTCGGCGAACCTAACAGCGCCATCGCCGAGCGCGCCCGCGAGATTAACGTCGCGACCGTCACGCTGGACGAATACTGCGAGAGAGAGCGTCTCGCGCCGGACTGGCTCTTCATGGACATCGAGGGGTTCGAGATAGCCGCGCTCGAAGGGGCGCGAAACCTGATCGAGTCACGCGGCGCGGCGATGGGAATCGTCGTCGAGATGCACCCCAACGCCTGGGGCTCGGCGGGAACGGATCGCGCGCAGCTTGAGCGACTGCTGAAAGAGTTGAAGCTCGAATCCGCGCCCCTCACCGGACAGACGTATGCGCTCGACGAGCACGGGCTCGTCTATCTCTCACGCAGTTAGTACACGAAGGCAGCCGCGATTAAAGGGATGGACTGGCACCTCATTACGTGCGAGTACCCGCCGCAGATTGGCGGCGTGAGCGACCATACGCGTCTGATCGCCGAGGGGCTCGCGGCGGCGGGCGACCGCGTACACGTGTGGTCTCCTTCGGCCGTCGGCGAGGTAGGCGAGACGGCGCGCGGGGTGACGGTGCGGCGCGAGTTGGGCGAGTTTCTCCCGGCCGACTTGCGCCGCGCGGGGCGCGCGCTCGACGCGTTTGCCGCGCCGCGCAGACTGCTCGTGCAGTGGGTCCCGCACGGGTACGGCTACCACTCGATGAACGTCCGGTTCTGCCTGTGGCTTTGGGCGCGCGCCGCCCTGCGCGGCGACGAGGTGACGCTCGTCGTACACGAACCGTTCCTCGCGTTCGGCGAAGGCTCGCGAAGGCAGGACGCGGTGGCTCTCGTACATCGCTTGATGACGACGATTCTTTTGTCGGCGGCGCGCCGCGTATGGACGACGATACCGAAGTGGGAGGATTGCCTTCGGCCGTACGCGCTTGGCCGCCGCGTGCCGTTCGGCCTGCTTCCAGTCCCGAGCGTCACGCCCGCCACGGCCTCCGTAAAAGACGCCGCAGTGATTCGCGCACTCTACGCCCCGGCGTGCCTCCCGCTCGTCGGCCACTTCGGGACTTACGGCGGACACATCGCGCTCGCGCTCGCGCGGCTCCTGCCGCGCCTGCTCTCCGACGAAGGTCAAAGCTGCTCGGTCTTACTGTTGGGACGCGGGAGCGAAGCTATGCGTGAAGAGTTGCTGCGCGCTCGCCCAGACCTGGCGGGCCGCGTTCACGCCTCGGGCACGCTCCCGCCGGAACAGCTCTCACGCCACCTCGCGGCCTGCGACCTTCTTCTGCAACCGTACCCCGACGGCGTCAGCGCGCGCCGCACGAGTGCGATGGCCGGACTCGCGCACGGCATCCCCGTCGTCACTACCAGCGGCGCGCTGACCGAGGGGCTTTGGAAAGAGAGCGGCGCGGTCGCACTCGCCCCGGCGGGCGACGACGAGGCGCTGCTCGACGAGGTACGCAAACTTCTCGCGTCGCCCGAAGAGCGCTCGCGCCTGAGCGCCGCCGCACTCACACTCTACCGCGAACGCTTCGACCTGTCGCACACAATCGCCGCACTACGCGGCGCGGCCGGGGAGCCGGCTGAACCAACACGCGCGCTCGGCGCGCAGGCCGAGGCTTAAGCCGTGCGAATCGCCGTCATCAACTGGAGCCGTAGGAAGGTGGGGGGGACTGAAACCTACCTCGGCGATGTCATTCCGGGACTTGTGCAACTCGGGCATTCGGTGGCGCTCTGGCACGAGATAGACAGGCCGCTCAACCGAGAGACGATTGAACTGCCGCCGGGCGTGCCCTCCTGGTGCGTCGAGGAGCTAGGGGCGAAGGACGCCCTTGAGGCTCTTAGGGATTGGAAGCCCGACCTTATCTACGCGCACAGTCTGTTGACGCCCAGGCTTGAGGCCGAGACGCTACGCATAGCTCCGGCGGTCTTCTTCGCGCACGCCTATTATGGGACGTGCATCAGCGGGGCCAAGACTTTCAAGAGGCCCGACATGCGTCCATGCAGTCGCCGCTTCGGTCTTAAATGTTTGGCGCACTACTACCCGCACAGGTGCGGCGGTTTGAACCCGCTGACGATGCTGCGCCTGTATCGCCTGCAATCGCAAAGGCTCAAATTGCTGCACGAGTACCGCGCCGTCTTAACTCACTCTCTGCACATGCACGACGAGTATGTCAGGCACGGGTTGCCGCCGGAGAGAGTTCATTATCTTTCGTATTCCGCGCACGGCTTGTCAGGGCAATATAGCGAAGCGCCGGAGAATCTATTTCAACCCGAACACTTCTCAGAGGACGCGGCGGGGGCCGGAAAGGGTGAGGAGAGGAAGCCTTATATACATCTGCTCTTCGCGGGTCGCATGGAGGCGCTCAAAGGCGGCCACCTGTTCATCGAGTCGTTGCGAGAGGTGAGGGACGGGTTATCGTCGCCGCTCCGTGTTACGTTCGCGGGCGACGGGCCGGAACGCAAACGTTGGGAGCGTCTGGCGTCGCAGGTTACGAGGCGCGCTGACGGAATCGAAATAGAGTTCACGGGCTGGGTGCGGCGCGAGAAGATGGAAGACCTTTATCGGGAATGCGACCTGATGGTCTTCCCGAGCGTGTGGCCGGAGCCCTTCGGCCTGGCGGGGCCGGAGGCCGGGCCGTACGGCCTCCCCGTGGCCGCCTTCAACGTCGGGGGCGTGCCGGAGTGGCTGATTGACGGCGTGAACGGTTACCTCGCGCCGGGCGACCCGCCCACGGCGCGCGGCCTCGCGCGGGCTATCATCAAGTGCCTTCGCGACGATGACACACACAGGAGCCTGCGGCACGGGGCCGTTAAGACGGCGCGGCAGTTCAGTCTGGACATTCATTTAAACTCGCTGACGAAGGTCTTCGACCGGATAGCGGGCGGCGGTGCGCCCCGCCCCGCGGTCGAGGTCTCCGCCGTCGAACGCGGAGCCGCGCGGGGGGCGCGTTGATCTACGGCGCAGTCAACTTGGCCGTAGCCGCGCGCGTGCCCGCGACGGCCCGCCGCGTTCTCGACCTCGGCTGCGGCAACGGGGCGCTCGGCGCACACCTCAAGCGCCGGAGAGAGCGCGAAGTCGTGGGCGTGACCTTCTCGGAGGAGGAGGCGCAAGCGGCCGCGCCGCGACTCGACGAGGTTCTTGTCCGTGACCTCGACGACTTCGACGCCGAGGGCTTGGGCGAGTTCGACTGCGTCGTCTGTAGCCACGTCCTCGAACACCTGACGCGGCCCGAAGAGCTTCTGCGGCGGCTGCACGGGAGTCTGTCGGCGGGCGGCGTGCTCGTCGTCGCGCTGCCGAACGTGCTCTACTGGCGTCAGCGCCTCGACCTCCTGCGCGGGAGATTCGAGTACACGGACGGCGGCCTGATGGATAGAACTCATTACCGCTTCTACGACTGGAAGACGGCGCGCGCGCTCCTGAAAGACTGCGGGTACGCGGAGGTTGCGAGCGAGGCGGACGGCGGTTTTCCGCTCTCACGTTACGTACCCGTGCTCGGCCCCGCGCTCGACCGCGCGGCGCTTCGTTTAGGGCCGGGCATGTTCGGTGTTCAATTCATCGTGGTCAGCCGGAGCGCAGCAAGGCCGTGAACGAGTCTCTGGTGAGCATCGCCATCCCGACGCTCGAACGGCTCGACTATTTGAAAGAGGCCGTCGCGAGTGCGCGCGCGCAGACTCACCGGCGCGTCGAGATACTGATCGGCGACGACGGGCGGGATGAGCCCCTACGCGACTGGTGCCTGCGTGAGGCCGGTACGGGCGCGAGGGTTCGCTACCTGCGTAACGAGAGGAGGCTCGGCCTCGCGGGCAACTGGAACGCGCTGGCCGATGCGGCGCGAGGCGAATACCTCGTCATCATCGGAGACGACGACCGCCTCCTGCCTGAGTTTGTAAGCACGCTCATGCGCGCCGCGACGCCTCGGACGAGCGTCGTCTTCGCCAATCATTACCTGATAGACGAGAGCGGCCGGAGGCTTGAGGCGGAGAGCGTCGAGTGTACGCGCGCTTACGGGCGTGACGCACTGGCCGAAGGGTGCGTCTCCGACGCTGCCGCGGTCGTGTGGCGTAACTCCGTCCCCATCTGCGCATCGCTGATTCGCACTGAAGACGCGCGACGCCTCCGCTTCAAGGAGGACTTGAATACGCCCGAAATCGAGTTCTTCATCCGCCTCGCGAACGAGGGGGGCGGGTTCACTTTCATCCCCGAGTATTTGTCGGAGTATCGCACTCACCCGAAGTCGGCCACGGCGGCAGGGCTCCTCAGCGAGCGACTAGCGCCTTACCTCATCCAGCTACCCGCGCCTTCCGGGGCGGAGAAGTACAAGCGCCGGTTCATGGCCCCGCTGCTCGCCGACGCGGTGGGCCGGTCTTTGCAGTGCGGCGACCGCGAGACCGCGCGCGGCCTCCTACGCAGTCGCTACTACCCCTGGCCCCGGCTTATCAATAGCGGCGCGGCGTCGAGACCGGGCGGAGACAATAACGGCGGCGAGAGTCTTGACGGCGGCCCAAGCATGGAGAGTCGTGACGGCGGCTCAAGAGGTATGCTTACCGATCTGTTGAGAGGCGGCGTGCAGGGGGTGTGCGCGTGGCTACCTTCTTCAATCGGGTGCTCCGCGTATCGCGCGCTTCGGCGTCTGAAGGCGGGTCTGACTTCGTGAGTTTCGGCCGCGTGAAGATGCGCGCGGGCGGTTTTGAATAATGACGAGAGTGCGACTCTTATTCGTCGTCGAGAGCGGCGCGGACGTGAGGCTGGTCGAGGGGCTGGCGGAGCGTTTCGAGTTGTCTGTGTTCGCGCGTCGCGTCGAGGGCGGCGCCGAGATAAGTCAGGCGACGGAGGCGGACTTCTCCTTGAAGACGGGGCCGGGCGCGCGCCTCGCGTTCGCGCGGGCCGTGTTCGGCGAGGTGTGGGGGCGTCGCGCCGAGTTGGACGCGGTCGTCGTGCAGGGGTACGGCGCGGCGGCGCTCGCGGCCAACGCCGCGTGCGGGCTCGCGGGGCTCGCGTCGTTCATGCTCGTGTGCAGCCCCGTCGAGCTTTACTACCAATGCCGGCGACTGCACGCCGAGCCGGGCAAGCCCTTCCGACGCCGCGAGCTTCTGGCATTGGGCGCGCTCGCGCGGCTCAACGCGCGCGTCGGCTCGCACTATCTCGTGCTCAGCGAACATCTCTCGGAGACAGTTCGCCGACATGGAGGAAGTCGCCCCGTCACAGTCGTCCCCGTCTACGGGGTCGACACCGAAATCTTCTCGCCCTCGCGCGAGCCCAAGCGCGTGACGCGCGAGCGTCTGGGGATTCCCGCCGATGGCTCGGTCATCTTCTTCAGCAGCCGCGTCGCGCCCGAGAAGGACGCGGAGACACTGCTCGCGGCGTTCCACATGCTCCTCGACGAGGGCCGAGACCTTTGGCTGTTGCACCGAAGCGGCGGCTATCGTTCGTTCATGGATGACGCGCGGAGGTTCGGCGTGGGCGCGCGCGTCGTAGCGACCGACGCAGTGCATCCGCACAGAGGATTGGCCGACGACTACAGAGCTTCAGACCTCTGCGCTCAGGCGAGCCGCGAGGAGGGGCTCGGCTTCTCGCCGCTCGAAGCGCTTGCGTGCGGCGTCCCCGTAGTCGCGGCGGCGGTCGGGGGACTGCGCGAGACAATCGCGCACGGAGAGACCGGCTGGAGCTACACGGCGGGCGACGCGGCGGCTCTCGCCGCATGCATGAGAGAGGCGCTCGACAATCCTTCGGAGGCCGCGCGCCGCGCCGCACGCGGCCGTGCGCTCGTACGCGAGCGTTACGAGCGCGGAGCGGTCTTCGCGCGGCTCGAAGAGGTTATCGAATCGCGCCTAAGTAAGAAAGGCGAAGAGGTTCAGGAACAGAGTGAGCGACTTGACGCGGGCCGTCAGCGAAGGCCACTACGCAAAGAAGCAGGTTCTCTCTAAGGATTGGCTCATCTCCTGGAGCCACCGCGCGCGCTTCGAGGTGGGGCTGCGTCTGGCGCGCGAGTACGCCGCCGGCCGGCGAGTGCTCGACTACGGCTGCGGCGACGGCTCATTCCTCGCGATGTTGACCGGCGAGTGCGACGCCGCGACGCCGCGCGCGGCCGTGGGCGCGGAGTTGAGCGACGGACTCGTCGAAGACTGCCGCCGCCGCCTCGGTGGGCGAGGCCCGCTCGACTTCCTACTCGTCGCGGCGCTCGAAGAGGAGAGACATCGCGGCGCTTACGACCTCGTCGTCTGCATGGAAGTTCTCGAACACGTCGTGGACGCCTCGCCAATCGTCGAACGACTTGAGCGCGTGCTGGCACCGGGCGGAAGACTCATCGTGAGCGTGCCGGTCGAGACGGGGCTGCCGCTCCTCGTCAAGCAGGCAGCGCGCCGCGTCGCGGGGTGGCGCGGCATCGGCGACTATCCCGGCACGTCCGGCTACACTCTCGGCGAGCTGTGGGCCGGAGTCGTCGCGAGCACGCGTCAACACATCACGCGTCCCGTCCACACCGCCGATGACGGCACGCGCTTCCACGACCATAAGGGGTTCAACTGGATGCGACTGCGCGAGACTTTGGCGGAGAGCTTTCACGTCGAGCGGACGTTCGGCTCGCCCGTCGCGTGGCTCCCTCCGCACCTCGGCAGTCAGGCATGGTTTGTACTGCGTAGCAGGTCGTAAACTTCTTCTTCGGCTCATGACTAACACGGACAGTCTCGTCACACCGCGCGCAGCACAGGCGCGTCCGCACGCGACAGAAGTTGCACGCACGACTCGCGTCGCCGTCGTCTGTGATTTGCGGGAAGAGAACTGGCACAGCATGAACCTCGTCGCCGACGCGCTCATCGAGAGGCTTGAGTCCGCGCACGCCGAGCAGTTCACGGCCGCGCGCGTATGCCCGCCGCTACGTCGCCGCTTCTCGCGTGCGGGCGAGTCGCCGGGCCGCCGCTTCAACGCCGACCGACTATTCAATCGCTTCCTTGACTACCCGCGCCACGTCGCGCGCCGCCGCGCGGAGTTCGACCTCTTCCACGTCGTTGACCATAGCTACGCTCAGCTCGTACACCATCTGCCAGCCGAGCGCACTGTCGTCACCTGTCACGACCTTGACACCTTCCGCTGCCTTCTTGAACCTGAAGCCGAGCCGCGCTCGCGTGCGTTTAAGGCGATGACGAGATGCGTGCTCAAAGGACTGCGCAAGGCCGCGCGCGTGGCCTGCGACAGCGCGCACACGCGCGACCAGTTGCTCGGGCACGGCATCCTGCCGCCCGAGCGCGTCGAGGTCGTCTATAACGGAGTCTCGCGCGCTTTCACGCCGCTGCCCGACGCGAAAGCCGACGCGGAAGCGGAACGACTCCTCGCGCCGCGCCGCGCGGACTCTCTCGACCTGCTGCACGTCGGGAGCACCGCGGGGCGCAAGCGTCTGGACGTGCTGCTGCGCGTCTTCGCGTGCGTGCGGCGCAAGTTTCCTGGTGCGCGCATGGTGCGCGCGGGCGGCGAGTTCGAGGACTCGCAGCTACGTCTCATCGAAGAGCTTCGCCTCGGAGGCTCAATCGTCGTCCTGCCCTTCCTCGAAGAGCGCACGCTCGCGGCCGTCTACCGGCGCGCCGCGCTGCTTCTACAGCCTTCGGAGAGGGAGGGGTTCGGGCTGCCTGTCGTCGAGGCCGAGGCTTCGGGGCTGCCCGTGCTCGCGAGCGACCTGCCCGTGCTGCGCGAGGTCGGCGGGCGCGCCGCCGTCTACCGGGCGGTGGGCGATGTGCGCGCGTGGGCGGAGGGTGCGGTCGGCCTTTTGAAGGAGCGCGCGGAGGAGCCCGCGCGATGGGAGTCGAGGCGCACGGCCGGCGTCTCGCACGCGGCGCAATTCAGTTGGGACGAGTACGCGCGCAGGATGGCTTCGATATACAGCGAGCTTTCGCGGACTCCCGCGTAGGTTAAGACTCAGCCCGAGTCATTGACAGGCGTCGAGACCTCTAATAGGATAGCGCCCGCTACTGGACGGATACCAGCACCTAACATCCCAAGCTGTGTCAACGTCCCGAACGGACACCATAGATCCTAACCTTTTGTTACAACGCGAACCCGAAGTCCAAGCCTCGTGCCGTGGGGCGGTAGTACGCCTCTCTGTGGTTCTTACCGCCCTTCGCGGTGACGAGCCCGTAGCCCCGATTCCTCCTGTTGAAAGAAAGGACATGCCCCTGATGAAACGGAAGCACCAGCTCTCCTCTCTCCCCGGCCGTAGACCGGGCCTTCGTCCTTCGCGGTATCAACTGTTCGCCGCCCTCTGCGCGGCGGTCGTCCTCGGCGCGCTGCTCTTCGGCAACCACGCGTTCGCGGCCGGGACGCACTACGTCAACCCGGACGGAGTGTGCGGCGGCAACGCGCCCTGCTACATGACCATTCAGGCCGCCATCAACGCCGCCTCCGCGGGCGACACCATCAACGTCGCAGCCGCGACCTACGCCGAACAGATAGACATCAACAAGGCGCTCACGCTCCTCGGCCCGAACGCCAACGTCAACCCGAACACCGGCACGCGCGGCGCGGAGGCCGTCATCATCCCGACCGCGAGCGACCCGCTCAACCCGTCCTTCGCCGGGCCGATAGTCGCCATATTCGACGCCGACGGCATCACCATGAAGGGCTTCACCGTTGACGGCAACAACCCGTCGCTCACTTCGGGCGTCATCTACAACGGCGTGGACGTGGACGCCGAGTTAGGCATCTACGGCACGGAGACGGCCAACCCCGACGCCGTCATCGAGAACAACATCGTCAGGAACATCGGCGAGATGGCCGTCTGGATCAACTCGAACGGGCAGGGCGGCGCGAAGAACGCCAACAGCCGTATCAACGCCAACAAGGTAGACAACAACCTCGGCAACTTCGGCCAGGGCATACGCATCTCCGACGACGCGTGGCTCGACGTGACCAATAACGTCGTCACCCGCGTGCGCCTCGGCATCGTCATAGAGAACTACAGCGGCAACACCACGACGCACCCGGCGTCTCAGATAGCCGACAACAGCATTCAGGCGTTCCGCATCGGCATACGCCACAACCTGCACTACGTCTACGCCAACCCCGGCTTCACCATCACGCGCAACAACGTGCAGGCGTACGCGCAGAGCCCCATCCCCCCGCAGGTCAGCACCCCGGTCTCGTACCAGGGCATACGCGTCGAGTCCATCCAGCAGACGGTCGCCGTGGACGTGGTTGACAACACAGTCAACGCCAACCGCGCCGCGCTACAGCCCGCGGGCTACACGCGCGTCGAGGGCCTGAACGTGACGAACTCCTCGGCCACGTCGCCTAACATCCGCTTCAAGCTCAACAACGTCACGGGCGGCATCCGCGGCGTCTTCCACGAGACTCCGGCCACGCCGACCCTCACCTGTAACAATATCACCGGCAACCTCTCCGGCATCGTCATTGACTCCGGCTCGACGGGCGGCATGGTCGCCAACAACAACAACATCGTCGGCAACACGACCATCGGCGTGCAGAACAACTCGGGCACGATGGTCAACGCGCAGTCGAACTGGTGGGGCGCGGCCAACGGCCCCGGCCCCGTCGGCCCCGGAAGCGGCGACAAGGTGAGCACCAACGTCAACTTCAACAACTGGCTGACGGGCGAGTCCAACTGCCCCACGGTCTGCGCGACCAACGTCGCGCTCGGCTCCTACGGCTCGACGGCCGTGGCGTCCTCGGTCGTTAACCCGAGTTACCCCGCGTCGGGCGCGATAGACGGCGAGCACAACGGGAACAACTGGGGCTCGGGCGGCGGCTGGAACGACGGCACGCGCAGCGTCTACCCAGACAACCTCCAAGTCAACTTCAACGTCGTTCAGGCCGTCAGCGAGATAGACGTTTACACGCTGAAGAACTCGCCTAACAACGGCTCTTCGGTCGGCGACTTCACGCCCGCGACCAGCTACGGCAACACGAGCTTCGACGTGCAGACCTGGAACGGCTCGGCGTGGGTGACGGCCGCGTCATTCACCGGCAACACGCGCGTCAAGCGCGTCGTCACCTTCCCGTCGCCCGTCTCGACCGACCGCATCCGCGTCGTCGTCAACGCCTCGGCCGACAACACCTACAGCCGCCTCGTCGAGCTGGAGGCTTACAGTTGCACGCCCGTGGTCGTCCCGACGCCGACGCCGACCCCGACGCCCACTCCGACGCCTACGCCCACGCCCGCTTGCGACACGGCACCGGCGAATAACGTGGCGCGCTCGGCGAACGGCTCGACGGCGGTCGCTTCTTCGACCGTTAACGCGAGCTTCCCGGCCTCGGGCGTCATCAACGGCGAGCACAACGGGAACGATTGGGGCTCGGGCGGCGGCTGGAACGACGGCACGCGCAACGTCTTCCCCGACAACGTGCAGGTCAACTTCGCCGTCGCGCAGACCATCCGCCAGATAAACGTCTTCACGCTGAAGAATGCGCCGAACGACGGCTCGACGGTCACCGACACGACGAGCGCCACGTCATACGGCATCAAGAACTTCGACGTGCAGTACTGGGACGGCGCGAACTGGGTGACTGTACCCGGCGGCTCGGTCACCAACAACACGCTCGCCAAGCGGAAGTTCACCTTCCCCGACATCACGACCGACCGCATCCGCGTCGTCGCCAACTCGTCGAACGACAACACCTACAGCCGCGTCGTCGAGCTGGAGGCTTACAGTTGCACGCCCATCCCCGTCAACTGCGTGAATCCGGGCGGAACGGGCGGCTGCTTCAACTCGATTCAGGCGGCCATCAACGCGTCCTCGCCCGGCCAGACGGTCAGCGTGCAGCCGGGCACCTACAACGAGGACATCAACGTCAACAAGGCCGGCCTACAGGTAATCGGCTCGGGCGCGGGCTCGACCACCATCCGCGGCACGATGAACGACGCGACGGCGACAACCGCCGTCATCTCGGCCAGCAACGTGACGCTCGCGGGCTTCACCATCACGCGCGCGGGCAACAACACGACCGACTGGAACGGCAACCTCAACAGCGCGGGCGTCGCCATGCAGGGCACAGGCGTCACGGGCGCGGTCATACGCGACAACACGTTTACGGGCAACCGCACCGGCATAGACATCAACAACAGCAACGGGCACACCATCCGCAACAACGTCATAGACTTCAACCGGACGGGGCTCATCTTCCGCAACCAGACCGACCAGATGACGGTCGTCGAGAACTTCATCACCAACAACTGGACGGTCGGCGTGCTCTTCTTAGATGGCAGCGGCGGGACGAACAGCCCCGTCCAGTCCTCGCTGCACTCGACCTACTCGAACAACAGCATCAGCGCCAACTGGTACGGCCAGGTGGTTGACCGCCAGTCGGGCGGCTCCATCCCCGCGCCCGGCACGACCAACTACAAGAACTTCCGCGGCAACTGGTACGGGACGACCTCGCCGGTCGTGACCACGGCCAACAGCGCGGAGCCCGGCTACGCGGCCCAGATTCCCGTGGCCTACGGCGGCACGGCGACGCCTCCGGGCGGGCAGCCCGACATCGCCGGCCCCGCGTCGGCCAACATCCAGTACACGCCGTTCCTTCTGAGCGGCACCGATACCAACGTCGAGACAACGCCCGGTCGCGGCACGAACGGCTTCCAGGGCGTCGCCAACACCGTCGTCGTCTCTCCCGCCAATCAGCAGGGCTGGACGTTCTTCGACGACAATCCGGGGACGGGCACGGGCTCGGGCGGCTTCGAGGCCGGGCCTTCGACGCCACCGCTCGGCACGGGCAGCGCCTTCCTGACTGTTGACTCGCAGGGCCGCTTCGCCCTCGCCGTCTTCAACTACAACGGGACGCGCGCCGACGACCTGCTCGCGCTCCTCTACCACAGTTATCAGGACAACAACTCGAACACGGTCGTCGCGCCTTCGCTACAGTTCGACGTGGACTACGACCTCAACGACCCGGCGACCGCCTATCAGGGCCGCCTCGTCTTCGAGCCGTACCTGTCGCCCGCGCAGGGCGCGGTGGCGCAGAACGTCTGGCAGAACTGGGACGCGCGCGGGGGCAACTGGTACGGGACGCGCTCGACCGTGACGGTCAACAACGTCTCCGTCTCGCAGCCCTGCCAGCCCGCCACACCCTGCACTTGGGCGCAGGTCTTGACGCTCTACCCGAACGCGGGCGTGCGCAACGCGGGCGGCAGCGCCGTGCTCTTCAAGGTGGGCGGCCCCTGGGCTCCCGGCTTCGACGGCAACGTGGACAACTTCAGGCTCCGCCAGAACGGGGCGCTCGTCACCTACAACTTCGAGAACGTGCCGTAGTCTCCGAGCGCACGCGTCTCGACCAACCCGGCGGCCGCCACACCATACAGTGGGCGGCCGCCGCCTTTTCCAACTGAACATGCAAGCGTTAGCAACCCGGACGGGCGCGGGCACGCGTGAGTGTGCCTCGGCGGCGGCCGAAGCGTCGCCGAAACTTCGCGTTCTACAGGTCGGCAAATTCTATCCGCCGCACAAGGGCGGGATGGAGTCGCACCTGCAAGCGCTCTGCGGGCAGTTGCGCGGGCGCGTAGACGTTGAGGTTCTGGTCTCAAGCGACACGCGTGAGACCACCGAGGAGGTTCTCGACTCCGTTAAGGTTACGAGAACGGGTACGCTCTTCGACTTCGCCGCGGCCCCGGTCTGTCCCGAGGCCGTCCGCAGGATTCGCGAGTCGCGCGCCGACCTCGTACACATACACTGGCCGCACCCGACCGCGCTGCTCGCGTATCTCGCGAGCGGGCATAAGGGGCGGCTCGTCATCACGTATCACAGCGACATCGTGCGCCAGAAAATTCTGGCGAAGTTGTTCTGGCCCGTGCTGCGAAAAGTCCTCGACAGGGCGGACGCCATAGTCGCGGCCTCGCCGAACTACGTCGAATCGTCACCGATCCTTCAAAGGTTCGAGGGCAAGTGCCGCGTGATACCATTCGGCGTCCCGCTCGCGCAATTCGACCGCTTCGACCCCGAAGAGGTCGCGCGCATACGCACTCTCTACGGCCCGCGCATCGTCCTCGGCGTCGGCCGCCTCATCTACTACAAGGGCTTCGAGCACCTCGTCCGCGCGATGAAGAATTTGGACGCGCACCTGCTCATAGTCGGCGAAGGCCCCTTGCGCGGCGCGCTCGAACGCGAAGCGTTGAGGGAGGGCGTGAGTGACCGCGTAACCTTACTCGGCCGCGTCGAGGACGTTGTGCCTTACTATCACGCGGCCGACGTGTTCGCGCTCTCTTCAGTCGCGCGTAGCGAGGCGTTCGGCATCGTGCAGCTTGAAGCGATGGCCTGCCGAAAGCCCGTCGTAAACACCGCGCTCGACTCCGGCGTGACCTTCGTCTCCGTGGACGGCGTGACCGGCCTGACCGTCCCGCCCGGAGATTCCGAGTCGCTCGCGGCGGCGCTCAACAGGCTGCTCGAAGACTCAGCGCTCAGAGCGCTCTACGGCCGCGCCGCGAGGCTCCGCGTCGAGCGCGAGTTCGACCTCGAAGTGATGGGCCGCCGCACGCTCCGCCTCTACGACGAAGTCATGACCCATCGGAGTTGACCGGCGCTGTCCTCGTCTTTCCGAGGCCCGCATAAGGCAACTCTATCCCGACCGTTCCACCAGAACACTGAGACCCCCATGAATACGTATCTCACACTCTTCGCGATAGCTCTGTCGTCGTCGCTCGTCTTAACGCCCTTGCTGCGCCGCGCGGCGCAGCGCCTCGGGTGGGTTGACACCCCGGTTGACGGGAGACGCCTGCACACGCTGCCCGTGCCGCGCGTCGGCGGCGTGGCTGTCTTCTCCTCGGTCGGGCTCACGCTTGCCGCCCTGCCCTTCGTAGACAATCGGGTGACGGAGATACTCGGCCAGAGCCGCCGCGAGATGACGGCCGTGCTGCTCGCCTCGACGTTCGTCTTCGCCTACGGCCTCTTCGACGACCTCGTCGGGGCGAAGGCCAAGTGGAAGTTCCTCGCGCAGGGCGCGGCGGCGCTACTCCTCTTCGCGCTCGGCGTGCGCATACAGGCCGTCACCGTCCCGCTCGTCGGCTCATTCGAGATACCGACGATCTTGAGTCTCATCTTCACGCTCGTCTGGGTCATAGGAATCAGCAACGCCTTCAACCTCATTGACGGGCTCGACGGGCTCGCGACGGGCGCGGCGCTCTTCGCGTCGCTCGTGATGGCCGCCGCATCTCTCGTCAACGGTCGGCCGCTCGTGACGGTCGTCTCGCTCGCGCTCGTCGGCGCGCTCACGGGGTTCCTGCGTTACAACTTCAACCCGGCCTCGATCTTTCTCGGCGACTCGGGCGCGCTCTTCACCGGCTTCCTGCTCGCGGCCCTATCCATCACGGGCACGCAGAAGGCTTCGACCACGGTCGCCGTCGCGATACCTTTGATGACCTTCGCACTGCCCGTCATAGACACTGGCTTCGCCATCGCGCGCCGATTCATCTCGGGCCAGCCGCTCTTTGAGGGCGACCGCGAGCACATACACCACAAGCTCCTTGAGCGTGGCTGGTCGCAGCGCCGCGTCGTCTTCGCGCTCTACGGCGCGTGCGCGCTCTTCGCGCTCGTCGCCATGCTGTTTACGAGCGATGGGGGCGAGGGCAAGTTGACCGGGCTTCTGTTGCTCGTGACCGGCGCGGTCATCGTGCTGGTCGCGGGCCGCCTTCGTTACCACGAGGCCGACGAGGTGCGCGCCGGCCTCCGCCGTAACTTCGCCGGGCGCAGGACGCGCGCGGCCAACCACGTGCGCGTGCGCCGCGCGAGCCGCGCGCTGTCGCGCGCCGAGACGCTCGGCGACCTGCTCGCGGCGGTTCGCGAGATGCTGGAGGTCGGCGAGTTCGCCTACGCAACGGTTCAGCTCGGTCGCGGCGGCGATTCCGAGTTGAACAATAGCGTGCTGCTGCGTGAGCGGCACGACCGCAGCCTTGAGGGCGCGGACGTTCGCGGAGGGCTCATCTGCTGGGAGTGGGGGCGAGGCAACGTCGAGGGGCGCGAGATTCTCGACTCGAACCTGTTCTGGACGCTCCGCATGCCGCTCTCCACGAACACGGCGGGCTGGGGCTACATAAACTTATATCGCGAGTTCGGCGGCGAAGGGCTCCTGCTCGACGTTAACTACCTGAGCAATCTCTTCCAGAAAGAGATGGCGCTTGCGGCCGAGAGGGTATTCACGAAGGCGTCGGCGGGCGAGATCGCATACGTCAGCGCGGCTGGCGGCAGATAGGGGCGGACGTGCGGGCCAACTTTAGAGCGTCTCCTTCAGCCGCTTTAGCGTCTCAATTAGTTCCTCGTCCGTGACTTTGCGGGTCTCCGCCCGCAGCTCGTCCACCTCGGCGACGAGCCATCGGCGGGAGTCCGCCTCGACCGGCCTCCAGGGCATAGGCGGAGCGATGAACGAAGAGCTGAGAAACGGGAGGTGCCCGTATGTCTCGCGGAATATGAAGAGCCCGACGACGGAGAGGGTGGCTAGCGCGATGAGCAGGGCGAGGAGGTACCAGGTCGCGAGTCTGCTGCGGCACACTCGGCAGCGCAGCCACGTGCGCCCGACCGGCCTCTGGCAGAATGGGCATCGGGGTCGTCTCATACGGGCAGCGTATGACCTCCCTGTGAGCAGCTACAGAGTCTATTCGTGCTAGGCCGCGACCGTCAACATAGATGATGCAACGTGAGTTGGTTCCGAAAGAAGAGACTACGGAGCCGGAGAGACGGGCGCGGCGAGGCGCGCTTAGGTCTCGCGCACGCGGCCTGCTCTCGCTCTGCATCTTCTCGGCCCTGCTCGCCCTCATCCCGCTCACAGCCCTTCCGTACGGGACGGTAGACCCGATGTGGGAAGGTCTTTTTGAGTGCGCCATCTTCTCATTGGCCGTGCTCTGGGCGCTTGATGGCACGCTCGGCGGGTCTTGGTTCAAAGGGCCGTATGAGCTTCTCGTCCCGCTTCTGGCGCTCGCCGCGTACATGCTCTTGCAGACCGTGCCGGTTCCGTGGGCTGCGGCAGGGGTCGCCGGGATCGCCACGTCCGTGGCGCTCAGCGCCGACCCGCACGCCACGAGACTCGTCTTCGCACACCTGCTCGCCCTTATAGTCGCCGCGTGGCTCCTACATAAATACACTTCGAGCCCGCGACGTGCGCGCGCCCTCGCCTACACAGTGGTCTGCGTCGGCGTGGCGAGCGCCATCTTCGGCATGCTGAGGCAGACGACCGGGCGCAACGTGCTCGAAGCTCTGCTGCCGCGGCTCGGGGCCGCCGCGGGATACGCACAGTTCATCAACAGGAATCACTTCGCGTTTCTCATGGAGATGGGGCTCGGCCTTGCTCTCGGCGTCGCGGTCGGGCAGCGGGACAGGCGCGAGCTTGTGCCCGTCTACCTGGCTCCGGCGTTGCCGATTGCCGCGGGGCTCATACTCTCCAATTCCCGTGGGGGCGTCCTGGCCCTGCTCTGCCAGATTCTATTCTTAGCAATTTGCGCCGGAGCGACTAGCCTCCGCTCCGTGCGAGGGGCGGACGAGCGCTATCCGGGGGAGCGCGCGAGCAGGAGGCAATACGCCCTGCGTGCCGCGCTGGTCGCGGGGCTACTCCTCGCGTCGGTAGTCTGTATCGTCTGGGTAGGCGGTGACCCGCTTGCCGACCGCGTCCAATCGGCTTCGGGTGATTTCGGTGGAGGCTCTGATGATACGGTGGGCGCGAGCCGCCTTCAGATTTGGAGGGCGTCATGGCGGCTGTTTGAGGACTCGCCTCTGGTCGGCGCAGGGTTCGGCGCGTACCCGGCGGCCGTCACCAAGCATCACGAAGCCTCCGGCAGGATGGCCGTCCGTCAGGCGCACAACGACTACCTGGAACTACTCGCGTCGGGCGGTTTGGTGGGGGCTGGTCTGGTCGCGTGGTTCTTCGCGCTTCTGTTTAAGCGTGCCCGCTCCGCGCTTCGCACGCCCGATCACTTCCGCCGCAGCGTCTGCCTCGGCGCACTGACGGGCCTCGTCGGGGTGGCCGTCCACAGCGTCTTTGACTTCGGTCTTCACGTCGGGGTGAACGCCTTGTGCGCGGTCGTGCTGATAGTTTTAGCCACGACGGACGCGCCCGTCGGCGGGAGACGTGAAGGAGAAAGCCCGGTCGCTCGGCCCGCGCGAAGCACGGCCGGACTGCTGGCCGCGCTCCTCTGTCTGGCCGCTATCTTGTGGGCGGGAACATGGGCGTTCAGTGCCGCGGTGGCGCGCACGTTCGCCGATTACGCGCTATCGTCGGGGCGCGTGCTTAATGAATCCGGGTCGGCGGAGAGTCTCATGCTACCCGCCGACGAAGCCGTTAAATATTCGCCGGGTGACCCCGCGGGTCATTTCGCAAGGGCCGTCATACTCGCTTACATGGGGCGCGCGGGCGAATCATCCGACGCCGCAAGGGCCGCGCTCGCGCTCAGCCCACGTGACTTCGCCATCTGGTTGAGGTATGGGCAATCTCTCGAAGAGGCCGGGGACGCGGCGCGCGCCGAGCTTGCGTTCAGGGAGGCTGTGCGGCTCGCGCCGCACTACGCTCGGCCCGCCTGGCAACTAGGCAACATGCTGCTTCGGGCCGGTAGCCGAGAAGAGGCGTTCATCGTCCTTCGTCGCGCAGCCGCGAGCGACCCCGCGCTCTATCCCATCTTCATGCAGACGCTCTGGTACGCGACGGGTAAGGAGGCCGCTTCATTCGAGCGCGCCGCGCGCCCCGAGACTTCCGAACAGACGCTC
Source organism: Pyrinomonadaceae bacterium (assembly GCA_045807805.1). Taxonomy (GTDB): domain Bacteria; phylum Acidobacteriota; class Blastocatellia; order Pyrinomonadales; family Pyrinomonadaceae; genus QHXN01. The sequence continues at coordinate 3,678 of JBJMGR010000341.1, read as the reverse complement.
GCCGTCGTCACCTTCCTCGTTAAGTCGGGCGCGGCGGGCGAAGGGCTGAAGGCGCTGCGCGAGTCGGGCGCGAAGCTCACGCCGGAAGCTCGGCGCTCGCTCGTCTCCGAACTCGTCTCCGCGGAGTCTTTCATAGAGGCGTACGGCATCTGGTCGGAGGGGCGCGGGCCGGACGCAGGGTTATTCGACGACGCGGGTTTCGAGGCCGAATCGCACGCGGACGAACTCTTCGGCTGGCGCTTCGCGCGTGACAGTCAGTCCGTCAGGTTCTCGCTCGACTCGGACTCGCCGCGCGAAGGCTCGCGCAGCCTGAAGGTAGAGTACGCGGGCGTCTCTGACCCGAACGCGGCCGTGGTCTCGCAGCTCGTGCCCGTCGAGCCGGGCGCGCGCTACCGCCTCACGTTCTCGGCACGCACGAGAGAGTTGGTCACGGGGGGGCCGCCGTTCATCGAGGTCGTCTCGGCGTCGAATGGCGGCGGGGCTATAGCGACGCTTCCGGCCCTCTCAACCTCGATGAACGAGTGGCAAGACTTCTCCGCGGAGTTCGCCGCGCCGAAGAGCGTGGGGGCCGTCCGCGTCGCGCTCAAGCGTCAGCCCTGCGCCTCCTCGCCGTGCCCGGCGTTCGGGAGCGTTTGGCTCGACGCCTTCAAGTTATCGGGAGTCGCGCGTTGAGCGCCGCAGGAAGTGAGAACAGTAACGGGCCCGTCGCCGTGACGCCGTTGATGATCGCAGCCTCGCGCGGCGACTACGCTTGGGCGCTTCGCCTCCTCGCCGCGAGCGAGGTCAACGCGCGCGACCGCATGGGCAACACCGCGCTCATCTACGCCGCGTCCGGCGGTCACGCGGAGATAGTCAGACTACTCTTGATGTCGGGCGCGGACGCGTGCGCGAGGAACGACGCGGGCGCCTCCGCGCTCGAACGCGCCGCCCTCGCCGATAGGCCCGACGCCGCCGAGATTCTACGCGCTGCCTCGCGAGGCGAGCGGCCGGAAGATGTGCTGACACAACTCGACGCGCGCCTGCTCGACGCGTGCCGACGGGCCGAGCCCGATGAAGTAGTTGATCTTCTCTCACGCGGGGCGAGCGCCGGGGCGCGCTCAAGAGGCTCGGGCTGGACGCCTCTCATCAACGCGTGCGCGTGCGGCAGCGTGGAGGCCGCGCGGGTGCTGCTGGACGCCGGAGCAGACCCCGCGTGCGCATCGGCCGACGGGCGCACCCCGTTACACTTCTCCGCACAACTCGGCGACGTAGACCTCATCCGCATACTGCTCGCGCGCGGGGCCGACCCCGAACGGCGCGACCACTACGGCGAGACTCCGCTCAAGGCCGCCGAGCGCGGCGGAGCCATCGAGGCGGCGCGTGCGCTCGTCGCCGGGGATTCTATAATCTGAGCGTCGGCCGTACGCAGGCGTCGCCATACTCACAACCCTCAACCCAACGACGGCGAACGCCGGGCCGACCTCCTCGACCGCAAAAAATAAGGCCCCCATCTCTGGGGGCCGACTCCGCAGGTAGGACTCGAACCTACAACCCTTCGGTTAACAGCCGAATGCTCTGCCATTGAGCTACTGCGGATTGCTATGCCCGCGCGTACGGCGTGTCCCGCGCGGGCGAAAATTTTATAGCAGAGCGTTCGCGCGGGTGTCAAACGTGCGCGCTCGCGGCTTGCGCGCGGGGCGTTGTTGGATTATCGTCCTTCATTCCGTATGAGCAGAGAGAAGCAGTCTTTATTAACTGGCGCGAGGTTTCGCGCAGGAGGGGTTATTACTGTATGGAGCGCCGAATCACTTCGTGGCAAAGCCCTGCGCTTGGGATGGAGATGCCGCTCGTGGCCTACGGGCACGCGGGCTACCCCGTGCTCATGTTCCCGACGGCGGCCGCGGACTTCCTTGAGTACGAGCGGTTTCACCTCATCTCGTCAATCCAGCATCTGATAGAGTCGGGCCGCATGCGCGCCTACTCTATTAACAGCGTCAACCGCTACAGTCTCATGAACGAGCAGGCGCCGCCGCCCGTCAAGGCCGCGCTGCTCTCGCGCTACGACCGGTACATCACGGACGAGGTTTTGCCGCTCATACGACACGAGACGGGCGGGCTCGCGCCCATGACGACGGGCGCTTCCTTAGGCGCGTACCTCGCCGCCAACTCCTACTTCCGACATCCGGACGTGGTGCGCGGCACCATCCCCATGAGCGGGAGCTACGACGTGCGCCAGTGGTTCGACGGCTACTACGACGACAACGTCTACTTCAACAACCCCGTCTCGTACCTGCCGAACCTGGACGACGACTACTTCCTGCCGAAACTGCAAAGCGCCGACGCGATAGTCATACTCTCCGGGCAAGGTGCCTACGAGGCACCCGACCGCAGCCGTCAACTCTCCGCGATACTCCACGCCAAAGGCATCCCGCACACGCTCGACATATGGGGCCACGACGTTGACCACGACTGGCCCTGGTGGCGCAAGATGCTCCCTTACTGGCTGGACAGACTGATGTAGCAGAGGGCAAAAAGCAAGAAGTCAGAAGTCAGAACCGCCTGCGGTAGCAGTTGGGTCGAGGCTCCGAGACAGATACTCTTATCGAAGCTTGCGACCCGCCCGCTTGCGGCAGGCGGTTCTGACGGGAAGAGCAGCCTTCATCAACCGTTGATGAAGGCCGCTCTTCTTTTTGTCTTAACTTTTGCCCTCTGACTTTTACTTTCGCCCTACTGATCGTCGTTACCCTTCTTGCCCTTCTTCTTGTTGGGCTCGACTTCGCGCGGGCGCGTTGCGGCGGGCGGCGGAGGCGCGTCGTCGTGCGGCGTGACGTGCGGTGCCGCAGGCTCCGACTTGCCCGAGTCCGCGGGCTTGGAGGCGTTCAGTCCTTCGCCGGGCGGGGGCGGGAGCGTGATCTTCTCCAGCGTCGGGTCGGAGACGGCGGCGGGCGTCGTCTTGTCGCCGTCGCTCGTGCCCTTCGACGCGGCCGTGAGGAAGTTAGACTGCTCCTCCCTCATCTCGTGCTGGCGCTGTAGGTATAGCTCCTTGATGTCCTCGGGCATCTTCGGCGCGTCGTCGAACTTCTCCTTCGGCTTGTCCTTGAGGAAGTCCTTCATGAAGTCTATCCAGATGGGCAGAGCGCCGTGGCCGCCCGTCATGTCCGTGCCGAGGTTCTTCTTGAAGCCGGGATAGCCCATCCATACGCCCGTCACGTAGGTCGGCGTGTAGCCGATGAACCAAACGTCCGTGTGGTCGTTGACCGTGCCGGTCTTGCCCGCGACGGGCACGCCCACGGAGGACGCGGCGGGCGCGGTGCCGCCGGGCGCGGTCACGCCGCGCATCATCTGAACCATCGTCAGCGCGACGTACTCGCTCACGACCTTGAAGGTCGTCCGCTCCCACTCTTCCAGAGTGTTGCCGTCGCGGTCGAGCACGCGGCGTATGAGGTGCTTCTCGTGGCGCACGCCCTTGTTGGGGAAGGTCGAGTAGGCCGAGACCATCTCGATGAGCGGAACCTCGGTAGCGCCCAGAGCCGAAGGCAGGTACGGGGCCATCGGCACCGTGATGCCGAAGCGTCGAACCATCTGCGCGCCGGTCTGTATGCCGACCATGTCGAGCGTATGGACGGCCGGTAAGTTCAGGGAGTGCGCGAGCGCTATCTTCATCGGCACGTCGCCGCACGAGGTCGAGCCGTCGTAGTT
>JBJMGR010000340.1:0-6762 GCA_045807805.1 Pyrinomonadaceae bacterium | reverse complement strand
TTGGAGGACATGCGCATGGCCGAAGCGCTGAAGCGAACGGGCGCGCGCATGCACTTCCAGTACGCGCCCGGCCTCGTCTCGACGCGCATGTATTCAAACTTCGCGGAGCTTTGGGAAAGCTCCGCGAAGAACATGTTCTCCATCCTTCGCTTCTCCGTCCTGTTCACTCTCGCGACGCTCGCGTGGATGTTCACGCTGGCCGTAATCCCGCCCACGCTCGCCTCCGTGTCGGCGCTCGCGCTCGCCCTCGGCTCAGCGAACGAACTCTGGCCGCGACTGCTTCTCACGAACGCTTTGACGTGGGCGATCTTCATCTCACTCCTCGCGCTCGTCAACCGACGCTTCGGCGTACACGCGCTCTACGCCCTGACCGCGCCCCTCGGCTGGCTCCTTAGCTGCGCCGTCCTCGTCGCCTCCGCCTACGGAGTCCTGACGGGACGCGGTCTCACGTGGAAGGGCCGACGCTTCTACGAACGCACGGGCGTCCGCCCGCCCCGCGCGCGAACGCGCGACTGACACGCGCGTCTAAGGAAGAGACCGCGCCGAAGACCGCGCCCTCACCAATCCGTATTCAAAGGCGAGCCTATGATGATGCGGTATGCGACGGGCGCGACGGCGAGCGTCATGCTTATCCACGTCATGGGGTACTTGTAATCTTCGACGAGGAAGAGAAGGCGCGGCGGGAGGTAGAAGAGGAGTATGACGGGGCTGAGGAGGACGAAGCCGAGGGCGCGCGATAACAGATCGCCCACGCTCGACGCGCGCACGTTCGACCCGGAGGTCACGGTGTTCCAGACGGCGAGGTTGACGAGCATATAGGCGAAGAGGCATAGGTCTGCGACTATCTCCGCCCCGCGCGAGTTGCGCCAGTCGGGCTCCGGCGGCCTCTTGTACGGCGTTATCGCGCGCCAGACGAGCGCCGTCGGGATCATGCTTAAGAAGAAGACGAGGACCGTGCTGCCGCCCGACGCGTCGGGCAGTAGCAGCGCGACGATCCCCGCGGAAGTGATGAGCGTCAACGCGAAGTGAAGAATGATTAAACAGCCCAGAGGGCTCGCGTCGCCTTCGTGTTGCGCGAGCAGACGCGCCTGAAGCGGCCTGCGTTTGAGGCACGCGCCGATTAGCTGCGCGGCTAAGGCCACTGAGATGACGATGAGAAGGGTGCGGCTCGCCTGCGGGTCGTCGCTGAGGAAGGTCAAAGAGAGCAGACGCCCGATGTGGCGCGTCAGAAGCCTTACGAGAAAGACGTTGAACGCGAAGACCGCCAGGTCGAACAGCAGCCCGCGATAGTTGATTGGCAGGAACCGGCGTCGGCCCTTCTCTCTGTTTCGGTCGGGCAAGGTAGACTCTGAGACGGCTTTCGCTTCGCGTCGCCTTTAGAAGGTGCGGAATTGTATAGAACAGGCAGACTGCTTTTATGACAAACTTGCGTGCGCGAGTCAACAACTATAGCAATTAGCGAATGGATGCGACCAGCGCCGCGGGCGGTCAAACAGAACCGCGAGCGGTAGCGAGCGGGTAGCGAGTTACGCCGAGAGCCTGCCTGTCGAAACCTATACCCGCTCGCTACCGCTCGCGGTTCTGTTGTGGTGCTCGCAACCCAACTGCAAATCGCTATAAAAGACGCGGCATCTCGACAAATACTTATGCCGGGTATGGTAGTACTGACGTTCGGTAACGCCATACCCGACTCCGGTATTACGTTACCGGGCCTGGGTAACGCGTTACTCGACTTAGGTAACACGATACCCGAGCCGAGTATCGCGTTACCCAAGCTTAAGTAACGCGATACCTGACCCCGGTAACGCATTACTTAATCCAAGTCACGCGTTACCGGGCTTGAGTATCGCGTTACTTAATGATAAATAGACACTCCCGGACGCGAAATCCTCGCTTGCGAAGGGGAGTTTCTTAACATTCCTCAGCAAAATCGCGTCTTTCAGAACGGACGTAGGGCGGTACAGGGCACAGTCAGGCTTTCTCAAAGCCTATGCCGGGACGTGAAAAAGAGCCCCGTGCCTCACAAGCACGACGAAAATCAACCACCCACGCGTGCGCCCACGGCGCACAGAAAGGAACGCTCACATGCCCAAAGGCCCGAAAGACACTGAAGAGAAGATGGAAAGGATGCTCAACGCTTGGCGGACGCTCGCGCCCGACAAGTCTTTCGGCGGGATGACTCTGGCACAGTTCGAGTCAACGGCGGTCGTCCCCGCACGCACTGCGCGCCGACGCATAGACGACCTCAACGACCAGATAACGGAGGCGCTCGCCACGCGCGAGCAGGCCGACGACGCATTCGACACGAAGGCTCAACTCGTCGTCAACGGCGTCATCGGCGACCCCACGGAAGGCCCCGACAGCCCCCTCTACGCCGCCTTCGGCTACACACGCAAGAGCGAACGCAAATCCGGCCTCACACGCAAAGGCACCAAACAGACGCCCGCCAGGTAAGGCACGGCACATAACAACCTCTCCCGCACGTCACACCACGGGACACAACAAGGAGGGGGCGGCAAGATTGATTGCCGCCCCCTCCATCATAACTACAAGTTCGCCGAAGAAGCGGTGCCATCTCGACGCCGGGCGAGGCGAGTCGGTTTCAACCCGAGCCCGCCGCGCAGGTTAGGTTAGTTGCCCTGGCTCACCCGCCCGGCGCTACCGAGTTCTATTATAGAACTCGGCAAAGATGTCTGCGCGTTACGGGACACGGCGGCCCGATAATATAGATGACCCCGGCCGGGGAGGAGGCGCGAGGGCTGAGCAGGAGGCGGCGGCGCAGGGGGGGGAAGTTCGGCGACGGCGCAGTATAACAACGGCGTGCACCCGACCGCCGACACAGCGGCTCTCATCTACTTTCAGAGGCTCGGGGCGGCGGGTGGTGCCGGGCGTTAGGTGCGGCTGAGAATTGACCATGTGGGCGCGTGGGAATTAATGTTGAGGCGTGAAAGTACGGGACATTGTTAAATTAATCGAGAAGGATGGATGGTATCGGGTGAGAACCAAGGGCAGCCACCATCAATACAAACATCCTACTAAAGCGGGTCTGGTCACAGTGCCCGGCAATCCGGGCGATGATGTCGCGGCGGGCACGTTGAACAACATCTTGAAGCAGTCGGGGCTTAAGCCATGAAGAAATACCTAATCATCGTAGAAGAAACGGAAACCGGATACTCCGCATATTCGCCGGACGTGCCGGGCTGCGGCTCGACGGGAAAGACCAAAGAAGAAGTCGAGCGGAATATCCGGGAGGCTATTGAATTTCATCTGGAGGGGCTACGGGAGGAAGGGTATGAAATCCCAGAGCCGAGTAGCTACTCCTCATACATCGAGATCGCCGCGTAAAGCCGCACCTGACAACGGCGTGCACCCGACCCTCAGTAGCGTGCCTCTCATCAACATTGAATGTGCGGGTGGGTGATGCCGGGCGTTAGATATGGCGTCCTAAACGTCCTCTAAATGCGCTGATGGAACTGACCACGGGGTTGGTTAGCGCTCCCTCTCATAGAAAGTCACCTTCAGGCCGTCGCCGAGGTCGCGCGTGTCGTGTGGGTGGAAGCCTTCAAGTATGTTCGCGGGGAGGAAGGCGTCGGCCGACTCAATTGTGAGGGGGACTTCGGTGACGAGCCAGCGGTCTATGTGTTCGCGGAAGAGGTCGAAGATTTGCGCGCCGCCGAGGACGTATAAGTCGCAGTTGAGGTACTCGTAGAGCGAGAGCACGGACTCTCTGTCGCGCACCCACAGGACGGACTCGCGCGGCTCCACCCCGTCGCGGCGCGTGAGGACGATGTTGAGGCGGTTGGGCAGGGGCTTCTTCAGCGAGAGCCAAGTCCTGTAGCCCATCACGCAGGCGTTGCCGGTCGTCTGCTCCTTGAAGAACTTGAGGTCGGCCGTGTAGTGCCAGGGGAGCGTGCCGCCCTTGCCGATGGCCCCCGCGCGGTCTACTGCGACGATGCCGATGATTGCCATGCTCTCACCTCAGACCGCGACGGGCGCTTCTATCTTGCCGTGCGACTTGTAGCCGTTGAGACTCAGGTGTTCGTAGCGGAAGGCGAGCAGCCCTTCGAGACCTCGCAAGCGTTCTCCGTCGTCGAGTATTTCGAGGCGCGGGAGCGGGAGCGGCTCGCGCGACAGAAGCTCTTCGACCTGCGCGAGATGGTTACGGTAGATGTGCAGGTCGCCGAAGGTGTGTACGAACTCGCCGACTTTCAATTCGCAGACGTGCGCGAGCATGTGCGTCAGCAGCGCGTAGGAGCTTATGTTGAATGGCACGCCGAGGAAGGCGTCGGCCGAGCGTTGGTATAGCTGGCAGTGGAGCGTGCGGCCGCGCTCGATCTTGAACTGGAAGAGTGTGTGGCAGGGCGGGAGGTCAACCGAGTCCGCGACTCTCGGGTCCCATCCCGTGACGATGAGGCGGCGCGAGTTCGGGTTCTGCTGAATCTCTCGCACGAGCCGAGCTATCTGGTCTACGCCGTCGCGCTCCGGGTACCGGCCGCCGAAGCTGCGCCATAGGTAGCCGTAGACGGGCCCGAGGTCGCCTTCGGCGCGTCCGAAGCGAGAGGTGTGTTCGAGGTCGGCCCACTCCTTCCAGATGTCAACGCCGCGCGCGCGCAAGGAAGTCTCGTTCGTGTCGCCCGAGAGGAACCAGAACAACTCTTCGGCTATCCAGCGGAATGGAACGCGCTTCGTCGTGACGATGGGGAAGCCTTCGCGCAGGTCGTAGCGCGTCTGATAGCCGAACGAGGAGATTGTCCCGACGCCAGTGCGGTCTTCGTGCTCCGCGCCGCGTGCGAGTACGTGCCTCAAGAGTTCCTGATACTGTCTCATCGTCGGCGTCCGCGGCCTCTAGTTTAGAAGGAAGCTGAAGGACTCTTCGGGCGCGATGTCGCGCGGCTCCTCGCCCTTTCGGAAGAGGCGCGCGGGCTTTCCGCCGATGAGCCTTATCTCGTCGCCCTCGACGCGTAGCATCGTGCCCTCGCGTATGCCTATGACGCGGACGCCGGGGTTCGCGTGCGCGAACTCCTTGAGCCGTTCGTCGCGCGTCTCGCCCATGTGTCCGGGCGGGTGAAAGTCCGTGTAGTGAGGGTTTATCTGGAAGGGAACGAGGTTGAGCGCGTCCATCGTCGGCGGCTCGACGACGGGCATGTCGTTCGTCGTCCTGATAGTCGGGCACGCGACGTTCGAGCCCGCGCTCCAACCGACGTAGGGCATGCCGCTTCGTACGCGCTCGCGTATCAACTCGACTACGCCCGCGCGGTAGAGCCCGCGCAGAAGGTGGAAGGTGTTTCCGCCTCCGACGGCTATGGCGTCCGCGCCCTCGACGGCCGCGCGCGCGTCCGCCGCCTGATGGAGGGATTCGACCTCGTAGCCGAGCGGGCCGAAGTTCTCGCGGACGGTCGCGAGGTACGCGTCCTCCGTGCGCACGACCGCGGCGAAGGGCACGAAGAGCACGCGCCGCACCGCCGTCCCCAAGAAGTCTCTGAGTGCGTCGTGCGCGTACAAGGCAGGGGTCAGACCTATTAGCTCGGAGCCGTTGCTGAACAGAAGGAGCCTTCTCTTAGTCATAGGCTCCGGATGATAACACTGCGTCAGTCGCCCGCGTGAGTGTCGGCGCGGGCGGGCTCGTCGCGGCGCGCAAGCTCATCCTGTAGCGCCCGGCGCTCGATGAGCAGGCGCAGAAAGAGCTTGCGGCGGCGCACGAGCAGCAGCACGGCCTTGAACCATCCGCGCATGTCGTACAACTCTTCAAGCGAGCGCAGCGCGACGTAGCCGCAGAGCACGGAGACTGGAAGCGAGAGAAGCGCGGCCTCCCACCGCCAGCGGTAGAAGACGAGACCCGCGACGACGAGCCACGTGAGCGGCATCAGGAGAATCCCCGCGAGAATCCTAACCGTCGGCGCTATCTCGTCAACGCCGTGACGCGGGAAGAGTCGCGCGAGCAGGACGCAGAACGTGTACGCGGGCAGGTGAATCGAGACGCCCACGATTGTGAGCGGCAGGAGCACGAGCAGCACGCACGCGCGCAGAAGGAAGTGGCGCAGGACGTACCAGCGCGAGTGTCTTGAGAGCGAAAGGTTCTCGGGCACTAGCCCGATGCGTCGAAGCTCCGACTCGTGGCGCAGTATGCGTCCGTGCAACTCTTCCAAGCCCTTCGCGGCAGTGAGGCGGGCAAAGAGCTGCGCCGAAAGCGCGCGCAGGAAGTCGAAGCGCTCCGCGAGCGGAAGCCTCACGTTCAAGCCTTCGTAGACCGAAGAGAAGAGTCGCTCGGCCTTGCGCGCCGCGTCCAACTGCTCTTCGGTCTCGACGTTCAAGGTCACGCCGCGCAGCGCCGCTTCGATGCGCGCCGAGAGTTCGCGAACCTCTTCGCGCGGAGGCTCGCCGTCTTCGCCGGGCTCGACGACGGGAACGTCCAACGGCTCGCCGAAACGCAGAAGCGCCTCGCCCCGGAACGAAGTCTTCGAGGTGTAGTAGAGCCCCACGGGGACGACCTTCAGCCCCTGAACGGCAGCGCCGAGCGCGATGCGCGCCGCGCCCGTCTTCAACGGCATCAGCTTCGGCGCGTTGTGCGAAAAACCTTCGGGGAAGAGCGCTATGCAGCGGCCGCGCGCGAGAAGGCGGCGGCACTCGACGAACGTGCGAAGGTTCTGCGACGTGTTCTCGCCCGCGTCCGCGCGCCGGTAGAGCGGGAGCGCTTCGACCGTCCTCAACATCCAGCCGATGACGGGCATCCGGAAGAGAGTTGACTTCGCGAGGAAGGAGATT
>JBJMGR010000339.1:0-6325 GCA_045807805.1 Pyrinomonadaceae bacterium | reverse complement strand
GCCCAGACAGGTGGTCGAGCCGGCGTCGGGCATCGCGCTGCCGGTGACGGACTTGTCGCACCTGGCGGAGGCGGAGCGCGAGGCGGAGGCCACAAGGCTGGCGGGCGAGGAGGCGCGTCTGCCCTTCGACCTCTCGCGCGGGCCGCTCTTGCGGGCGCAACTGCTGAGGCTGGGGGAGGAGGAGCACGTGGCGCTCTTGACGATGCACCACATCGTCTCGGACGGGTGGTCGATGGGAGTGCTGGTGCGTGAGGTGGCGGCGCTCTACGAGGCGTACAGCGAGGGGCGGGAGTCGCCCCTGGCGGAACTCCCCGTCCAGTACGCCGACTACGCCGTCTGGCAGAGGGGCTGGCTTACGGGCGAGGTCTTGGAGCGGCAGCTCTCCTACTGGCGGCGGCAGTTGGGCGGCGCACTCCCCGTCATCGAACTGCCGACGGACGGGGCGCGCGGCGCGACGCCCTCGCACCGTGGGGCGGCCTACACGGGGGTGATCGAGGCCGGGGTGGCCGACTCTTTGCGGGAGTTGTCGCGGCAAGAAGGCGTGACGCTCTACATGACGATGCTGGCCGCCTTCCAGTTGCTCCTCTCCCGCTACACGGGGTTGGAGGACGTGCCGGTCGGGACGGCCGTGGCGAACCGCACCAGGGGCGAAACGGAGTCTCTGATCGGCTTCTTCGTCAACACGCTGGTCATGCGAGGTGACCTCTCGGGCGAGCCGACCTTCCGCGAGTTGATCAAGCGGGTGCGGGAGGTCTGTTTAGGCGCGTACGCGCACCAGGAGACTCCGTTCGAGCGGCTGGTCGAGGAGTTGCAGCCCGAGCGGGCGGCCGGCAGGACGCCGCTGGTGCAGGTGGCCTTCGGGGTGCAGAACACGGCGAAGGAGGAGTTGACGCTCAAGGGGCTGAGCTTAAGCGGGCTGGGCGGGGAGACCGAGGCGGGACGGTTCGAGCTGACGGTCTGGGTGAGCGAGCGGGAGGACGGCGGGCTGGGCGTGCGGTGGTGCTACGACCCCGGCCTCTACGGGCGGGAGCGGGTCGAGCGGATGCAGCGCCACTTCGGGAGACTGTTGGAGGGAGCCGGCGCGGAGCCGGAGGCGCGGCTGAGTTCAATCGAGATGCTCACGGAGGAGGAGCGGGAGCGGCGGCAACTTGAAGAACAGGAAGCCTTGAACTCTAACGCCGCGATGTTAAAGAACGTCAGGCGGAAGTCTATGAAGGTGACGATGGGGGCGAGCTCCTAGTCAAATTCTGAGGGCCGGGTCGCGGAAGGAGCCCGGGCGAGGTGAACTCAAATGGCGTGGGCGACCGCTCCCACGCGGGCAAGGAAAAATGATGGCTGGCAATGAAGCACTCGCGCGAAGAATAGAGAGTATGTCACCGGCCCGGCGCGCGCTGGTCGAGAGGCGTCTGCGCGGCGCTGGCTCCGCCTCTGTGGGTAAAAGTTCCAAGTGGTCTCCACTGTTGGAGATACAACCGGGCAACTCAAAAAATATCCTCTTCGGAGCCCACCCGCTTACAGGGACGGTGACGTACTACCTTGAGTTGGCTCGCAACATTAGCGAGGGTCAAGCCTTTTATGGGCTACAGGCGAAGGGCGTCAACGAGGGCGACGAGCCGAACACGAACATGGAGGCGATGGCCGCTTACTACATCGAGGCGTTGCGCGAGGTGCAGCCCGAAGGGCCGTACATGCTTCTGGGCTACAGCTTCGGCTCTCACGTCGCCTACGAGATGGCGCAGCAACTCCAAGCGGCGGGTTCCAGAGTGTCACTGCTCGTATTCTTGGACACGTCGAGGAGCGACGACAACACGGGCTTTGAAGGCGAGTTCGACAGCGCGGGCTACTGGTATTTGCGATACCGCAAAACTCTGGACGTACAGTTGAACGAACTGCGCAGCCTCGACCCCGACGGGCAAGTTGACTACATCGTCGAACATTTAAGACGTTCAGACGATCCGCCGGATTACATGAACATGCCGCATGCTTATCCGCACCGCATGCTCAAGGTCGAGAAAGGTAACCATCAGGCTATTTTCACCTACAAACACAAGCCGTACGCCGGGCCGATCACGCTCCTGCGGGCGGCGGAGCGTGACGCGTCTCCGTCCGATCCCCCGGACATGGGCTGGGAGGAATATGCCGGGGGCGGGCTGAAGGTTCACAGGATTCCGGGGTGTCACCAGACGCTTCTGTTCAGCCCCCACGTCGAGGCCGTCGGCCGAATATTGAAAGAGTGTATAGCTGACGCGACATAGTTAACTTACAGACCGAGCGGCGGGGAAGTAGGTTGCAATCATCACGGTGGCGATTTATCGTGTTGCCCGGAGAGTTCTTCACAACTTTGAAGAGGAGATCGCCATGAGCAGCGACGAACGGGAAGACAACACGATCTACAAAGTGGTCGTCAACCACGAGGAGCAGTACTCGATCTGGCCAGCCGACCGCGAGAACGCGCTCGGCTGGAACGACGCCGGGAAGACGGGGACGAAGCAGGAGTGTCTGGCCTACATCGAAGAGGTCTGGACGGACATGCGCCCCTTGAGCCTCCGCAAGAAGATGGAGGAGCAGGCCGCCGGTCGGGGCGGAGACGAAACTTAAACGAAGGCCGTGCTTAAATCAGTTGGCGCTCGGCGTTGGCGCGAAGCCTACAGCCTGACGCGGTGTCGCGGCGCGGGGCGGTGCGGTTTCCGCCCCTGAAAGTCCGAAGCGCGACGCCGCTTCCGCGAGCCCAACGTTTTATGCACGGTCTTCAATTATTTTTACTCCGCTTACCGACGCACTCTCATGTCTTCTCGAACAACAGAACGCGGCGAAGTGCGTTGGGAGGAGTGGCAGTCAAGCGCTGAGTCGCTCCGCATCGGGGCCGACGAGCTGCACCTCTGGCGCGTGAGTCTGGATCAACCCGCCGAAGTCTATCGCGCCTGCCTCGACACACTGACCCCGGACGAGAGCCAGAGAGCGGGGCGGTTCCACTTCGACCGCCATCGGCAACAGTTCGTCGTCGCGCGCGGAGCCTTGAGAGCCGTCCTCGGGCACTACCTCGGCCGCCCGCCCGGACAGTTGCGCTTCACCTACAGCCCCTTCGGCAAGCCGGAAGTGGAAGGCGAAGAAGGGCCGGACTGTCTCCGCTTCAACCTCTCGCACGCGGAGGGCGTGGCCCTCATCGCGCTGACACGGGGACGAGAGGTGGGCGTCGATGTCGAAGCCGTGCGCGAGGAGTTCCCTGGGATGGAGATTGCCGAGCGCTTCTTCTCCGAACGGGAAGTCGAGACGCTGCGGGCCATGCCCGAAGGCGCGCGCGCCGCCGCCTTCTTTCTCTACTGGACACGCAAGGAGGCGTACATCAAAGCACTCGGCGAAGGACTCTCGCACCCCCTGCGTCGGTTCTCCGTCTCGCTCGCGGACGGCGAGTCGCGCGTGCTGGCGGAGCCCGAGGGCGTCGCGCACGAAGCCTCCGAGTGGTTCGTTAAGGGCGTCTCCCTCGGCGCGAGCCACGCCGCCGCCGTGGCCTTCCGCGGCCCCGTCATGGACTCGCGCTTCCGTCAATGGCGTCCCGCGCTCCTCAACTCTTGACGCCGAAATCATGACAGCACTTACAGCCGCCGCGCTTGGCGGCTGGTCTGCTTGAGACGATTCCCTCCGGTGTGGATAGCCACGTTATCGGAGTGGGGGTGTTTCTCCTGAAGGTCACAAAGGCCAAGTGTATAGATATACCCGCGCACGGCCATGACGGCAGTGTTGCAAAAATAGCCTTTCGGCTATTATACCTCGCTCACGTTCTCTCAATTGTGTTACCAGGGATATCCATGCATCGTAACTCCTCACCCTTCAAATGGAGGCACTACGCCCCGGACGTCATCCTTTTGTGTGTCAGATGGTACTGCAGATACCAGCCATCTTTTAGCGATGTCGAAGAGATGATGCGTGAGCGCGGACTCGACGTAGATCACTCGACCGTGTTTCGTTGGGTACAAAGGTATGCCCCCGAAATCAATAAGCGCATCCGTCAACATCTGAAGATGAGCGGCACGTCATACCGGGTGGAGGAGACTTACATCTTGCGTCGGGAAAACATGTAAGTACCCTATCGCGCCGTAGACAAAGAAGGCCAGACTATACATCTGAGGCGTTCAGTCAAGGGTTTTCTTGCCCTTACGCTGGAGTCTCCGCGGCGTACTTCAGCAGCGGCGACCCCTTCTGTCGCAGGCTCTCCAAGTACTCGACCTCATTGTAGGGCTGACGCGTCTGCCAGCATCGGTACATGATCCGGATCCACTTGTAAGCCAGCGCCCGCACCGCCACTTGGTGCGACTTCCCCTTAGCACGTTGCTGCATGTAGAAGGCCCTCGCCCAGAACGAGTGCCGGACCGACTCGCCCGCGTACTCGACGAAGCTCTGCCGCAGGAACTTCGGGCAGCAGAAGCGCCAATGCACCCACTTACTCTGCCCGCTCCGCTCGACCACAGGCGCCACCCCGGCCAGACAGGCTACGCGCTCGGCCGAGGCGAAGCGGGTGCGGTCAGTGCCGAAGGCGGCTAACAAGCGCGAACTGTAGACCGTCCCCGAACCGGGCAGTCTCGCCAACACCTCGTAGTCTTGATGCGCCTGGCACAGCCGCTCGATCTGGCGGTCGAACTCCGCGACCGCTTCGACCGTGGCCTTCATCTGCGCGGCGAGGGCCTTGACCATCACGACCGAGGCGGCGATCACCGCCCGGTCGGTCACGAGCGGGGCGCTCGACCTGATGCGTGCGATCCTGAGATCAACGACCTGCTGGCGTGTTGAGTGGTGCTCGCGGAAGAACCGCCTGAGGGTCGTGTCGTGCACCCGCTTGAGCGACCCGAGCGAGGGCCAGCGGAGCAGGAACTCGGCCACCAGCTTCGTGCAGATGTCGGGGAACCAGTCGAGAACCTGCGGGAAGTAGCCCTTCAGGAGCGAGGTCAGGCGGTTGCTGATGCGGGAGCGGTCGTCGACGAGCCGGCGGCGGTGCTCGACCAGATACTGGAGGGTGCGAGTCTTCTCATCATCCGGCAGCCACGCCTTGAGCTTGTCGCGGTGCAGGGCGAGCAGGTCGGCGAGGTAGGCGGCGTCCGAGGGATCATCCTTGGCCCGGCTCGTGGTGAACGCCTCACGGAACTTGGCCAGCGTCTTCGGGTTGATAGGGTAGAGGGTGAGGAAGTCGTACTTCAAGAGCGCGTAGACGAGCGGGCCTCGCGCCTGCTCCAGGCAGACGGCGACTTTCCGGCCCGGATAACGTCGGCGCAAAGAGTCGGCCCACTGGTCGAGTTCTTCCGGCGTGTGCTTGATGACGGCAGCCTCGCGCCGACCCGAAGCGCAGTCGAGCAGGCAGACATCGTGTTTAGCATCGGACCAGTCGATGCCGATCAGGGCAGCGTATTCGAGCATAAGCCCTCCTCAGGAATAGAACTCCGGCGGCAGGGAGATGCTGGCTGAGACCCGGCGAAGTCATTATAGTCGGGGCGTGCTGGGAGCCGCCGTCATCTGAGAGTTCGTTGAGGGGCCGCAGCGCGCGGGCAGGTGTGCGAAGTAATAGTCTAAAACGTCGGGAACGCTCCGAATTCATGATTCGTCACAACCACCCGCATGTCCCGCCTCCGCTCATCGCTCAGCAACGATAGCAAGGCTATCTCACTGAGGGTAAGCGGAAGCAGCACCGCGAACACCTATAATCGAGTTCATGCTCAGCGCGAGGCGGGACGTTTCCGCGGCGAAACGCTTCTTCAACAAGCTGATGAGGGCCGACCACCGGAGGCTACCATTCACCATCGGGACGGACAAACACGCCTCTTACCCGGAGGCTTTCGCTTCTTCAGTGAAGGAGAAAGTCCTGCCTCCTGATTGTAAGCTGAGGCGCGTCAAATACCTGAACAACGTCATCGAACAAGACCACAGGGCTATCAGAAAGAGGTGGCGAGCGATGCAATGCTTCCGCTCATTCCACACAGCGGAGCGGACGATAGAAGGGATTGAGGCGGCGCACATGATGAGGAAGGGGCAGGTGAAAAGGCTGGACGGCAGTGACGCGGTTGGACAGGCGAAGTTTGTCGCGAGCCTTTTCGGCCTTGCTGCCTGAGTGAGACGACTTGAGAGCCGCTTCTCACCTCAGAATAATTCCTGCAACGCAACCTTGCTGGCGTGTACTGCCGGGATCATTGATGTGAAGTCATGAAGGACATCAAGTAATATCATTGCCCCTTCGACGTCGCGCTACAGCCGCGCTGTGCAAGTCGCGCTTGACCGCGATACGCTGCACGTAGACGGTCGTCGTGCTCAAGTTAGCGTGGTCGAGCGCATCCTGCGTTGC
>JBJMGR010000338.1:0-12653 GCA_045807805.1 Pyrinomonadaceae bacterium | reverse complement strand
CTGGCGGTGGGCGCGTCCGTGGTCGTCTACTGGTGGCGCAGGCTCGGCCCCGTAGTGACGGCGGACGGGCTTGAACGCCTACGTCTCGACAACTTCGGCATGCGCTCGATGGGGCCGAGGAGTACGCCGGAAGAGTTCGGGCGCGCGGTCGAAGAGGCGCTCGCGCGCTACGACGCGAATGATGCCGCTCGCGTCTCGGAGCGCGTACGAGCGGAGGCGGGCCGCGAGCGATTCGTCGGGGAGTTCGTAGGGCTGTATGAGTCTGTGATTGCGGAGCACGCGGCCGACCCGGCGCGCGACGAAGAGGCTGAGGCGCGCGCGGCGGCAAGCTATCTGCGCGCGGTCTCGCTCTCGAAGGGGAGGCAGTACGACACTCTGTACGACTCGGCGACCTTCCGTTTGCGCGGGCGTCTGCTCGGGTTGCCGCTCGTCGGCGGAATCGCGCGCGCCCTCACGCGCGTGGCGGCGGGCACGCGGCGCGCGACGCGCAACGAAAGTTAACGGCGCTCGAAGTCCTCTCGACTCTTCCGAAGCTTAACGCCGCCCGACTCTTCCGAAGGTTAACGCCGCGCGAGCCGCATCCGCATGCCCCACTTCGAGCGGAGCAGGTGTTGGGGCAACATCTCTATCTTGTGGCCCTCGACCAGACGCATGCGCCAGAGCCGCGCGAGCGTCGCGAGCAGCAGCACGCCCTCGGTCATCGCGAACGGCTCGCCGAGGCAGCGGCGCGGGCCGCCGCCGAACGGGAAGAAGGAGAACTGCGGGCGCGCGGCTCGCGCGTCGGCAGTCCAGCGTTCGGGGTCGAACGTTTCGGGGTCTGGGAAGAAGCGCGGGTCTCTGTGCATCGCGTACTGGCAGACGACGACGAGCGCGCCCGAAGGGATACGGTAGCCGCCCACGGGGAAGTCTCTGAGCGCGCGGCGCATGAGCCTCCAGGTGGGCGGATAGAGGCGCATCGCTTCGCACAGCACGCGCTCCGTGTACTGTAGCCGCTTGAGGTCTTCAAACGTGGCCGCGCGCCCGCCTTCCAGAACAGAGTCGAGTTCCGTGTGGAGCCTTCCTTCGGCCTCCGGATTCCGAGAGAGCGCGTAGAAAGTCCACATCAGCGTCGTCGCTATCGTGTCGAAGCCGCCGATGAAGATCGTCAGCGCCTCCTGCCAGACCTGCTCGGGCGTCATCGCCTCGCCGCCGCCCTCGCCCTCCGCCAGCATGAGCATCGAGAGCAGGTCGCCGTGGTCGCGCCCCGCGCGCCGCCGCTCCTCTATGAGCCCGAGCACGAGCGCGCGCAGGCGTCGCTCGCCGCGTCGCACGCGTGCCATGCGCGGCAGCGACAGGCGATCCAGCATGTCCGAGCCCGGCAGCTTGAAGGCGTGGAACCTCACCATCACGTCCTTCAACGCGCGCCCCACCTCGTCCGTCTCCGATTCAACGTCGGCGCTAAACAGTGTCCGGCCTACTATGCCGAGCGTGAGGCGTAGCATCTCGGGCCAGATGTCCTTCGTCTCGCCGTCCTGCCAGCGCCCGGAGAAGCGCGCCGCGGCCGCGCCCATCTCGTCGGCGTATGCTGCGATGCGCTGCCGGTGGAAGGCGGGCTGAGCCAGTCGGCGCTGCCGCCTGTGCAGGTCGCCCTCGCTCAAAAGGAGCCCCTGCCCGACGAGTTGCCGCGTGCGCGTGCGGCCCCTGCCCTTCAGAAAGTTGTCGTAGTGGTTGACGAGTACGTCGCGCACGCCGTCGGGACTGTTGACGAAGTAGACGCGCTCGCGGCCGACGCGGAACGTCGAGAGGTCGCCGTACTCACGCGCGAGCCCGAGCATGAAATTGAGCGGGTCGCGTCGGCTCGCGTTGACGTGGCGGCCGAAGAAGGGGTTGCCCTTCGGGCCGGGCGGCTGTGCGTTCGCGTCTCGCGTCTCCGAGCGGGCGGGGCTCTCCTCAAGCGGCAGGGCGGGGGAGTAGTTTTCAGTAGACAAGGGGCGTTTGTCCTTTAAGAAAGTCCGTTCCCCCGTGCTCGTCAGTCGTGCGGAGGGCTAGGAGCGCGGGCCGCGTTCGCGAGTCGCCTAGTGCTCGCGCCTCTCCTGTATGCCGCGCACAACCTTCGTCACGAGCCCGCGCGGCATGAATCCCACCGTGCGCGCGACAAGGGCGTTGCGCGTGCCCGGTATCACTATCGTCTTTCCGGCGAGAAGTCCACGGTAGCCCGCCACTGCTACCTCGCGCGCGTTCATCGCGCCGCGGTCGAAGAGCTTCGACTCGCTCATCCCGGCCGCCGCGACGAAGCCCGTCTCGGTCGGGCCGGGGCAGAGCGCCGAGATGCGCACGCCCGTCCCCTCGCACTCATTCGCGAGCGCCTCGGAGAGCGAGAGCACGTAAGCCTTCGAGGCGTAGTAGACGGCCATCAGAGGGCCGGGCTGGAACGCGGCCGTCGAGGCGACGTTGCAGACGTAGCCTCGCCCGCGCGCAATCATCGCCGGGAGGAAGAGCTTCGTCAGGTGCGTGAGCGCGACCACGTTGATCTGTAGAAGCTCAAGCTCCTGATTGAGGTCGGTCTCGACGAAGAGTCCCCACGAGCCGATGCCCGCGTTATTGACGAGCGCATCGACGCGTACGCCCGCGCGCTCCAACGCGTCGAAGATTTCGCGCGGCGCTTCAGAGCGCGAGAGGTCTGACGCGACGACGCGCGCCGAGACGTTGTGCTTCGCGCCCAACTCTTCGGCGAGCAACTTCAACTTCTCCTCGCTGCGCGCGACGAGCACGAGGTCGTGCCCGTCGGCCGCGAAGAGCCGCGCAAGCTCCTCGCCTATGCCGCCCGACGCGCCCGTCACGAGCGCGGTCAACTTCGGCGTCGCTTCACTCATTAGCGATATAGGTTCCAAGTCGCAGGTTCAAAGTTCAAAGTCGGAGGCGCTTGCCCTTAACTTTGAACTTGCGACTCGTAAATTGAGAAGGCAAGCCTTCCATTCGTCGTTCAGCGTCACTTCTCGCTCGTCCTGCCGGGCCAGAAGGCGTGGAGCCAGCGGTTGGTCGAGTTCTCCTGATCGATTATCTGTTCGAGTTCGCCCGCGTCGAGCCAGATGCCGCTGCAGTTGTCGCAGCGATTGATGCTCACCTCGTCGTAGATGTCCTCGTGGAGCTTGCCCGTGCAGCGCGGGCAGTCCATCGTGACCGGCCCCATGTCTCTCTCTTTCGCCTCTTCGCGAATAGCCTCGCGCAGGCGTTCGAGCGACTCCTTGTCCTTGCGCCTGAAGTACTCCTCTTCGAGACCTCTCCGGCGTTCGTCGAAAATGTCAGCCACGTATCTCTCTCCTCCTCGGGACGCGCCCGCGATGATGACGGTTGATTGTGAGGCTATGTAATAGCAGAAAACCGCGCCGCCGCGCCACCCGCAACTTGCGCCACGCGGCCCTACTTCAATAAGCTCTCCTCAGTTCGTCCGAAACCGCTCCGAAGGAGAGATGGTCACACGATGGCACTCGGCCCGCGCGCGCGCGTGCTACTTTTAGCCGCCGCGGTCTTCGCCGCAATAGCCGCGCTCGTCTGGTATCTGAGCAGCGCATACTGGTCGCAGCCCGTAACTCCTCTGCGTCCCGCGCACCCCGAAACCGTCGAGACGCCGACGGCGGACGCGACCCAGTCACCGGGCGCGACCCCGCAGACGCAGTCTCCCGCGACCGCGCCGTCGGGCGAAGCGTCGGGGACGCCCGCGCCGACGCCTACGCCGACAGCCGGGCCCGCACCGACGCCGGCGGCGCAGACCTTGTCGCAGCCTCAGACGCAGCCTCAGACGCAGCCTCAGACGCAGGGTGTGCCGAGCGGCGACACGGCATCAATGCTCGCCTCGATGCGTCTGCTGATTCCCGTGCAGGGCGTGAGGGCCGAGCAGTTGCGCGACACCTTCACGGACGCGCGCAGCGAGGGGCGCGTCCACGACGCGATAGACATCATCGCCCCGCGCAACGCGCCCGTCGTCGCGGCGGCCGACGGCCGCATCGTCAAGCTCTTCCGAAGCGAGAAGGGCGGCATCACGCTCTATCAGCTCGCCGCCTCGGACGAGCACATAGTCTTCTACTACGCGCACCTCGAACGCTACGCCGACGGGCTAGCGGAAGGCCACGTCGCGCGTCGCGGCGAGACCCTCGCGTACGTCGGCGACACGGGCAACGCCGCCCCCGGCAACACGCACCTACACTTCCAAATCTACCGCGTCGCAGACCCCAAACGTTTCTGGACGGGCGACAACGTCAACCCCTACCCGATTCTTCGCGCCGCGCAGTAGCACACGGCGGAAGGCCGACCATGAGGGAGGGCGTCCGTCGTACATAAAGGAAGGAGGATGAGAGTAAGGCTTACCCTCATCCTCCTTCTCGTCTGTCGCGTTAGGCCCACGCCCTCCCTCATGGTCGGGCTTCCGCCTTTTGCCTTATCGAAAGGGGGGACGGTGCCGCGCGGGCGGCACCTTAAAAGAAGCGTTATGAGTCGGGATGAAACGTAGATGAATCTATCTGCCTCGCCCGCGCGGCGCGTCCCCTTCCAAGCAACACACACGGCCGGACGCGTCCGGCCTTTCAACCCGTAACGCGCGACGCGCGGGCGAAAGGGATCAGCCGCGCGTCGAAAAATTTACGGGAGTGTGGGCCGTTATGGACTGTTT
This sequence comes from Pyrinomonadaceae bacterium, assembly GCA_045807805.1. Taxonomy (GTDB): domain Bacteria; phylum Acidobacteriota; class Blastocatellia; order Pyrinomonadales; family Pyrinomonadaceae; genus QHXN01. The sequence continues at coordinate 8,008 of JBJMGR010000338.1, read as the reverse complement.
GCGGATGGGCGCGGCGTTCGCAAACGGTGCGCGCCGCGCGTGTATTACACGCTCTTACGGGCGTAAAGTGTGGGGACGGGGCGGCGGGAACGGGAGTTGCCACGGCGAAGCGTGCGGGAGTTTGCCCGTACTCTCTCCCACGAGGATGTCGCGCGGCGCTTCAGTTGAGAAGGGGCCGAAGGTAGACGAAGGCCGACGACGCAAGGCCGCGCGCGTGGGAGTTCACTTTAGGAGCTTTGATTGAGGATGAAGATGATTTCGCATTCGACGCCCGCGCTGGTTCTGGCGTCGCTTCTTCTGGCCGCGTCCGCCTGCACGACGGGCGCGCCGACGAACACAGCACAGCCTTCGACGCCGAACGTCGCGAACACTACGCCCGCGCCCGCCGCGAGCGCGACTCCTGCGGCGGGGACCAATACAAGCGCGTCGAACAACGCGGCGAGCCTTCCCGTTACTCTGCCCGTGCTCGACGCGATGTTCGCGGACGAAGCGTTCGCGGGCGAGTTGAAGTCGAAGCTGCAACTGTCGAACGAGCAGGTCGCGCGCCTCAAGCAGGTCGCGCGCGAGGGCACGGCCGGGTTGAGCGAGCAGGGAGCCGAGTCGGGGACGACTACGGAGGCGACGCGTCGCGCGGCTGAGAAGATTAAGGAGGTCGTCGGCGAAGAGAAGGCGTCGGCCTTCACGACGCTCGTGCGCGAGCGCTGGTCGGGCGGCGAGGACGCGCTCGCGGCGAAGCCGAACGCGGTTCCGACAGACACGCGCATAGTCGTCAACGCGCCGGCCTACCGCATGGACGTGTTTCAGGGCGGGCGGCTCACGAAGACCTACCGCGTCGGCATCGGCTACCCGGAGTTTCCTCTGCCGCAGGGGATGCGAAAGGCCGACACCATCATCTTCAACCCGACCTGGACTCCGCCCGATGAGCCCTGGGTGAAGGGCAAGGTCAAGCCCGGCGAGAAGATCGAAGCGGGAAGCAAGCTCAACCCGCTCGGGCCGATCAAGATTCCAATCGGCCTGCCGTCGCTCATACACGGCGGGAAGAACCCCGCGCGCCTCGGCAACTTCGCGTCGCACGGCTGCGTCGGCCTGACGAACGAGATGGTTCAGGACTTCGCAGTGCTCCTGGCGCAGACCTCCGGCACGCAGCTCACGCCCGAGGACGTTACGAACTACGCGAAGAAGCCCGACAAGACGCAGAACGTGAAGCTCAGCGCGCCCGTACCCGTCGAGCTTCGCTACGAGACCATCGTCGTCGAAGACGGGCGGCTCCACGTCTACCGGGACGTTTACGACAAGGGCACGAACACGGAGGAGAATCTTCGACGCGTGCTCGAAGTCTACGGCGTGAAGCTCGAAGACCTGAGCGAGCAGGAGCGCGCGCAAGCGTCGCAGGCGCTCGAAGCGATGGCGCATGACGCGCACGGCAACCCGACCAACGACGCGAGCCCGACCCCGACGCCGAAGCAGAAAGAGAAGAACAAGAGCGGGGCCGTGACCTACACCGTGAAGGGTCAGAAGGAGCTGGTCGTCGAGATAGCCGCGCTGCGTGGCAAGGGCTACCCCGCGCCCGTCAACCTCATGCCGCCCGCGCCACAACCGAAACAACCCGCGACCGCGACGCCGAAGGCAAAAGGCAAGAAGTAAAAACAGAACCGCGAACGGTAGTGAGCGGGTGTCGGTAAGGATTCACCACCGCGGACACGAGAGGCACGGCTAGTTGAATCCTAGCCGTGCCTCTCGTGTCCGCGGTGGTGGTTGAACTACCCGGTCGCTACCGCTGCCGGTTCTGTTTTACAGGTAGCTGAGCCACGCGTCGCGGCGTCTGGACTTGACGGCGGCGAACCAGCGGCAGAGCGGGTAGAGCGCGACGACGACTCCGAGCCAGACCGCGTAGACGACCCAGAGGTCGTAGCCGTAGTCTTGCGGTGCCAGTTGCCACTGGCCCGACGGCAACCAGTTCAGGAAGAGCCACTCGGCGTGCCCATACTTCACGTATGCGAAGACGACCGCGACCAGATGCATCAAGGGCACGTGCAGAAGGTAGTAGAACATCGGCACCCGCCCGAACGTGACGAAGGGGCGCAGGAGCGCGCCGGGCTCGCGCACGCGGTCGAAGAGTGCGAGCGCGATGATCGAAGGCCCGAGCGTCATCAAAAGGAACAGGAGCGACGGTGGGTACTTCCGCGTGTTGAGGAACGAGAGGAACGTGTACCACGCGCCGCGCTCCTGCACGGCCCAAGGCAGCGGGTCGCCGTAGACGTTGAGCGCGCGCAAGGCGACGAAGAGCGCGACGGCCGTCAAGCCAATTCCGAACAGAAGCCGCCTGCGCCTCTCACGTTCGAGCGTCAGAATCTCTCCGAACGCGTACCCGGCGGCCATCACGCCGACCCAGGGGACGAGCGGGTACGCGATGAGCAGCACCGAGCCTTCACGGGGGAAGAGCACGCTCGTCTCGTGAAGCACGACCCAGAGCCAGCGCAGCGCGCCGAAGTCCTGCGACCGCAGCCCGTCGAGCGCGTTGTGCAGGAGTATCATCACGAGCCCGAACGCCGCGATGACGCGCATGGGAAGAAAGACGAGCCCCGCGAGCACTATCATGCCCCAGCCTATCGCCCAGATGACCTGCACGAAGATGAAGTGGTAGTCGAAGTTGAAGAACCACCCGAATCGCACGAGCGTCAACTCAAGCAGAAGGAGCCAGAGGCCGCGCGTCAGAAGGAACATGGAAAGCTCCTTCTTCGTCTTCCCGCGCCGCGTCGAGAGGAACGCGCCCGTGCCCGCGAGGAAGACGAACGTCGGCGCGCAGAAGTGTGTTATCCAGCGCGTGAAGAAGAGCGTCGTCCAGGTCTTTGAAGGGTCGAGCGGGTCGAACGTCTTCGCGTAGACGTGGAAGAAGTCGCGCACGTGGTCGAGCGCCATGATGACCATGACTATGCCGCGCACGGCGTCAACCGAGTTGAGGCGCGGGCGAGCCGTGAGGCGCTCACCGAGCAGGTTCGTCGCGCCCCCCACGCCCTCGCGCACCTCTTCGACGGTCGTCACTTGTGACATTAAGTATTCTCCGCTTGTCGTGTGTCATGCGAGCGCGCAGACAAGAACGCATGTGCGGCGCGCGCGTCGGCAGACTTCTAGGCCAAAGACGCGCGGAAGTCAAAGGCACTGCTGTAAAGCTTCTGTAAAAGGCGAAGTCAGAACCGGGAGCGGTAGCGAGCGGGTCGCAAGCTCTGAGACACATATGCACCTCTAAGCCGCTACCCGGTCGCTACCGCTCCCGGTTCTGTTACAAATCGAAGTCGCCGCGGCGGAGCGCGTGGGCGACGCGCGTGATGTCGTCGGAGAGTGAGCGGTCGCGCGTGAGGCGCTCGCAGGACTCGCGCAGTTTCGCGTGCGCGTGGCGGACACCCGCGCCGGGACGAAGCGGGGCGCGGTGTTCGAGCCCTTCGGCCGCGGCCATCAGCTCTATCGCGACTACCATCTCGACGTTCTCGACGACGCGGCGCAGCTTCGACGCAGCGGTCATCCCCATCGAGACGTGATCCTCCTTGCCGCCGTCGGTCGGAAGGTTGTCCGTGCTCGCCGGGTGCGCGAGCACCTTGCACTCGTTGAGGAGCGCGACCGCGACGATCTGCGGAATCATGTAGCCCGACTCGACGCCCGCGCGCGCCGTCAGGAACGGCGGGAGCCCCTCGTTCTTCTCCGGGTTGACGACGTGGTCAATTCTTCGCTCGACGATGTTGCCGAGGTGCGTCAGCGCGATTGCGGAGTAGTCGAAGGCGAGCGCGAGCGGAGCGCCGTGGAAGTTGCCGCCCGAGATGACTTCGCCCGTCTCCGCGAAGACGAGCGGGTTGTCGGTCGCGCCGCCGGTCTCAATCTCCACGGAGGCGCGCGCGTGCGCCAGAGCGTCGCGCACCGCGCCGTGAACCTGCGGCATGCACCGAAGAGAGTATGCGTCCTGCACGCGCGGGTCGCCCGAGACGTGTGAGGCGCGTATCTCGCTCTCAAGCAGAAGCTCGCGCAGGTGCGCGGCCGACTCGACCTGCCCCGCGTGCGGGCGCGCGAGGTGTATGCGCTCGTCGAAGGCGGCGGGCGTCCCCTTCAATGCTTCGAGTGACATCGCGCCCGACACGTCTGCGGTCCGCGCCAGACGCTCCGCGCGTTCGAGCGCGAGCGCGCCGACGGCCGTCAAAGCCTGCGTGCCGTTTAAGAGCGCGAGACCTTCTTTGGCTTCGAGCCGGAGCGGCTCAATCCCCGCGCGCCTCAGAGCGTCGCCGCCCGGCACGCGCTCGCCCTCGTAGAAAGCCTCGCCCTCGCCCACGCAGCAGAGCGCGAGGTGCGAGAGCGGCGCGAGGTCTCCGCTCGCGCCGACCGAGCCCTTCTCGGGCACGACGGGCAGAACATTTCGCTCAAGCATCGCGAGCAGAGTCTCCGCGACGATTGTGCGCGCACCGCTGAAACCTTTGGCGAGCACGTTCGCGCGCAGCAGAATCATCGCGCGCGTCTCCTCCTCTGAGAGCGGCGCGCCCACGCCGCACGCGTGGCTCCGCACGAGGTTGATCTGAAGCTCGCGCAGCTCGTCGGCGGGCACGGTCACGTCGGAGAGCTTGCCGAATCCCGTGTTGACTCCGTAGACGACCTGCGACTCCGCGATTATCCTCTCGACGGACGCGCGCGACGCCTCCATCCTCTCTCGCGCCGACGCGGCGAGAGACACACGCTCGCGCCCGCGCGCCACGCGCGCCACCACTTCGAGCGTCAAAGGTTGTCCGTCGAGTTCTAGCATGGGAAGGCAGATGTCAGATGTCAGATGTCAGATGCTGGATGTCGGTTAAGATAAGAGTAGAGCGCGAGTAATCTTCAACAACCATGACGGCGCAACTACTAACACCTAACATCCGCCATCTGACATCTACTTAATTACCGTGTCCCTGTTCGGGAACTGCGAGCGATGTATGTCGTCGGGCGGCTGCGAGCGATGAAGGTCGGCGGTGCGACGCCATTCGCCCGTCGTCGTGCCCGCGGGGCGCGGCGTGGCGCGCGTGCGCTCGCGCGCTCGTTTGGCGCGGCGGACGGTGGCGGTGGCCTTGTTGCGCTTCGCGGCCCGCTCGCGCGTCCAGTCGCTGACGCGCTGGAATGGGTGGAAGTCGCGCTCGATGAGCACCTCGCCCTTCGCCTCGCGCAGACGCGTCGTGGCGAGCGCGAAGACGATCAGTCCCGCGTTGAAGAAGACGCCTACCATGAAGACGACCTCGCCGGGCACGACGCCGATGGTCGCGCGGTCTATGAAGGCGTTGAAGTCGTAAGCCGGGACGGGGTGTATGTAGACCTTCAGGTTCCAGCACGCCGCGAGCAGCACGAATATCCAGAGGTAGTTTCGACGCAAGCGACGGCCGAGCGCCTCCCACTCGCTGATGGTGAAGTGCGGCGTCTTCAGGTCGTCGACGAGGAGCGCCATCCACGCGTCGTCCTGCGGCGCGTCGGGCGAGAGTATGTCGGTGAAGTAGCCCGTCTCGATGATGCGCACGCGGCTCGACCAGATTTCGTAGTAGCGATAGCGGCGCGCCTCCATGAAGAGGAAGAAGCCGACGAGCACGGTGTTGATGAGTATGACGAAGTGCGGGTTGGTCGGGGAAGAGAACGCGAACGAGAGCGTCGCGCCCGTCGTCAGCACGGCCCAGTTCGTCGTCGTGTCGAGACGGTTGCGCCATGTGTTGGCGCGCGTTATCTCGCCGCGGTAGAAGTGAACCATCGCCGTGCCGAACTCCGCGCGCGTGGGCGCGGGGCGTGCGACGCGCGGAGCCTGCGCGACGACCGCCGCCTGCTCGGGCGTGATGGTCTGGTGTATGGGCGCGGTCTCGGGCGAGTCTGCCGGAGGGCGTGGGGCCGTCAATGATGACTTGCTCGTGATGGCCGATTGCTCGCTCGTTCTGGGGCGGAGGTCTGTCTTCATCTTCACTCGTTCTCGCCTTCGCGCGCGCCGGGAGGGGTTACGCGCACGACTTTGAGCAAGATGATAACACGCGACGCCCATCGCGGTAAGGCAAAAGTAAAAATGCAAAAGGCAAAGGTAAGAATCAGCGTGGACTTCATCGACATTTGACGAAGGTCGGGCTGTTTCAGACGAAGGAAGATGAGAGTCAGGCTTGCCTTCATCCTCCCTTTTTGCCTTTTACCTTTGCCTTTTACTTCCCCGAAAGGGCCTGCTTGACACGCGGCGCGGCGCGCTTCTATAGTCAGTTTTTTGTTCGCCGCTTATTGAAAACGCACGCGAGTGACAATGCAGGCGCGAGACGATTTTGAGGCTCCGCGCGGCGACGACGAGCGCCGGATGGGCGAGGCCCTGAAGGCCGCGCGCGAGGCCGCGCGACGAGGCGAGGTGCCCGTGGGCGCTTGCGTGGTCGGGGCCGACGGCGAGCTTCTGGCCGTGGCGGGCAACCGCACGCGCTCGGACTGCGACCCGACGGCACACGCCGAAGTGCTCGCGCTTCGAGAGGCCGCACGGCGCACAGGCAACTACCGTCTGACGGGCGCGGTTCTGTACTCGACCGTCGAGCCATGCGCGATGTGCGCGGGCGCGCTCGTGCAGGCGAGGGTCGCGCGGTTGGTCTACGGCGCGGCGGACGAGCGGGCGGGCGCGGTCGAATCGGTCTTCCGCATCTGCGACTCGGGCTCCTTGAATCACCGGATGGAGTTGACCGCGGGCGTGCTCGGCGAAGACTGCCGCGCGCTCATGCAGGACTTCTTCCGGAAGAGAAGAAAAGTGACGAGGACTGAGGACTGAGTGGAAGACGCGGGCTCTTAAACTCAGTCCTCATTACTAAAGTTTCCGCGCAGAGGTCGCATAGTGGTTTAGTGCACCGGTCTCGAAAACCGGTGACTGCGTTCTTCGTGGCGACCGGAAGTCATCGACATCCCCGGCATCTCAAGCCTTGCGGCAGGTCATGTGGTCCCGAGTCCTGTCGCCGCAGCGAGTATCACGTGACTCACTTCCTTCAGTCTCCCACCCGGCTCGTGGCGGCGACTCCCACGTATGCGCCCCGAATCACGTCGAGCATGAAGATAGCACCGGACTGCTTCCGGAGGGCGCGCTAGCTGACCGCCGCTATGCGCGCGGCGCGCCTTGATGCGGAAAGCTCTTCCGAAGAAAGGGATGGGGCCGTCTCGACCTCGACGGCCTCGTCCCTTTTGTGTCGCCCGTGTGTACTCTGCTTGAGGCGTTGGCACAGGAGGCGGCGGGGCCGATGCGCAAACCCCCGCCGACGAGGCTCAGCATACGCCCTCATTCGGGGCGAATCTGTCCTACAAGGGACAGACCAGAGCAGACCAAGCCACATACACTTCACCTACAGGGTTATCAACCAAAGACAGTCTGACTGACAGGAGGCATTCCGATGCGTAGGACTCTGACTGTTCTCTCCCTCTGCGCCGTGCTGGGGGCGTCGGCCGCATGCGGCGGCGGGGAGGGCAACGCGAACAACGCGAACGCGAACGGCAACATGAACGCCAACGCCAGCGGCACGACCGGGGGCGCGGCCGGGAACATGAACGCCGGCATGACCGGCAACGCGAACGGCAGCACCACAGGTAACATGAACGGCGGCGCCACAGGTAACATGAACGCCGGTGCCACGGGGAACACGAACGGCGGCACGACGGGGAACATGAACGGGAACATGGGCGGCGCGGGCAACGCGAACGGCGGTCGCACCGGCAACGCCAACACGGGCGGCGGCACTGGTAACGCGAACCGCGGCGGCGCTGGTAACGCTAATCGCGGCGGCGGGGGCGGCAACTCCAACAGGTAGGCGGTCTGAAATTCCGCCGGGACGAGAGAGGCGCGCCGCGCGTTCAACCGCGCCGCGCCTCTCTCATTCGAGCATCGGAATTTCCCGTCAGGTTGACCCGCCGCCAGCCTCCGCTGGTCGTACAGCCGCGCGGGATGGCGGAGGCGCTCAAGCGGGTGGAGGGCAGCCGCATCCGCTACAGTGAGTACGAGGGCGCCAGCCATAGT
>JBJMGR010000337.1:0-6378 GCA_045807805.1 Pyrinomonadaceae bacterium | reverse complement strand
TGGCGGCAGGACTGTCTCCGCATGTTAGGCCGGACGAGCTAGAAGGGAATGAATGTCATGAGGGACTCTGTCGGGAGATGACCTCGAACGCGCAGGCGAGCGAGTCCGGGCATATCCGCGTGACAAGCCCGCAGTCGAAAGCCTCTTCCGCCGACAGACGCCGCGCCGTCGTGAACATCTCGACGGCGCGTGCGGTGCCGACGAGCGCTGGAAGGCGCTGCGTGCCGCCCCATCCCGTGATGATGCCGAGGCGCGCGCCGGGGTGCGCGAAGACGGCTGTGGGCGAGGCGACGCGTATGCGACACGCGAGCGCGAGGTCGAGCCCACCGCCCATGCAGTAGCCGTTAATTGCGGCGATGGTTAGCTGTCGCGCTTCGGAGATTTTTTGAAAGAGCGCTTGGCCGCGCCTCGCGAATTCGAGCGCTGTCTCGGGCGTGAGAGTCCGTAGCTCGCGTATGTCCGCGCCGGAGGCGAAAACGTCACGCGTGCCCGTGAAGATGATTGCGTTGATGTCGGCGCGCGCCGAAAGAGTAGAGAAGGCTACGTCTAAGTAGTCGAGCGTTGCGGCCGATAGTGAGTTTCTCTGTTCGGGGCGGTCGATGCGTATGACGGCGAGCGCGCCGCGCTCTTCTGTGACGACCGGGTGTGTCTGTTCGTCGCCGTCAGTGCCGCGGCTCATGCGCGCTGGCCGACGTTCTCGCGCAGGAACGTGACGATGTCTTCGGTCGAAGTGCCGGGGAGGAAGACCGCCGAGACGCCCTGCTCTTTGAGGCGCGGTATGTCCTCCTGCGGGATGATTCCGCCGACGACGACGAGGCAGTCGTCCATCCCTCGCTCGCGAAGCAGCTCGACGATGCGCGGGCACAGAGTGTTGTGCGCGCCGGAGAGGATTGAGACGCCGACCGCGTCAACGTCCTCCTGCAAGGCGGCGGCGGCAATCATCTCGGGCGTCTGACGAAGGCCCGTGTAGATGACCTCCATCCCCGCGTCGCGCAGTGCGCGCGCAATGACCTTCGCCCCGCGGTCGTGTCCGTCCAGACCGGGCTTCGCGACGAGCACGCGAATCTTTCTTTCACTCATAAGCAATCAGCGGTCAGCTTTCAGCGTTCAGCCAAATCTTTCGGTAACTCGGAGGCTCTGGCGAATAAGGCGATCAGCGTAACATGCAAAAGCTGAAAGCTGACCGCTGATTGCTGAAAGCTTCTTTAAAATGCGGGCTCCTCGTAGAGGCCGTAAACGTCGCGCAGCGCGTCGCAGATTTCGCCGAGCGTCGCGTATGCGCGCACGGCCTCTATCGTCGCGGGCATCGTGTTGTCGCCGTCGCGCGCGGCCTTCTTCAGTTTTTCGAGCGCGTTCGAGACTTCGCCGTTATCCCGGTGCGCCTTCGCCTGTTGGAGGCGTTCGATCTGTCGGTCGCGCACCCCTTCGTTGATGATGAGTGTGGGGACTTCCGTCTGCCCGCCTTCCATCGCATACTTGTTGACGCCGACGATGGTCTGGTCGCCTCGCTCCACGGCCTTCTGATATTGATAGGCCGACTCCTGAATCTCGCGCTGCGGGAAACCCTTCTCGATTGACTCGACCATGCCGCCCATCGAATCAATCTTCTCGAAGTAGTCGAGAGCGCCGTCCTCCATCTTCTTCGTCAGAGACTCGATGAAGTAGGAGCCGCCCAAGGGGTCAACCGTGTTCGCGACGCCCGTCTCCTCGGCTATGATCTGCTGCGTGCGGAGCGCGATGAGCGCCGCGCGGTCTGTCGGGAGCGCGAGCGCTTCGTCGTATGCGTCGGTGTGAAGAGACTGCGTGCCGCCGAGCACGCCCGCGAGCGCCTGAATCGCGACGCGCACGATGTTGTTCAAAGGCTGCTGCACGGTGAGCGAGACGCCCGCCGTCTGCGTGTGGAAACGTAGCTGTAGCGTGCGCTCGCTCTTCGCATTGAAGCGCTCGCGCATCACGCGCGACCAGATTCGGCGCGCGGCGCGATACTTGGCTATCTCCTCGAAGAAGTCATTGTGTGCGTTGAAGAAGAAGGATATGCGCGGCACGAACTCGTCAACGTCGAGCCCGGCGTCCACGCCCCACTGCACATACTCGATGCCGTCGCGCAGAGTGAAGGCCAACTCCTGAAGCGCGGTCGAGCCCGCCTCGCGTATGTGGTAGCCGCTGACGGAGATCGGGTTGTACTTCGGGACGTGGCGCGTGCAGAACTCGAAGGTGTCGATGACGAGCTTCATCGCCGGGCGGATGGGGTATATCCACTCCTTCTGCGCGATGTACTCCTTGAGTATGTCGTTCTGTAGCGTGCCGGAGATCTTCCGGAAGTCAGCGCCCTGCTTCTCCGCGACGACCAGGTACATAGCGAGCAGGACGGAGGCGGGCGCGTTGATGGTCTGCGAGACCGTGACCTCTTCGAGCGGGATTCCGTCGAAGAGCACCTCCATGTCCGCGAGCGAAGAGACGGCGACGCCGCACTTGCCGACCTCGCCCTCGGATAGCGGCGAGTCCGCGTCATAGCCCATCAGCGCGGGCAGGTCGTATGCGACCGAGAGGCCCGTCTGCCCGTGTTCGAGCAGATACTTGAAGCGCGCGTTCGTCTCCTCGGGCGTGCCGAAGCCCGCGAACTGGCGCATCGTCCAGAGCTTGCCACGGTAACCCGTCGGGTGTATGCCGCGCGTGTAAGGGAACTCGCCGGGGTAGGCCGTGTCGCGCTCGAAGTCAACGTCCGAGGTGTCCGCGGGCGTGTAGAGGCGTTTGACCTCGTCGAGCGAGACCGTCTCGAAGCACCTCTTTCTCTCCGGCCGCTTCTTCAGGACGGGCTCCAGACTCTCTCGCTCCCAGCGCTCGACCGACTCATCCGCGGGCGTGTTCAACTCTTTGGTCTCGGGCATGACTTTGCTGTCGCTCCCTACTCCTCATGCCGCCTCAAACGGGTGCGGCACACTGCCGGTTTACTTATGAATTTACCAAGAAAACGATATTAGTTGACGCCCTTGAATGGTGTCAACCGGGTGCCCGGAAACGCTCCCTCTAAACGAAAAGGCGGCGCGGCTGCTCTTGTTAAAGTGCAGCCGCGCCGTGCAGGTAGGAAATCGTCGGCGGTAAACGAGCGGGTCAGCTTACGGCAGGCGTCGGGCGGAAAATGATTGCGCACAGCCGTCGCTCTATAAAGGTCTGGCTCTAATTCAGCGGGACGACCACCTCGTTCGGGTGAACCATGTTCAGGCGCGTTCGCGCGGCCGCCTCTATTGTGTGACTGTCACTCCGAAGCCGCTCGACCTGACTCTTCAGGGCCTCGTTCGTGTCGCGAACCTTCTCTACGTCCATGTTCATCTGCTCGTACTTCTGCGCGGCCCCGCGCATCGCCGCGTCCGCGCGCATCGTCACGGTGACGCAGACGGCGAAAGTAGCGAGCATGATCGTGCAGAAAAATACCCAGGAGGGGATTGAGAAGGTGCGCCCGCGTGCGACTGCGCGCGTGCCCGCGACTTCGCCGCCCGCTTCGAGCACGGGGGAGGGGAGTGAGAATTCGCGAACGGCCGGCCTCTGCGTGGCGAGACGTGCATCAGTCCAGAAAGGATTCGCTGACATTATTGGACTTACCTCCGGGTCTTCTTCTGCTGTTCTCTTTTACAACTCGTTCCGACGGGAGAGACGGAATTTGCGATGCGTTCTGCCTTCTGCCTTTGCGTTTGGCTTGTTGAAACAGCGCGTGGCCGCGAAGGTTGAATCGGCAGCAGCCCTTTGCCGCTTAAGCACCCGCGACAAAGTGAGCGGACTGTAGCATGTGAGTTTTTGCGTGTAAAGATATTCGTTTTCAATGACTTAAACAGCTAAGTTCAACATTTACTTGAAGTAAGGGTGCTTAAGCAGTCATTTTGGCGAACAGCGGGCGAACGGAAATCCGCCGCACGGGCATTCGACTGAGAGGCTCTTTTCTGTCAGCGAGATAGGGGAGTGCGACCCGAGGCACAGATGTGGAAAAGCGCTCGACGTAAAAAACGGACGGGCTAAACGCGACAGGGTTGGTCTGTAGTCAACATTGTTTTAAAATGGTTGACAATTTACTGCCGCAATCCATAGACTGAGATTGGCCTTCGCCTCAAATCGAATTAAAGGGGCGGGTCAATCAAAAATACTCTCCCTGGACATTTTAAAACAGAGCTTGCTCTCGACTCCTCCAGCACGGCGGCCGGATATTTCATTCGCTGCTTGACCCGGTAAAAGGTTGATTTCCAAGGGGTTCTATGTCTGACGTGCCTTTCGCGTCTAATTCTGGGACATCTCCGGGCGAGAACGCGTGCGGCTTCGACCTGCCTCTTGCGGCGATGGTGCGTGCCGTTTGCAGGGCCGCGGAGACGGGGTCGGACGCCCTGTACGACGTGATGCTGAAGGCCGCGCTGATGGTTGACGCCGCGGCGCCGACCTACGGGATGGCTACGTTCTCGCAGAAGAACGGAGAGCTGCCGCGCCTGAAGTGGGTGGAAGGGCTCGACCCTGAAGAGACTGCGGACGCAGAGACGAACGTCTCCGCCGCGCTCTCCCTCTCGGAATGCTCTTTTGGCGTGAGGGCGGGCGACAGAAACATCTGCCTGGTGCTCTCGGCCACGACCGCGCAGCGCGAGGGCGCGGCAATCTACGGACGCTTCGTGCGCCCGCTGACGGAGCGACAGGCTTCGGGTCTGCGGATTCTCTCGGATGTGGCGCGGCTCGCGCACGGTCACGCGCACGTGCGCGAAGAGTTGCACAGGCCCTTGAAGACTCCGAAGACGGCGGAGGTGGCCGCGGCCTCTCTGCCGGGGATGATTTTCGTGAGCCGCGCGATGACGACGCTCGCGCATTCGGTCGAGAGGATTAAGGATTCGGACTCGACCGTGCTAATCACGGGCGAGTCGGGCACGGGCAAGGAACTCGTCGCGCGCGCAGTCCACCGCGTGAGTCGACGCTCGCAGGCTCCCTTCATACCCTTCAACTGCACGGCCGCGCCCGCAGACTTAATCGAGAGTCTGCTGTTCGGCCACCGCAAGGGCTCGTTCACGGGCGCGCACGCCGACCACGAAGGACTCATCCGCGCGGCCGAAGGCGGCACGCTCTTCCTCGACGAGATAGGCGACCTGCCGCTCGCTCTACAGCCGAAGCTTCTGCGCTTCCTGCAAGAGGGCGAGGTACACACGCTCGGCGAGCGCGCGCCGCGACGCGTCAACGTGCGCGTGCTCGCGGCGACGCATAAAGACCTTCGGAGCGCCGTGCACGAAGGCACGTTCCGCGAAGACCTGTACTACCGCGTCGCGGCGCTCGGCGTTAACGTGCCGCCGCTGCGCGAGCGGCCCGAAGACATCGCCGCGCTCATCTCTCACTTCCTCTCGTACTACGCACGCCGAAACGAGCGCGCGGTGGCGGGCATAACGGCCGAGGCCATCGCGTTGTTGCAGAGCTACCCGTGGCCGGGTAACGTGCGCGAACTCGCGGCCGAGATGGAGCGGCTCGTGCTCTACACGGACGAGGGCTGCTACATCACTGCGGAGGAGATAAGCGAGCGCATGCGTCCGGCGGACGCACGCGTGCGCGGCACGGCGTCGGAGCAGGTGCCTGCGCACTTGGAGAACATGCTCGAAGACTACGAGCGGCGCGTCATCACGGAGACGCTCAGGCGCAACGACTACAACGTCGCGCGAGCCGCGGTCGCGCTCGGCCTCGGCTCGCGGCAGACGCTCTACAAGAAGCTGAAGCGGCTCACGATCAACGCGGGCGACTTCCTGCAAGACGACCAGAAGCCCGGACTCCAACTACGGGCCGACACGCATCTGGTATCTGAATGAAGTAGCGCGGTGGGCACGTGGCAGTTGCGGCATGACGCTCAATCGCCGGGATGGCGCAAGAGAGAGAACACGACAGACCTCACTGCCTTTCGTCAATCCGTCATAACAGAATCGACTCGACAGGCTCGCCTTAAAATGATTCTCGTTTACGTCCTCTGGTTCGTCCTCGCGATGCTCGTGCACGAGCTGGGCCACCTCTTCGCGGCGCGCCTTTGCGATGTGCGCGCCTCGGAACTCGGAATTGGTTGGGGGCCTCGTCTCTTCGGCGTCCGGGTCGGCGGCGTCGAGCTTAAGCTACACGCGCTGCCCGTTGGCGCGTACGTCTGGCTCGACATGAAGGAGTTGCAGCGCAGACGCCTTTCGCAGCAGGTGTTCGTGCTTCTGGCGGGCGTCCTCGTCAACATTGCCGCGGCCGGGCTTGCGCGGGGGACTTGGTTCGGGGCGATGAATTTCCTGCTCGCGGCTACGAACATACTGCCGCTCTACCAGCAGGACGGTTGGAAGTGCGGGATGGTCGTGATGCGCGCGGCCCTCCGGCGCAGGAGCGCGCTCGTGGAATGGA
>JBJMGR010000336.1:0-21721 GCA_045807805.1 Pyrinomonadaceae bacterium | reverse complement strand
GGCGCGGGCTCGAAGAGCGTCTTTCGCTCGAAGAGATAGTCGGCCGCATCACGACGGCCTACGAAGTGGACGACGAACACGCGACCCGGAGTGTCCGGAGAGTTCTGGAGAACTTCCGCAACCTCAAGCTCGTGCGCGAGGGCTAAGGGAAGCTGTACGTGACTCTATAGTCCGGGGCGTCGGCTTCGAGCAGTGGCTCTCCGCCGCGTTCGAGCCACGCGTGGCCGCTCAGCGCGTCTTCACCGTCGCGGCGCACGCCGAAGACTATGCGCGTCTCTATGCCGCGCTGCGCGAGGTATCGATGGAGCACGGGCGCGCGCTTCCAGCAGGTCGGCGTGAAGACCCAGAAGTCTGCCGCGAGCACGGAGTCGAGCAGGCGCGCGAGCGCGGCCTGTGCTGCTTCGGGGTCGCGCGTAGCGGGCCCGAGCCTCGAAGGCGCGACAAGCCCGAGCGCGCGCGGAAGCGGCAGGATTTTAACGAGCAGCGAGAGCGCCGCGACCCACGCAGACATGCGGAGCGCGAGCAGCGCGGAACCGGGCTCGCGCACGACGAAGCGAGCGCCGCGCGAAGCGAGCGCCGCAGTACCTCCGAGCCATTGCGTAGAGCCGGGCATTAACTTTTCTAACCGACACGCGAGAGCGAGACCCTTGACAGACATTATCGCCAACAGCGAGGAGGCGCGCGAGCGCGCGGCGCGTGCGGTCGCACGTGGCGGCGTCATTGCCTTCCGCACGGACACCTTCTACGGCCTCGGCGCTAGTCCCTTCGACAAGTCCGCGGTCGCGGCCGTCAACGAACTTAAGGGTCGGGAGGGGAAGCCGATTCTAGTCCTCGTCGCCGAAGCCTCTGACGCCGCGCGACTGATAGCGCGAACGTCGCGCGCCTTCGACGCGCTCGCCGCGCGCCACTGGCCCGGCGCTTTAACGCTTATCGGCGAAGCGAGGAGGGAACTGCCCGCGCTGCTCACGGCGGGCACCGGAACCGTCGGCGTGCGCTTGCCCGCCGACGAGCACGCGCGCCGGGTCGTGCGCGCGTCGGGCGGCGCACTCACGGCCACGAGCGCGAACCCCTCGGGGCTTCCCCCGGCGCGCAGTGCTGTTGAAGCCGCGCGCTACTTCCCGCACGGCCTCGCCCTCATCATTGACGGAGGCCCTTCGCTCACGGAACTTCCCTCGACCGTCCTCGACGTAACGGGCGAACGCCCGCGACTCGTCCGCGAGGGCGTCGTCACACTCGCCGAACTTGAAGAGACCCTGCGCGCAGAAGGCTTCGAGCTTTAACAGAACCGGGAGCGGTAGCGACCGGGTAGTTCTAACACAGAGACACAGAGGCACGGCTAAGAGCATATAGCCGTGCCTCTGTCTCTGCGGTGGTGAATCCCTGCTGGCTACCCGCTCGCTACCGCTCGCGGTTCTGTTATTGCGCCTTGTATCCCGCGTCGTCGAGAATCTGTTGTGCCTTCGCGGGGTCGAACGTGTAGACCTGTCCGGGAGAGTAGGCCCAGGACTGTTCGGGAAGGATGGAGTTCGCGACGCGTGCCTGCCCGAGCAGAAGCTCTTTGACGATAGCCTCGCGGTCAATCGCGTAGGCGATGGCCTGACGCACACGCGCGTCCGAGAGCGGCTCGGCCGTGACGTTGAAGTTGAGGTAGACGAGATTGACGCCGGGGAACTGCGCGACCTTCAGGTTCGCGTCCTGCTTCAAAGCCTCGTAGGTGTCGGGCTGAAGGCTCGCGACGACGGCGAGGTCTACGCCGCCGCTCTTTAGTTCCGCCTGCAAGGTGTTCGGGTCGAGAATGGTTCGCACGCGCAACTGCTTTACGGCGGGCGCTCCGCCCCAGTATGCGTCGTTCGCGGCGAGGTCGACGACCTGCTGCGACTCGTCGTTGCGTATGAACTTGAACGCGCCCGTGCCGACGGGGTTCTGCTTCTGCTGGTCGGTCGTGTAGCCCTGCGGCATCATGCCGACGGGGACGAGGTTTGAGAGGAACTTGTTGGAAGGCTTGTTGAGGTGTACGACGAGCGTGAGCGGGTCGGGCGCTTCGGTCGCCTTGACCAGGCCACGGCGCTCCGCGCCCGTACCCTCGAAGAAGTCGTTGGCCTTTGGCGAGTCGGAGGCGAGCAGGGTGTCTAAAGTGTACTTGGCGTCGGCCGAGGTGAACGACTTCCCGTTGTGGAACTTCACGCCGTCGCGCAAGCGGAAGGTGTAGGTGAGCCCGTCGGGCGAGGGCTGTATTTCAGAGGCCAGGTCGCCGACGTAGTCGAAGTTCTCGTTCTTGCGGACGAGCGAGTTGAACATGAGTTGGCGCAGGCGCTCGCTCGCGGCGTCGGTGCCTCGAAGCTGGTCGAGCGTCGCGGCGCTGTTCTCAAGTACGACAACGAAGGGGCCGTCCTTCCCGCCTTCGACCGTCACCTCGCGAAGGAAACGCCAGTCGCCGTCCACGGGCACGTTGATGTTCTGTACGCTCTTGCGTGCGACGACCATCTGGTCAACGTACCAGAGCGGCATCTGCGCCATCTCGCGTGTGATGATGCCCTGCGCGCGCGCCCAGAGGTCTTTGGCCTTGGCGCGGTCGAAGGTGTTCATCGCCTCGTCGAGCACGGCGTCGAGTTCGGGGTTGCTGTAGCGGCCACGGTTGCGGAAGCTGCCCGTGTGGAAGAGGTCGTTGAGGTATATGGGGTCTTGATTGCCGCCGACCCAACGGCCCGTCGTTATCTGAAACTGCCCTTTCTGCTGCTGATCCAAGAGCGTGTTGAACTCGACCGCGTCAATCTCGCAGGGTATGCCAACCTGCTTGAGCTGATTCTGTATGATGCTCGCGTACTGCTTCGTCGGCGCGCTCGCCGCGTTGACCTTGAGCACGACGGGCGCACGGAATCGCATCGCCTGATGGCCGCCCGCGCCGCCGCCGCAGGCATTGAGCACACACGCCGAAAGGGCGAAGACGGCGAGAAGCGTTTTTGTCGGGCGAAGCCTCATTCAGAGTTTCCCTCCGTAGACGTAGTTCAATTTGCGGTTAAGCTCCGCGACCTCCGACGAAAGCTCCTGAAGGCGCTTCCGGTCGAAGGAGGTTGGAGGAGCGACGAGCGCCTTGAACGCCGCGATGCGGCGCAGCGACGCGAGTATGCGCCCGCGCGTCAAGTCGCCGGTGCGCGCGGCCGAGAGCAGCGAGTTGTAGGCGCGGCGTATGAGGTCTGGGCGCGCGCATACCAGAATCATATCTTCGCCCGCGAGGATCGCGCGCAGCGCCGCCTCTTCAATCTCCGCGTATCTCGCAATCGCGCCCATCTCAAGGTCGTCCGTGACGACGAGCCCCTCGTAGCCCAACTCTTCGCGCAGGAGTCCCGTGACGATGCCTTGGTTAATCGAAGCGGGGACGAGCTGACCGCCCGCGGTGCCTCGGTGTATGTCTATGTTCGGGAAGCCGCCGTGACTGACCATGACGGCCTTTACCATGTTGTCCTCGCGCTGGAATAGCTCGATGTAGGGCGCGAGGTCTTGCGCGAGCAGGTCGTCGTGTGTGAGGTGTATGACGGGCATCTCCTGATGCGTGTCCACTTCGCCCGCGCCGATGCCGGGGAAGTGTTTCGCGCAGCCGAGCAGGCCCGTGCCTTGCAGCCCCCGCAGGTAGACCATCGTGTAGCCGAGGACTTCGCCGGGCGAGCGTCCGAACGAGCGCGAGTAGAGCCCGTTCGAGAGAAGGTCTCTGTCTTCCGTCATGATGGACATGACGGGCGCGAAGTTCATGTTGAAGCCGAGGAGGCGCAGCACCTCGCCCGTGATGCGGCCGTGCATGCGCGCGCCCGCGAGGTCGCCGTGCTGTCGTATGACGCGCGCGGCGGGCATCGGCGTGATGATCTTGCGAAGGCGGTCGACGAGCCCGCCCTCCTGATCTATGCCGAGCAGGGGCTCGACGGGCGACGCTTCGCGCACGGAGTCGAGCAGGCCGCGAAGCTGCTCGGGCTCCGAGACGTTGCGGCCGAAGATGATGACTCCGCCGGGTGATACCTCTTCGACTAAGGCGCGTGCGTCCGCATCGAACTCCGTACCGGGGAGGCCGATGTAGAGCAGTTGTCCGATTTGACGTTCGAGTGGGAGCGACTGGAAGGTCTGAAAGTCTGTCATGAAAAGTCTTCAGATGTGAACAGTCCGGCGCAATTTCCAAACGTTCTTCGGGGCGATTATAATTTACCCGACGCCGTATGGCGAAGCGGCGCTTCGTATATTTGCACGGGCCGCCCCTTCAGCCCGCGCCGTCCACCGAGTAATGGTCAAATTCCCAAACTTCTTCATCATCGGCGCGGCCAAGTGCGGCACGACCGCGCTATACCTCTACCTCAAGCAGCATCCTTCGATCTTCATGTGCCCGATGAAGGAGCCGAAGTTCTTCGCGAACGTCAACGCGCCGCCGCGCTGGCTCGGGCCGGGCGACGAACAGTACCTCAGCAACACCGTGACGAGCCTTGCGGCCTACGCCGCGCTCTTCCACAATGCGGACGGCGAGCGGGCATTGGGCGAAGCTTCGACACAGTACCTATACATCGAGAGGGCCGCGCACGAAATCAAGCGCTACGTCCCGCGCGCGAAGCTGATAGCCATTCTGCGTAACCCGGCGGACGCGGCATACGCGGCCTTCATGCACAAGCGACGGGAGAACCTTGAGCCGTTGCGAGACTTCGCGCGCGCACTCGGCGATGAGCCGGATCGAGAGAGAGAGAACTGGAGCCCGTTCTGGTTCTACAGGCAGAGGGGCTTATACTATGAACATCTACAGCGCTACTACGGCCTCTTCCCGAAGGAGCAGATAAGGGTCTATCTCTACGAAGACTTCATCGCGCGCCCCGTGGAGATGTTGCAAGACATCTTCAACTTTCTCGGCGTTGACGAGTCGTTCGTCCCCGACATGGCCTACAGGCCGAACATCTCCGGCATCCCGCGCAGCCGCGCCCTTCATAGATTGCTGATGGATTTGAAGCCCTGGCAGCGCGTGCTGGAAGGCTCGCCGCGTTCGAGAGTGATGGGGCGCGCGGTGGCGTTGCTGAAGGATTTAAACCTCGCGAGGCCGCGCATGGACACGGAGGTGCGCGCGCAACTCCTCAAGGGCTATCGCGAAGACATACGGAAGCTTGAAGAGTTGCTGCGCCGAGACCTCTCGCACTGGCTGAGAGACGCGCCGGGCGTTTGAATCTTATTCGGAAGGAGTTCGACACAGAGGCACAGAGAGGCACGGCTTTAGAGCTTTTAGCTGTGCCTCTCTGTGCCTCTCTGTTGAATTGCCTTCTCATAAAATTCTCTTCTTCAACCCGAGAAGAATCTGGCGCGCCTCCTCGGCCGTGAGAGTCTCTATGTCAACGCCACGAAGCTCGTCGAGGAGGCCGTGGTTCACCGTGTCGAAGAGTGTGAACTGCGCCGCGAGCGAGCGGCGTCCGGCGCGCGACGCGGCACGCACGAGCGCCTCGTCTTCGTCGGAGCCTTCTAAGTCCGCGCCCGCCTTCACGCCAGCGCCGTTCGTCGCCACGACGACGGCCGCGTCGCCGCCCTCTTCCGAGAACACGTCCAGCTCGTAGCGTTCGAGTCTCCCGAGGACTTCGCGCGCACGCGCGAGCACGCCGGGCGGGAGGCCCGCGAGGCGCGCGACCTCTATGCCGTAGGACTTCGACGCGCGCCCGCGCTCAATCCTGTATAGGAAGATGACTTCGCCGTCGCGCTCCGCGACACGTATCTGGTAGTTCTGCGCGCCCGGCAGGCGCTCGGCGAGTTCCGTCAACTCGTGGTAGTGCGTCGCGAAGAGAGTCTTCGCCGCGTGCTCGGGCGAGTCGTGCAGGTGTTCGGCGACGGCCCACGCTATCGAGAGCCCGTCGAAGGTGGCCGTGCCGCGTCCTATCTCATCGAGCAGCACGAGCGAGCGAGGGCTGGCGTTGTGAAGAATCGCGGCCGTCTCCGTCATCTCGACCATGAAGGTCGAGCGGCCGCGCGCGAGGTCGTCCGACGCGCCGACGCGTGTCCAGATGCGGTCGAGCACGGGCAGGCGCGCGCTAGACGCGGGCACGAACGAGCCCATCTGCGCCAGGAGGCAGATGAGCGCCGTCTGTCGCAAGAGCGTGCTCTTGCCGCCCATGTTAGGGCCGGTGATGATGAGCAGACGCTCGGTCGAGTTGTTCATGTAGAGGTCGTTCGGGACGAACTGCGCGTCGCCGATGGCCTCTATGACGGGGTGTCGGCCGGACTTGATCTCAAGCTCGTCGCCGTCGTGAAGGGTTGGACGCTGGTAGCGACGACGCACGGCGACTTCGGCGAGAGCTGCGAGCACGTCGAGCACGGAGAGGGCGCGCGCCGTAGCCTGAAGCCTTCGCGTCTCGTGCGCGACCTGCGCGCGAAGCTCCGCGAAGATGCGCGTCTCGATTTCGAGTATGCGCCCTTCCGCGCCGAGAACTTTCTGCTCCCACTCCTTCAGCTCGTGCGTCGTGTAGCGCTCCGCGTTCGCGAGCGTCTGTCGTCGCTCGTAGTCCGCGGGCACGCGCGCCGAGACAGACTTAGAGACTTCGATGAAGTAGCCGAAGACGTTGTTGAATCGCACGCGTAGATTCTGAATGCCTGAGCGCGAGCGCTCGCGCGTTTCGAGAGCGGCGATGGTCTGCTTCGCGTCGCGGCTTATCGAGCGCAACTCGTCCAACTCTGAATCCAAGCCCTCGCGCACGACGCCGCCGTCGGAGAAGTTGACGGGCGGGTCATCGCTGATTGAGCGCGCGATTAAGTCCCTCACGTCCTGAAGCTCGTCGGCGTTCTCGACTAAGACCTGAAGCAGAGAGGCTTCGGCGTCCGATAACGCCTGGCGTATGCGCGGGACTTGTTCGAGAGAGCGTCGGAGTGCGACGAGGTCTCGCGGCGTCGCGGTGCCCATGTTGATGCGGCCCGTCAGGCGTTCGAGGTCGGAGACTTCTCTGAGGTGTGTGCGTACGCGGTCGCGCCGCATCTGCGAGCGGTGGAGGTCTTCGACCGCGCCATGCCGCGCCTCTATCTCGCCGCGTCGAACGGAAGGGCGCAGGAGCCACGAGCGCAGGAGTCGCGCGCCCATGCCCGTGACGGTCGCATCCAGGACCGCGAGCAGGGAAGCGCCTCGCCCCGCTGGCCCCTGCGACTCGACGAGTTCGAGATTGCGGCAGGTGATAGAGTCAATCACCAGATGGTCGTGCGTCTCGAAGAAGCCTATGTCGGAGACGTGCGCGGCGGCCGCGCGCTGCGTCTCGCGCGCGTAGCGGAGACATGCGCCCGCCGCCGCGACCGCCGCGACACGGCCGCCGAGCCCGTAGCCTTCGAGCGTGCGCGCGCCGAAGTGTTCGAGCAGGAGCGACGCGCACGAAGTAGGTTCCCAGAGCCAGTCGTCCAAGGGCGTGAGCGCGAGCGCCGCGCCGTCCGAAGCGGCGGCGGCGTGAGCGGCGGGAGTGATGCGCGCGATGGGCGCGGGGGAGTCAACGTCGTCGCACGGCGGACGCGACTCTTCCGACGTGAGCGGCAGCGTCGCCTCGCGGGCGATGTGGCTCGCATACGCTTCCCTGACGAGAGGTTCGAGTGAACGTGGAAAGAGAAGCTCACGCGGCGCGTAGGATTCGATGTCCGCGCGCACGAGCGCCCACGCGTCAGCGCCCGAGAGTTCGGTCGCGCGGAACTCGCCGGTCGAAAGGTCTAGGAACGCCGCGCCGTAGGTATCGCCCGCGCCGCAGACGGCGGAGAGGTAGACGCACTCCTTCGTTTCGACAAGATGCGGGTCAACGGCCGTGCCCGGCGTGATGATGCGCACGACCTCGCGCCGCACGAGCTTCTTAGTCTTCGAGGGGTCTTCGGTCTGCTCGCAGATGGCGACGCGGTAGCCCTTGCGTATCAGCCGCGCGACGTAGTTCGCGACGGCGTGGTGCGGCACGCCGCACATGGGTACGGGCTGGCCGCGCTCCTTCTGGCGCGCGGTGAGGGTTATCTCCATCTCGCGCGCGCCCGTTATCGCATCCTCGAAGAAGAGTTCGTAGAAGTCGCCGAGGCGGAAGAAGAGGAGCGTGCCGGGGTGCTGACGCTTCAGCTCCTGATACTGGCGCAGCATGGGCGTGAGCGTTGCGTTAGAAGTCGTCATCTCGGATAAAAAGGGAGCCTCCTGCGCGTGCGGGGTTGGCGGTCAGCCGTCGGCAGGTTTACGGAGTAAAAGCTACCACAGTCGGAATCGAAAGGCACACACGCACCCCGCGCGCGTAGATTTCCCAAAGCTTCGGGACAAAACCGTGATAGCGTTGGGAGAGAGTTCGTGCGAAATGGCATGGCGTGATGAGTTATTAGTGAAAAGTGTTGAGAAGGGAAGTCGTGCGCGTAGCTAAGGACTGCGGCGCGAAGGAGAGTCGGACATGCCGGGTCTAGGCGTGCAGATAGTTTCGCTGTTTCTGATCGCGATACCCATCGCGTGCATCGCGTGGACTGTGACGCACGAGGAGGTCTTCCGCGAGCCGCGCGAATACTGCGCGCGCAGGAGCGAGACGTGCCGACGCTGGTACGAGAGAAAATTCTTCTACCTCTTCACCTGCGAATACTGCTTCAGCCACTACATCACTGCCATCTTTCTCTTCATCACGCGCTACAAGCTTCTATACGAAGACTGGCGCGGCTACCTCCTCGCGCTCTTCGCCCTCGTCTGGGTCGCCAACCAGTACATGAGCCTCTACAACCGTCTGCGCCTCGACATCAAGAGTGAGCGGATTGAGACGAAGATTAAAGAGAAGATTGTCGGCGAGAAGTGAGGAGACAAAAGTTGCAGGTTCAAAGTTGCAAGCTTCAAGTTGCAAGTCCAAAGTTTAAGGACATGCCTTCTTAACTTTGAGCTTGCAACTTTGAACCTGCAACTTTGAGATAATACTTTAGCCGAAGAAGAGTTGCGCGACGGCGTAAATCTCGTCGTCGAGGCGTTTGATTTTGCGTACGGCGTCGTCGAGTGGGACGCTTATGGTCTTGTTGCAGCGGAGCGCGACCATGTGGCCCCAGCGCCCTTCGAGCACCAGCTCGAACGCCTTGACGCCGAAGCGCGTGGCGAGCACGCGGTCGAAGGCCGAGGGCGAGCCGCCGCGCTGTACGTAGCCGAGGTTCGCGTGGCGCGTCTCTATGCCCGTCTCTCGCTCAATCGCGCGCGCGAGGTGGAATCCTATTCCGCCCAGACGGCCGTTGACGTAGATCTCCTGCTTGGCCGAATCGTCCAGGAAGTCCTCTTCCGTGTGCGGGTGCGCGTCCTCCGCGACGACGATGATGGAGAAGGCGCTCCCCTGGCGTTCACGCCTGCGCAGAAGCTCGCACACGCGCGTGAGGCGGAATGGATGTTCGGGGACGAGTATCACGTCGGCGCCGCCCGCCAGGCCCCCGTACGCGGCAATCCATCCCGCGTGTCGGCCCATGACCTCGATGACCATCACGCGGTGGTGCGACTCCGCGGTCGAGTGCAAGCGGTCGACGGCCTCCATCACCGTGTTTACAGCGGTGTCGAAGCCGAAGGAGAAGTCAGTCCCGTCGAGGTCGTTGTCAATCGTCTTCGGAATGCCGACGAGGTTCAGGCCGTGCTCGTGCCACATATCGCGCGCGGCGCGCAACGTGCCCTCGCCGCCGCAGACGATGAGCGCGTCTAGGCCGATACGCCCCCACGTTTCAAGTATGCGCCGCGGGAAGTCCGGGCCGTCGTTCGGGTTGATGCGGGAGGTGCCTAAGATAGTTCCGCCGCGCGGGAGTATGCCTGTGACGGAGAGGCGGTCGAGCGGCCGCCAGTCGTCTTCGATGAGCCCGCGCCAGCCGTTCTTGATGCCGAGCACCTCCGCGCCTTCGTGCATCATTGAGCGACGCACGACGGCGCGTATGACTGCGTTGAGGCCGGGGCAGTCGCCGCCGCCTGTCATGATTCCAACGCGCAGACCCATTCCCGCAAAACCCCCTCGAACGTTTCAGGACGAGACTATCAATTGATTTGAGTTGTGCACGCGCCTATAATCTCGCGACCGACACGGCGTGTCAAACAACACAAATTTTCGACCATGAGTTGAAAGGAAGAGTTGCGCGGGCGGCGCGCAGTCCGAGCATTTCCGGCCTATGCTGACACTGAGCGTCGAGACGGCGACCGAGCGAAGGAGCGTGGCGGTGCTGCGCGAAGGCCGCGTGCTCTCGCTCTGCGAGAGGGGGTTGCGCGACGGCGGCGGCGCGGCGGTGCTCGCCGACATTGACCGCGCTCTGTCGGAGGCGCACGTGCGCGTCTCGGATGTCGAACTGTTCGCGGCGGCCTCGGGGCCGGGCAGCTTCACGGGCCTGCGCGCGGGGCTCGCGACGATGAAGGCGTTCGCGGCGACGCTCGGCAGGCCGGTCGTCGGAGTCCCGACGCTTCACGCGCTTGCGCGCTCCGCACGCCCCGCGCAAAGTCTCTGCGCGCTTCTGCCCGCAGGGCGCGGAGAGGTCTTCGCGCAGATGCTTCGAGTCACGTTAGAGGGCGAGGTGGAAGAACTCGGCCCGCCCGAGCACGTGCCGCCCGCGAGGCTTCTGGAGAGAATGTCGGGCGCTGGCGGAGTGAAGTTCGCGGGCGGCGGCGCGCGCAAGTTTGAAGAGTTGTTAAGGGAGAGGGCGGTCGCGGTCGGGCTCGATTTCAGAGAGTTGACGGACGCGCGTGAAGAGCCGCGCGAAGACGAGTGGGTGCTCGCGCCCGAGACGGGGTCGCTCGCGGCGGAGGTCTCCGCGATAGCGCTTTCGAGGTACGCGGCGGGTGAGAGAGGGGGCGCGGACGAACTCCGCGCGATATACGTCAGGCCGTCCGACGCGGAGCTGAAGGAACAATGTCACGCGCAGGACTGAAGGGCGAGGGCACGGGTTGCGACCTCGCGCCCATGAGCGAGCACGACCTGCTTGAGGTCGTCGAGATAGAGGAGACGACCGGCCTCAGCCAGTGGGGCTGGGAGGCGTACCGCGCCGAACTCGCGAGGCCGGAGGCAATCATGCTCGTCGTACGTCGCGACTCGCCCGACGACTCGGGCCGGAGCGTCAAAGCCTACATAGCCACGCGCGTGAGCGCCGACGAGCTTCACATCAACAACATAGGCGTGCGCGAAGAGTCGCGCCGCAAGGGCTTGGGCGCGGCGCTGCTCGGCGCTGCTTTGGAGACGGGCGCGGCGCGCGGCGCGCGTCTGGCCGTGCTCGAAGTGCGCGCGGGCAACGCGGCCGCGCAGGCGCTCTACAGGCGCTTCGGCTTCGAGGTGGTGGGCGAAAGGCGCGATTACTACCGCTCGCCCGTCGAGAACGCGCTCGTGATGACTGTGCCGCTCACACCTCCGGCTTGATACGGGTCGGGAATTGGGCTAACATTTTCCCACGACACGGCCATGCGGGGCGCGAGGGGGACGTTGACTAAGCGAGACCCTTTGAGACATACCACTCCACGCATCTGAAAGGAGACTTTTCCGCGATGGAAATTACAGAGACGGACAGCCTGAAGGAGCAACTGATAGCGGTCGACCCGGAGTTCAGGGAGTTGGCCCGCGAACACGTACGTTACGAGCAACGCTTGAGTGAGTTGTCGGCGCTACAGTTCCCGAACGACGAAGAGCAGCTCGAAGAGGTGACCCTCAAGAAGAAGAAGCTGGCCGTGAAAGATCAGATGCACGTAATAATGCTCAGACATCAGAAGGCGGAGACGGCCGCGCACTGAAGGGACTGGCGCGGGCGTCGTAACAGAGAACGCCGTCAGACAGAAAAAGGTACGGGGGCCGCGACAAGTATGTTGAGCGCCCCCGTTTCCTTTAGACGCGTGGCGGCAATGCCGCTCTCTTGGACGCGGCCTCTTCAAAGGGTACGGTACAGAGAATGGTTAGAGAAGGATACGTCTGGACACTCGTGCCGCTGCTGGCGGCGCTCGCGGTCGGCGCGCTCGGCCTCATGTGGGCGTCTGCGCCGCTGCTCGTGCTGGCGTTCGTGCTGCTCCTGCTCGCGGCCTTCATGGCATACTTCTTCCGAGACCCTGAGCGTGCGGCCCCTTCGGAGCGGACTGTCATAGTCTCGCCCGCCGACGGGCGCGTCACGCTCGTCGGCAAGCTCTCGCACGAAGACTCGAACTCGCCTACGGTCGTCAGCATCTTCCTCTCGCCGCTCGACGTACACATCAACCGCTCGCCCATAAGCGGGACGGTCTTGGATGTGACATACACGAAGGGACGCTTCAAGCCTGCCACGAGCGACACGGCGAGCCTCGTCAACGAGCAGAACGCCCTGACCATACAGGGCGAGGGTTTGACGATAGTCTGCAAGCAGATCGCGGGCGTGCTCGCGCGCAGGATAGTCTGCTGGAAGAGGCCGGGCGACCGTCTCGAACTCGGCGAGCGTTTCGGGCTCATAAAGTTCGGCTCGCGCACAGACCTCGTGATGCCGCCGGAGGTCGAAGTGCTTGTGAGAGCGGGCGAGCGCGTTCGCGGCGGAGTAACAGTCATAGGGAGGTTCTAAAGTGGCCGCCGAAGCACCCCTCGAAGCAGAGCCGACGACGGAAGTGGCCGTGCAGCGCCGCGGGATAAGGAAGGGGCTCTACCTTCTGCCCTCGGCCTTCACGGCCGCGAACATAGGTATGGGTTACTACGCAATCATGGCCGCGCTGCGTGGTTTCCAGATTCTCGGCGGCGGCGCTGTCGGCGGCGAGCTGGAACGCGCGACGGCCCACTTCGACAGCGCCGCGCGCGCGATAGGCTGGGCCGTTCTCTTCGACGCGCTCGACGGGAGGATCGCGCGGCTCACGAAGACCACGACCGAGATAGGGATTCAGCTCGACTCCATCGCGGACGTGGTGACGTTCGGCATCGCGCCCGCAGTCCTCGTATACGCGTGGGGCTACGGAGCGGTCTTCCAGCAGGCGACGGCGCTGACGGCCTGGGACGACCAGCTACACAAGCTCGGCTG
Source organism: Pyrinomonadaceae bacterium (assembly GCA_045807805.1). GTDB lineage: Bacteria > Acidobacteriota > Blastocatellia > Pyrinomonadales > Pyrinomonadaceae > QHXN01. Next base: position 8,782 of record JBJMGR010000336.1, on the reverse strand, counting down.
GTTCGTCTCCTTCATGTTCCTAATCTGCGGCGCGCTCAGACTCGCGCGCTTCAACGTGCAGGCCACGCGCCCGCGCACGCTCGCGGAAGGGACTGCGAAAGTCGGCAAGAAGAACTTCGTCGGCCTGCCAATCCCCGCGGCAGCGGGGCTGCTCGCCTCTATCGTTCACTTCGCGCCGCGACCGCTCGTGGCCTACGTCGGCTACCGCGCGACCCTCTACACTGGACTGCTGATGGGGCTCGTGGCGGTGCTCTCCGTGCTGATGGTGAGCACTATAAAGTATTCGAGCTTCAAGACGGTGGGCGCGGGCAGGCGCAGCACCATAACAGTCATGCCTTTAATCGCGGCCGTAGGTATGCTCGTCTGGCTCTTCTCCCGCTACGTACTGCTCGCTCTGGTCTCCGTATACGTGCTACACGGCCTGCTCTTTCGCCTCGCCGCTCTGTTCGGGTCTCGCCGCGCCGCGGAGGATTGAGGCGTACGCGCGCGCGCTCAACGCGGCTGCCCCTCGGCGGAAGAGCCCTGCGTCTGGTTTGAGAAGGCCATGACGGCCTTCCTGGTCGTGAGGAACAGAAGGTCACCCGATAGAAGAGGGTCTGCCTCGCTGTTATTGTCCTCCCCGACGTAGACGCTGTTAACCTTCCTTCCGTCCTGTAGATTCAAGACCACGCACTCGTCTCCAGCGAGGGGGGAGAAGAGTACGTCTTCATCCAGAACGAGCGGGCGCGCCGCGACTCTCCCCGGCAGTTGCCGCTTCCAAATCTTCTTCCCGCGCTGCTTTGAGAGGCAGTAGACAAAATTGTCCAGAGAGGTGGCGAGAAGGCACCTACCTGCTGGCTGCACGGTCTGCACGGCCGCGCCCGCGCGCGCGCGCCAACGCATGCGCCCGGTCGTCTCCTCTATGGCGTGCACATACCCGTCGTCCGACCCTACGAAGACAGTCCCCTCGATTATCGCGAGCGAGATGCCCGCACGCCCCCGCGTCCGATAACGCCAGGAAGTCTCTCCCGTCTCCTCGTCTAAGGCATAAAGGCTGCCGCCCGCGTCCACGACGTAAAGCTTATGGCCGTAGAGCACAGGGGAAGAGTTGAAGGGGAAGGAGCCGTACTTTATCCAAGCGATCTCTCCGTTCTCCTTCTTCACGGCGTAAATTCGTCCGTCCGTAGACCTTCCGAAGAGCATAGATGCGTTCGCCGCCAAAATGTCGCGTATCGGCGAAGGCAGTGTGCGCATCCAGAGCGTTACACCGCTCTTACTGCCAAGCGCGCGCAAGACGCCAGTGGCCTGCGGATACTTACTCCCGCCCGAAGGCGGAATCTCCGAAGCCAGGTAGACGCCCCTCGAATCCGCGACCGGCGACGCCGTAATTACGCCGCCCAACTCGCTCTTCCAAGACAACTCGCCGCTCTCCTTGCTCAGGGAGACGACCGCCCCGTTATCGAGAGGGACGTAGATAGCATCACTGTTAACGGCCGGAGTTAGGTTGGAAAGGTTTTCGGCCTCGAAAGACCAACGCACGTGCAGGGGCCTCGAAAGAGTAGCCTGATTCTCCTGCCCTGCGGGAGAGCCTGAGACGTATGGAGGGGGCGCTGGCGCCAGCAATAACAGCAATAAAACGAGGCGTTTCGTGGACGAAAATGGCATGCGTTCAATACCCTGGGTTTAAAATGGAGACCGCCCGCCCCAACTCTTTGTGGGCCGCGCGTTTGCTAAGTATAATGACCCGACGAGCCTTCAGAGTGCCGGGCGACGAATGCGTTTCCGCATTCTCCTCGCGGCTTCTCCGAAGGCTGCGGACTCTTCAAATACGGCCCGGCAGGAGACTGAACTTGAGCGACCCGAATAGTTCTCATGACTCTGTAATCATCCTTGATTTCGGCTCACAGTATACGCAGTTAATAGCGCGACGCGTAAGGGAGTCGAACGTCTACTGCGAAATTCTCCCTTACAACGCACCCTTAGATACGATACTCGCGCACAGACCCAAGGGACTTATTCTATCCGGGGGGCCGGCGTCGGTCTATGACGATGATGCCCCGAAGCTATCCTACGTTATACGCGAGAATATTAGCTGCCCTGTGTTGGGTATATGTTACGGCCTGCAAGTTTTGGCAGACGAGATGGGCGGGCGCGTGCAGCCTTCGGCCAGCAGGGAGTATGGTTACGCACGGCTTCAGGTGACGGACGAGGAGAGCACGCTCTTCAAGGGACTTCCCTTAGAGATGGACGTGTGGATGAGCCACGGGGATCACGTGACGGAAATCCCCGGAAATTTCCGCGTCACGGCCCGAACCGACGGGGCGCTTAACGCTTTAGAGGATTTAAGCGGCCGCATATTTGGCGTCCAATTTCACCCCGAAGTCGCGCACACGTCGTATGGCAAGCTGATCCTACAGAACTTCCTATACGGGGTCTGCAAACTCGCCGGGGATTGGTCGCCGCGTGCGATAATCTCCGAGCAGATTAATAAGATAAGGAACACTGTAGAGGGCGGGCGTGTAATCTGCGGCCTGTCAGGCGGGGTAGATTCTACGGTGGCCGCGGCGCTCGTGCACGAAGCCATAGGCGACCGACAGACGTGCATATTTGTTAATAACGGGCTTTTGAGGGAGGGTGAGTTCGAGACTACCTGCGAGCTTTTCAGGCGTAAGATGAGTCTGAACGTGGTCGGAGTTGACGCGACCGGAAGCTTCCTCTCGGCACTAAAGGGGGTCGTCGACCCTGAGGAGAAGAGGCGTCGGATTGGAAGGGTTTTCATAGAAGTTTTTGAAAAGGAGGCTCAGGAGATAGGGGAGGTCAGGTACCTGGTTCAAGGTACGCTCTACCCGGATGTGATAGAGTCCACGTCCGTGCGCGGGCCGTCCGCCGTTATAAAGAGCCACCACAACGTCGGGGGGTTGCCCGAGCGCATGCGCCTCAAGCTCATCGAGCCGCTCCGAGAGCTTTTCAAAGACGAAGTTCGTCTAATTGGGCGGGAACTGGGCGTCCCGGAAGATTTCATCGGCCGCCACCCGTTCCCGGGGCCCGGCTTGGCCGTGCGCATTCTGGGCGAGGTGGACTCGGAGCGCTTAGACCTTCTGCGCGCCGCCGACCGAATCATTGACGAAGAGTTGCGTCTAGCTAACCTGTACGAGAGCGTCTGGCAGGCTTTCCCAGTACTTCTGCCCATCTCGACCGTGGGCGTTATGGGCGATTTCAGGACTTACGAGAAGGTTCTTGCGATTCGTGCCGTGACGAGCGTGGACGGCATGACGGCCGACTGGGCTCGCCTGCCGCACGACGTTCTGGGGAGGATGTCCTCACGCTTGATATCGGAGGTTCGTGGAATCAACCGCGTCGTCTTTGACATAAGCTCGAAGCCGCCGAGCACAATCGAGTGGGAATAACGTACGACTCGCCCACGGGGGTCTTGCGGAAGGGTTTAAAAGGTTATGCTTAATAAGCAATTGCTTAACTCCCTAAGCGCTTAACCCCGCGATGCTCCTCGCATCGAATTTCGCTCGTGTCCTTAGGGCTCTCGCCGCCAGCAGCAGCGCCTCCTCACTAGAAAAGGTTCTCGCAGGGGGCGGAGTATTCTGATAGACTTCCTTTTTTGTCTGGGGGAGTAGGGTTGTGGATAAGAAGGTCGTTTACATAGAGACCCTCGGGTGTCAGATGAACGTGGCCGATTCCGAGAGGGCTGCGACGAGGCTGAGCGCCGCCGGCTACGAGTTGAGCGACTCGCCGCAGGCGGCAAACTTCGTAATATTTAATACCTGTTCGATACGTGAGAAGGCCGAGAGGAAGGTTTTTCACAGGATAGACGCAATACGTAGGGAGCGCTCTGGCGGGCTCCCGTTCATAGGGCTTATGGGTTGTGTGGCGCAGCTCGAAGGCGAGGCGATCTTTGAAAACGCACCGCTGGTAAGTTTTGTAGCGGGAACGGGTGCCGTCGACAGAATCCCGGAACTTCTAGGGCGCATCGGCGAAGGTGAGCGTCGCGCGATAGACCTCGAAGGGAGGCGCGAGGGCGAATCCTGGGACGCATCTCCCGCCGAGAGGCGCTCCAGGCACGTCGCTTTCGTACCGATTATAGAGGGTTGTAATAAGTTCTGTACCTACTGCATCGTGCCCTATTCGCGCGGCCGCGAGCGCAGCCGCACGGCCTCGGAGATAGTCGAACAGGTTCGACGACTCATCGAGCAAGGCTATAGAGAGGTGCAACTGATTGGGCAGAACGTTAACAGCTACCGCCCGAAGACGTTGGAGGGGCTGGAAGGGTTCAGAGGCGCCACGCCTTTCGCGAGGCTTCTGCGGGCCGTCGCGTCCACAGGTGTGCCGCGTGTAAAGTTTACGACCTCCTTCCCGAGAGATTTCGACGCGGACATCGTCAGGGCGATCGAAGAGCACGAGAATCTCTGCGAGTGGGTTCATCTGCCCGTACAGTCGGGCAACGACCGAGTCCTGCGTTCGATGCGCAGGGGCTATAATGTGTCCAGGTACCTGGAGAAGGTCTCTGCGATCCAGAGTTCGTGGCGCAGACTTTCGCTCACGAGTGATATCATCGTAGGCTTCCCGGGCGAGACCAACGCGGAGTTCGAGGATACTCTGAGGCTCGTCGAGCGCTGCCGCTTTGACGGTCTATATATTTTTAAGTATTCCGAGAGGAAGGGGACGCCCGCGGCCTCCTTACAGGATTCGGTCACGGAGGCGGAGAAGACTGAAAGGTTTCTAGCCCTCGAACGCTTGCAGATGCGCATACAGCGTGAGGTCTATGAATCTTACGTCGGGTCTGCGGTCAAAGTCCTGGTCGAGGGCACCAGCACGAGGGTTTCGAGCGACATGACGGGTCACAGCTCCTGCAATAAGGTCGTAAACTTTAGAGGAGCGTCCGACTTAGAGGGTAAGATCGTATGTGTGCGAGTCACGGAGGCGAAACCGCACAGCCTTTACGGGGAGTTTTTGGGAGAGGCTTAGAATCGGGGGCGTTTAAATATGGATATAGAGGTTAAGATAAGAGGTCTTATGATGGATCCGAGCAGCGGCACACCCATAATCATTCTTAAGGACGTGAAGAGCGAGACGATGCTGCCGATCTGGGTCGGCGCTTACGAGGCGAACGCCATCGCTTTAGAGATTGAGAAGATTACGCCCCAGAGGCCGATGACGCACGACCTCCTACGCAACGTCATCACGGAGATGGGCGCGAGCGTCGAGCGCATAGTGGTGACGGAGCTACGCGACAACACCTTCTTCGCGACGATCGTCATGAAGAATCGCGCGGGCGAGACGATTATGATTGACGCGAGACCTTCGGACGCCATCGCACTCGCGCTCAGGACTGACTGCGCGATGTACGTCAACGAGGAGGTCATAAAGGCCTCTCGCAACACGGTCTCGGGCGCAGAGGAGGACGAGCCCTCGGCCTCGGACGAGGAGTGGCCCGACGTTATCGGGGAGGCAGGGGACTTGCCGATGTAGTTCGACGGCGCCTGCCCACATCCTTAAGAACTCTTACAGCCGGAACGGGACGATTTGAGCACAATCATCGCCATCGCGAACCAGAAGGGCGGGGTCGGCAAGACCACGACGGCCGTCAACCTCGCGGCCGCGTTCGCGCAGAAAGGCCGGCGCGTACTACTCCTCGACCTCGACCCACAGGGGAACAGCTCCATCTCCTTTCTACAGCAGAGCTCTATATACGCGTCCGCCTACGACATGATGGTTGACGGCGACGCAGACCTGAAGGGCTACGTCTACAAGACTCCAATCGAGGGTCTTTCAATCATCCCCGCAAAGATTAATCTGGCTAAACTGGAATCGAAGCTCGTTGGAGACTTCGACGCGCCCTTTCGTCTGAAGGATCGTCTGGAGCGTCTGCGCCAAGAGTTCGACGCGATATTTATCGACACACCGCCTACTTTGGGTCTGATAACGGTTAATGCATTAGTAGCTGCGACACACGTGCTTATTCCGATTCAATCTTCATACTTTGCTTTAGAGGGGACGGACGATCTTCTTGAAACCATTGAGAAAGTGAAGGCTCGTCCGAACCCAGACCTACGCGTTCTGGGCGTCGTCGTGACGCTGTTTGACAAACGCACGACGCTGGCTAGAGAGGTTTGCGAGCAGATACGTAATGTCTTCGGGACGCAGATGTTCGAGACGGTCATAACGAAGAGCGTGCGTTTGGAGGAGGCACCCGCGTACAGGGAGTCCATCTTCAGCTTTGCTCCTCAGTCTTCGGGGGCGTTCGAGTACGCAAAACTTTGTGAAGAGGTGATGGGACGTGTCTAAGAGGGGACTACCGGCGGGGTTGCGCATGCGACACGATTCGCACTACGTGGAGGAGTTGGCGAGCCAGAGCCCCATAGCGATAGGCAGGCTTATAGGTACAGATCAACTCGACCCGAACCCGGAGCAGCCGCGCGTGGAGATAGGCGATCTGTCCGAGTTAATCTCTTCTGTAGAGGAGCACGGAGTCCTGGAACCTCTGCTCGTGAAGCCCTCCGCGGTAAAGGGGCGCTGGATGATCATTGCGGGGGAGAGGCGTTGGCGGGCGGCGACGGCCGCGGGACTCAGAGAGGTGCCCTGCGTAGAGATGGACGTGGACGACGAAGTCGTCGCGGAGATCGCCCTCATAGAGAACATGCAGCGGAAGGATTTGACCCCTTGGGAGGAGGCCGACGGCCTCGCGTCTTTGTGTCAGCGCTACGGGTACACGCATGAGGACGTGGCACGTAAGATTGGGAAGAGTCGGAGCACCGTGACTGAAGCCCTCGCACTTGCGACAATACCTGATGAGATACGTGAAGAATGTCGGCGGGCCGACATAAACGTCAAGTCTATGCTGCTACAGGTAGTGCGCCAGCCCGACGAAACCTCCATGCGGAGTCTGATAAAGGAGATTGCGGGCAGAGGTCTGAAGAGGGAGGAGGTAAGGGCCGCGCGTCGCTCGAAGCCTTCGGCGGAGGTCGAAGGCGCAAGCGCGGCCGCAGGGCTATCCCTAAAGCCTTACGTATTTAGATACGAGCTGCCCGAAGTTAAAGCAAAACTTGAGCTTCGGTTCGAGAAAGCGTCGCCCTTGAAGGAGGAGATAATCGCCGCCTTAAGGGCCATAGTTGAGGCACTCGAAGAGAGTTGAAACAGACCGCAAACCCGCTCTATTTGGCCGCCCGACTCCTTCCTTTTTTCGCCTGACGATTCAAAGCACGCGCCCATCGCTCCAAGGTCGGCTGCAAGGGCTTGAAGAGTCTGCTCCTGAAGCCGTGCTCCCGCTCGTTCCAGCGCTTCAAATTCTTCTCCGTATAGTCCCTTATAGATACTTCGAGCTGCCCCTTCTTAACCGAATGGCGCAGGGTCATATAGTGGTGCTGCCCTACGAGGGAGAAGATTACCGTCGCGATATTCGCTTTGATCGAGAGCCTCGGTAGAAGCCTCTTGTAAAACGGGCCACCTTTGGGTAGTAGAACGTCCAGTGCGACTTCTAGCCAGGCTGGCTGTGAGCCCTGTCTCGGGTGGTACAGGCCCGGAATCTGCGTGACCCCTCTCACAGACCTTATACGCGGGTCGTTAATCGTATCCACGAAACGGACTCTGTCGATGCCCCTGAGGTGTTCACGCGGTAAGGACTCGAAGATAGAGTTTATATTCTCTTCGGTCTTTTTAGGCAGGCTCCTGCCAGAGTTGTTCTCGATTTTAAACGGCACTCGGATGCACCCACATTAGAGATATTTCGTAGCCCGTCTACTTTTAATGAAAAAGCCTCTGCTTTGCAAGTTGATAAAGCTTTTTCCGACGGACTTCCTGCGTAGGTGTTGGGTAGGTAGAAGATGTCGCGTCCGATAATATAAGGTATAATATCTGACTTTTAGTTCGAGGATTAGAGGAAGAGGGTATCGGATGCACTCAAACAACAGCACTGAGGTTCTTGAGATAAATAGAAGGGAGGGACCAGGCTCGGCCCCTCCCTTTTTTGCCTATTGACCTGCTGGCCTACGGTTTAGGTGCCTGTCTCCCAACTGCCCAGGTATTCAAGCTGCTCAGGCGTGAGTTCGTCTATGTCGATACCCAGCGCCTTCAGCTTCAGTCCTGCGATCTCCGTGTCGACCTCCTCCGGAAGCGTATGTACGCCCGGCCGCAGTTGCCCCTTGTTCTTCACGAGGTATTCGACTGAGAGCGCCTGGTTCGCGAAACTCATATCCATAACACTCGCCGGGTGACCCTCGGCCGCGGCCAGATTGATAAGTCGCCCTTCGCCCAGGACTATAATGCCTCGCCCACCCTCCCTGAGCCTGTACTCCTCTACGAACGGGCGGAGCGTCACGGGCGCCTCCGACATCTCCCGAAGGGCTACGAGGTTCAACTCCAGATCGAAGTGGCCGCTGTTGCAGACAATCGCACCGTTCTTCATAGATGCGAAGTGCCTCTCGTCTATCACGTGGCGGTTGCCCGTTACCGTTATGAAGATGTCGCCTATGCGCGAAGCCTCTGACATCGGCATCACACGGAATCCGTCCATAACGGCCTCGACGGCCTTTATGGGGTTGATCTCAGTCACGCAGACGTTCGCGCCCAGGCCGCGCGCGCGCATCGCGACGCCCTTGCCGCACCAGCCGTAGCCGACTACGACGACCGTCCTGCCGGCGATGAGTACATTCGTCGCACGTATGATGCCGTCGATGGTGGACTGCCCCGTCCCGTAGCGGTTGTCGAAGAAGTGCTTCGTCTGCGCATTGTTGACGGCCATCGCAGGGAAGGAGAGTACGCCTGCCTTCTCCATGGCCTCCAGGCGCACGATGCC
>JBJMGR010000335.1:0-14337 GCA_045807805.1 Pyrinomonadaceae bacterium | reverse complement strand
CTCGTCCGTCTCGCGCTTGAGTTCGGCGCGCACCTGCTCGAAGCGCGCCTGAACGTCCGCGGCCTTCTGCTCGGCCGCGCGCGTGCGCGCCTCCAACTCCTCGACGTAAGAAGGCTTGAGGCGCGGCGGCTGTGCGGTCTCCTCCGCGCCGCCTTCGGCCGATGCGGGCTCGTCCGGTTCGCGGTTGAAGCGCCTTCGGTCGTTAACGCGAATCTTCTCGGGCGTCTCGTTCGCGCTCAATTCCTCCGGCCAGTCGCCCCCGGCCGTCTCCCTCTCTTCCATAGACTGCTTCTTCTTCTCCCTGCGGAATAGTCTCATCTTGGTTAATGGTAAATCTTTATTTGATAAATGGTAAATCGTAAATGGTGAATAGGAAAGCGACGCTTCGACGGCTTCGAGATTAACATCCCGGCGTGCGGCGCGACCAATATTCACTACTTACCATTAACCATTCACCATTAACCAATCTCTATCTTGACCCGGCCCTGCTGCTGCTGCTCGCCGCGCTTGGGCAGGTGCAGCAGCAGCACGCCGTCCTTGTAGTCGGCCGTAATCGAGCCGCGCTCGACCGCGTCGGGCAGGCCGAAGGAGCGCACGAAGCGACCCTGCGGGCGCTCCGCGCGTCGCGCGCGTATGCCCTCGGCCGTCGTCGCTCGCGTGCCGCGTATGACGAGGCGTCCTTCGTCGAGGTTGACTTCGAGCGCGCTCCGGTCGATGCCGGGCAGGTCGAGCGCGAGCGTGTACTCGCGTTCGTCCTCGTAAACGTCCGCGGCCGGAACCCAGTCGGCGCGCTCAATCTCGCCCTCGTCCTCGCCCGTACGCGAGCGGCGGTCGGCCGCCTCCTCGAACAGACGGTTCATCCTGTCCTGCAACGTGAACAGGTCGCGCACCGGGTCGAACCTGTGATGTCTCATTCGCTTCCTCCGAAAGAAATTATGATTGCGGAATGGTGAACAATAAGTTGGAAGCAGCTTAACCCTCATCATTCATCACTCCGCATTCATCGTTCATCATTGCGCGGCGCTCGCCGCGTCCGCTGCGGCGTCGCCGTCAGTCGTGGTGAACTGCATCTGGTCGCCCTCGGCCGAGACGCGCACGGTCTGGCCGGGCAGAATCTCGCCGCGCAGGAGCTTCGACGCGAGCGGGTTCTGAATCAACGTCTGTATCGCGCGCTTCAAAGGGCGCGCGCCGTACATCGGGTCGTAACCCTCAAGCGCGAGCAGAGCCTTCGCCTTGTCGTCCAGCTCTATACGCATGTCTCGATCCGCAAGGAGACGGCGCAGGTGTTCGAGCTGAATCTCGATGATGTCGCCTATCTGCTCCCGCGAGAGTTGATGGAAGATGACCGTATCGTCAACGCGGTTCAGGAACTCCGGCTTGAAGTGCTCGCGCAGGACTTCGAGCACGGCCTCCCTGACCTGCTTCTCGTCGTCCGCGACGGCCTGTATCTCCCGGCTCCCGAGGTTCGAGGTCATAATCAGCACGGTGTTCTTGAAGTCAACCGTGCGCCCCTTCGAGTCGGTCAGACGGCCGTCGTCGAGAATCTGCAAGAGTATGTTGAAGACATCCGGGTGCGCCTTCTCGATCTCGTCGAAGAGGATGACGCTGTACGGCCTGCGCCGCACGGCCTCGGTCAACTGCCCGCCCTCCTCGTAGCCGACGTATCCCGGCGGCGCGCCAATCATGCGCGCCACGGCGTGCTTCTCCATGTACTCACTCATGTCGAGGCGTATCATCGAACGCTCGTCGTCGAAGAGAAACTCGGCGAGCGCGCGCGCAGTCTCGGTCTTGCCGACGCCCGTCGGGCCGAGGAAGATGAACGAGCCGACGGGGCGGTTCGGGTCTTGCAGTCCGGCGCGCGCGCGCCTGACGGCGTTAGCGACCGCGGTCAGAGCCTCGTCCTGACCGATGACGCGTTGGGTCAGGCGCTCCTCCATCGTGACGAGCTTCTGCATCTCGCCTTCGAGCATCTTCGAGACGGGCACGCCCGTCCACTTCGCGACGACCTCCGCCACGTCCTCCTCGTCAACCTCTTCTTTAAGGAAGACGCCGTCGCGCTGCAATTCGGCCAGCTTCTCGCGCTCCTCGTTGAACTTGCGTTCGAGTTCGGGAATACGCCCGTACTGAAGCTCGGCGGCACGCTGTAGGTCGCCCGCGTTGCGCGCCTGATCGAGTTGCAGACGAAGCTGCTCCAACTCGTTCTTGGCCTCGCGCATCCGCTCTATCTCTTCCTTCTCGGACTGCCACTTGGCCTTCATGCCGGAAGAGCGCTCACGCAAATCCGCGATGCGCTGCTCGATGTCGTTGAGACGCGCCTTCGAGCGCTCGTCCTCTTCGCGCTGCAGAGCCTGTCGCTCGATTTCGAGTTGCAGAATCTCGCGCTCCAACACGTCAATCTCCTGCGGCAGCGAATCTATCTCGATGCGCAGGCGCGACGCGGCCTCGTCTATCAGGTCAATCGCCTTGTCGGGCAGGAAGCGGTCTGTGATGTAACGGTTCGAGAGCGTGGCGGCGGCGACGATGGCCGAATCCTTTATGCGCACGCCGTGGTGAACTTCGTAGCGCTCCTTGAGCCCGCGCAGGATGGCGATGGTGTCCTCGACGGTCGGCTCGCCGACGAAGACCGGCTGGAAGCGGCGCTCAAGCGCGGCGTCCTTCTCGATGTGCTTCTTGTACTCGTTGAGCGTCGTCGCGCCGACGCAGCGAAGCTCGCCGCGCGCGAGCGCGGGCTTCAGCATGTTTGAAGCGTCAATCGCGCCCTCGGCCGCGCCCGCGCCGACGAGCGTGTGCAGCTCGTCAATGAAGAGCACCATCTGACCCTTCGAGTTCTCAATCTCTTTGAGGACGGCCTTCAAGCGGTCTTCAAACTCGCCGCGATACTTCGCGCCCGCGAGCATCGAGCCGAGGTCGAGCGCGACCAGACGCTTGTTGCGAAGCGTCTCGGGAATGTCGCCCGAGATGATGCGCTGCGCGAGCCCCTCGACGATTGCGGTCTTGCCGACGCCCGGCTCGCCTATCAAGACGGGGTTGTTCTTCGTGCGGCGACTCAAGACTTGAACGGTGCGTCGTATCTCGTCGTCGCGGCCGATGACCGGGTCGAGCTTGCCCTGTCGCGCAAGCTCCGTCAGGTCTTTCGCGTACTTCGAGAGCGCCTGATAGTTCGCCTCCGCGTTCTGGTCCGTGACGCGCGCGCCGCCGCGCATCTGCTCCACGACCTTGAAGAGGTCGTCGCGGTTGACGCCGTGCTGGCGCAGTATGCGCCCCGAAGAGCCGTCCTTCTCGGCCGCGATGGCGAGGAGCAGGTGCTCGGTCGAGATGTACTCGTCCTGCATCTGCTCGGCCTCTTTCTGCGCGGCCTGAAAGACCTGCGTCGTGCGCGGGCTGAAGTACTGCTGTCCGCCCTGCACTTTGGGGAGCCGCGCGACGGCGGCTTCGAGGTCGCCCGAGACGACCTGCAAGTTCGCGCCGAGCTTGCCTAAGATAGGGCGCACGACGCCCTCGGGCTGTTCGAGCATCGCGAGCAGGAGGTGCTCGGGCTCGACCTGCTGGTGCTGGTTGCGCTCGGCGGCCTCTATCGCGGACTGTATGGCCTCCTGGCCGCGGAGTGTGAAACGTTCTAGGCGCATGATGGCTTCTGAAACCTTCTACTACTTCGGAGAATTTTTTGTGACTCTCGAAACTGTCAGCGGCCAACCCGCTCGGGTCTGCCCGAAGGGAAGCGTGGGCTTTCCTTTAGGCACTCGACCGACGGGCTGGCCGCTCGAAGTTTAAGGACGCTTTAGAGACCGGCCTTCGTGGCCCTGGCCTCGCCCTTCTGTTCGGGCTTCGCCTCGATGGTCTTCGGCGTCTCGGAGTCGGCGGCCTCGCCCACTATCTCTATGCGGCGCGCCTTCACCTCCTCGCGCTTGTGTAGCACGACGCGGAGCACGCCGTTCCTGTACTCGGCCGAAGCGTTCTCGGGCGAGACGGTCTGCGGCAGCGTGAACGAGCGCGTGAATGAGCCGTAGGAGCGCTCGACGCGGTGGTAGTTGTCCGCCTCGTCTCGCTTCTCGAAGCGGCGCTCGCCGCGCAGGGTCAGGACGTTGTTCTCGATGGTCAGCTCGAACTCCTCCCGGTTCATGCCGGGGAGTTCGGCTTCGAGCACAATCTCGTCCTTGTTCTCGAAGATGTCCACGCTCGGCGTCCACGCGCCGCGCGCCAGCCCGTCATCGCCGAAGGAGCGCGGTAAGTTGGTCGTGAAGAGGCGGTTCACCTCGTCCTGCAAAGTCCTAAGATCGCGGAAAGGGTCGTAACGTGTGATGCTCATGATTCTTCACCTCCGTAGAGAATTTATCTGCCCCGCGCCGCGTTTTCGCGTGTTGGCTATCCTCAATGCGTGAGCATGAGGGGATAATAAAGATTGAGTCCCTTCTTGTCAAGTCTTCGGATGAACTGGAAATCTCCAAAGTTGCCTTCGGGGGCTGGCGCATATCCTATCGCTTAAATTCGGTGATACTGATATTTTTGTTGACAAAACCTCTCCTTCGCCGTACAATGCTCGGTAGATTAACAACTCTAACGAATTATAGGAATTTGGACGGCTCGGAGATTCAAGGGTCGTGGCGGGAGGGGTGTGGGCGATGCTCGACGAAAAGGACGCGCGAATTATTGAGGTTTTGCAGAAGGACGGGCGTACCTCGAACGTAGAGCTTGCGCGCGTGGTCGAATTGACGCCCTCCGCGACGCTCGAACGCGTGCGGAAACTCGAAGAGCGCGGCCTTATCAAGGGCTACACGGCCGTCGTAGACCCGCACGCGCTCGACCTGGGGCTGCTGGCCTTCATCTTCATGCGCGTTGACGACCGCGACGACGTACTCGGCAAGGCAGAGAGTACTGCGGAAGCCCTCTCGGCGCTGCCTTCGGTGCTGGAACTGCACCACCTCGCGGGCGAGGACTGTTTTCTGGTGAAGGTTCGCGCGCGGGACACGGACGACCTCTACAGGATTTTGAAGGACGAGTTCGGGCCGTTCAAGGGCATCAGGGGGACGCGCACGACGATTGTTTTGAAGACCGTGAAGGAGCACGGCTTGCTGCCGGTCGGCAGGGAAAGGGCGGGCGAGCGATGAAGGGCAGGGATAAGTTCGGGGCGTACGGCGCTTGGGCGGCGGTCTGCTTCTTCTGGGGGACTACCTACCTCGCGATTAGCGTCGGGCTGGAGAGTTTCCCGCCGACGCTCTTCGCGGGCCTGCGCTTCATAGTTGCGGGGGTCATGCTCTTCTTCGTCATGTCGAGGCAGCGGAACGCTCGACTCCCTTTAGGGCGCGAGTGGTTCGACCTCGGCGTCGTCGGGCTGATGCTTCTAGGCGTCGGCAACGGCGCGGTCGTGTGGGCGGAGCAGTGGGTGCCGAGCGGCATGGCCGCGCTGCTCGTGGCGACCTCGCCCTTCTGGGCTGCGGTGCTTGCGCGTCTCGAAGGTGACGGCGAGCGTGTGGGATTGCGCGGGCTGTTGGGAATGGCCGTCGGCTTCGGGGGCTTGGCGATGCTCGTCGGGCCGCAGTTGTTCGGCGCGGAGCTTAACGGCAAGTACCTTCTAGGCGTTGTGATAATTCAGGTCGGGTGCTTCTTCTGGCAGGCGGGCTCGCTCTACGCGAAGCGACGCCCGACGGGAGTCTCGCCGCTGATGGCTTCGTCCGTGCAGATGCTCTGGGCGGGTCTGATTCTGACGCTCGCCGGGACGCTCATCGGCGAGTGGGGCGCGATGCGCTTCAGCGGGCGGAGCGCGGGCGCGCTCATGTACCTCGTCGTGTTCGGCTCGATAGTGGCATACAGCGCGTACATGTACGCGATACAGAAGCTGCCGCTGCCTCTGGTCTCAACCTACTCGTACGTCAACCCGATTGTCGCGCTCGTGCTCGGGTGGCTTGTGCTCTCGGAGCCTCTGGGCTGGCGCGAGGGCGGCGCGGCGCTCGTCATACTTCTGGGCGTGGCGCTCGTGAAGACTTCGCCGAAGGAGTTGGCGCAACTCGTCTCGCGCCTGCGCCATTCGAGGAGTGTGAAGCGCGACGCCGAACGCGCGAACGTCGCGCGCCGCGCTGCCTGAAGAGAAGGCGGAAAACAGAACCGCGAGCGGTAGCGAGCGGGTGGTGGCTCCGAGGTAAGTTCGTTTATCGGAGCCACCACCCGCTAGCTACCGCTCGCGGTTCTGTTTCAGTTGAGGCCGAAGAAGTGTTTTATCTTCGAGAGAATGCCCGCGTGCGTCTCCTGTTCGTCGGTGGGAGAGTCGGCGCGCGCGGCGAGCCCCGCGCGGCGCTCGTTGATCGTGTGGCTGAGCGCCTCGACGAGGTCCGGGTTGGTATCGAAGAGTCCCTTCATCGCGTCGTGCCCGATCTCTAAGACTTCGGTCTCGTCGGCGGCGATGACGTTCGCCGTGCGCGGCTCGCCCGTAAACAGCCCCATCTCGCCGAAGAAGTCGCCCTCGGAGAGTCGCTTGAGCATGCGCGAAGTCCCGTTCGAGTCGACGCGCACGTCTACGCTCCCGCGGCCCACGACGAACATCGAGGAGCCGCTGTCGCCCGCTCGTATGATTATCTCGCCGGGCGCGAAGACGTGGCCGCGCACGTTCGAGGCGAGCGCGTTCAACTCGGCCGAGTTGAGCGGCGAGAAGATGTCCACGGCCGACAGAAGCTCCGCGAGCGACTCGGCGTCGCGCCCGTCGCCGTCGTGCGCGGCGGGTTGCTCGATGTGGACTGTGCGCGTGGGGAACGCGAAGGTCAGGCCGCTCCGGCGGAAGGCGTACCAGATGCGCTGTCGGATGAGCGCGTCGGTGTCGTTGTGGCGCGCGTAGTCTATGAGCCAGTACTTGACCTCGTAGTCTACGGCCGAGTCGCCCAGGTTTCGTATGCGGACGTTGGGCGTCATGTAGCGTATGACGTTGTCGCATTCGCGCACGACCTCGCGCACGACGTGTATGACCTTGACGGGCGAGTCTGTGTAGGCGGCGCTGAAGGTGACGATGCGCGCGTTGCTGCCGTTCTGCGGGCAGACCTCTATGGCCTCTTTCGCGATGACGCTGTTGCTGACGAGGACGATGTGATTCGAGAAGGTCTTTATCTTGACGGCGCGCCAGGTGCTCGCCATCAGCACGCCCGTGTTCTTGCCGACGGTTATCACGTCGCCGACCTGAAAGGGCTTGTCGGCGTGGAGCGAGATGCCCGAGAAGAGGTTGCCGAGCGTGTCCTGAAGGGCGAGGCCGAGTATGACGCCGAGCAGCGCCGAGCCCGAGAGCAGCGCGCCGAACGACAGGGTCTCGAAGTGATATTTGAGTATGACGGCGAAGGCGGTTATGTAGAGGACGAGCGAGAAGATGTCGCGCATGAGGCTCGGCGCTTCGTAGCCTTTGCGCTTGCGGAAGAGGAAGAAGACGAGCGCGTTTAGGGCGCGCACGGCCACGAGTGCGAGGCTCATCCAGAGCGCGACGCTGGCGACCGTCTCCGCGACCGAGCCCGCCATCTGCGACATCCTCTGCTGGTCGGTCGGGTTCGGCGGGAGCGCGGGCGTGAGGCTACGTATGACGTGGAGCGCGAGCCAGAAGAGCGCCGCGAAGAGCAGCGGCACGAGGATGTGTTTCTTGAGCGGGGGACGACTCATGCGAGTAAGTTACAAGTTCAAAGTTGCAAGTTCAAAGTTCAAAGTTAAGAGCAAGCGCCTTCAACTTTGAACTCGGAACTTGCAATTTGTAACTCTTCAAAAGAAAATTTTCGTCGCGATAAAGAGAAGCGACAGGGCCGAGACGACGATGGCCGTCAGCCACGACGCGGCATTATAAACCCGGCCGTTCGTCTGCGCACCCATCAATTCGCGGTTGTTGACGAGGCGCAGTATCGAGAAGAGGAGCACGGGCAGCAGCAGGCCGTTGATAACCTGCGTGGCGAGCAGCACGTCGAAGAGCGGAAGGCCCGGTATCATCGCGACGAACCCGCCGACGGCGATGAGGAACGTGAATATGCCGACGAAGATCGGAGCCTCGCGGAAGCTGCGCGAGACGCCCTTCTCGAACCCGAGCGCCTCGCTTATCGAGTAGGCGGTCGAGAGCGGCAGCACCGCCGCCGCGAGCATCGAAGCCCCGAAGAGCCCGACGCCGAAGAGCGCCCGCGCGTAAGAGCCCGCGAGCGGCTTGAGCGCCTCGGCCGCCTGCTCGGCGGACTCTATTCGGACGCCCGCCGCGTGGAGCGTCGCGGCCGTCGCCACCGTGATGAAGAACGCGACGGCGATGGCGAAGACCGTCCCCACCCAAACGTCCGCGCGCGTGAGCGCATAGTCCTCCTCGGTCACGCCCTTCTCCACGACGGACGACTGCACGAAGACCTGCATGTAAGGCGAGATGGTCGTGCCAATCAGTGCGACGATAGTGAAGAGGTAGCCCGCGTTGAGTTCGGCCTTCGGCCGCACGATGCCGTGCGCGACCGCGCCCCACTCGGGCCGCGCGAGGAAGGCCGAGACGATGTAGCCGAGGAAGACGAGCGACATCAGAAGGAACACCCGCTCGACGCGGCGATAAGAGCCCTTGACGACGAGCCACCAGACGGCGAAGGCCGCGAGCGGCACGGAGACGAAGCGCGGCACGCCGAACAACTCGGTCGCCGCCGCTATTCCGACGAACTCCGAGACGGTCACGCCGCCGTTCGCGACGAGGAGCGCCGCCATCACGAGCACAGTCCAGCGCACGCCGAACTGCTCGCGTATCAGGTCGGACAGGCCCTTGCCCGTCACCGCGCCCATGCGCGCGCAGGTCTCCTGCACGATGCCGAGCGCAAGCACTAAAGGGATGAGAGTCCAGAGTAGGTTGTAGCCGTAGTCCGCCCCGGCCGAGGCGTATGTGGCGATGCCGCCCGCATCGTTACCCGCGTTGGCCGCGATGACGCCGGGGCCTATGACGGCGAGGTAGGCCAGGAGCCCGCGACGCCGCGAGACCGCGCGCTGCACGCGCCGCCCCCCGCGCCGCCACAGACGGCGACCCGCGTCCCACACACTCTCTGCGCGCACCAGAGCCACTCGGAGGTTCCCCGTCAGCAGTCATAAAAGCTTCCAGCGGTCAGCTCTCAGCAGTCAGCTTAATTCATCTTGAGCCAATAATCCTTCAAATCATCTTAGAATGAAAGCTCGGCTGTCTCGCATCACCCAAACACGCGTGGGAGGCGCGGGCGCCAGTCTTTGGGGAGTAGGTACTCCATTGCGTCGTCCACGGTGACGATGCCCGCGATGTCGCCCGCGTCGTCAACGACGGGGAGGGCGAGCAGGTTGTATTCGGCGATGGTCTCCGCGACTTCGCGCGCTGAGTCCTTCGGGTGCGCGAACTGGAACTCGTCGCGCATGACGTGGGAGAGCGGGAAGGAGGGGTCTGCGAGTATGAGACTGCGCAGCGCGATGACGCCCGAGAGCTTCCAGGACTCCTCCTCTTCGACGACGTAGAGGTAGTAGATCATGTTCGGCGTCTCGGCCATCTCGCGTAGACGCGCGAGAGCCTCGCCCGCCGTGAGGTGTTTGGGGAGCACGACGAACTCGGTGGTCATCAGTCCGCCCGCCTCGTCGTCCTCGTAAGGGAGAAGCTCCTTCACGTCCTCCTTCTCCTCTTGATCCATGCGTTCGAGGAGGTCTACGGCCTTATCCGCCGGGAGGTCGCCTAAGACATCCGCCGCCTCGTCGGGCGACATGTGTTCGAGTATGTCGGCGGCTCGCTCCTCCTCCATGTCGCCGATGATGCGCGCCTGATCTTCGGCGTGCATCTCTTCGAGGGTCTCGGCGGCCGTCTCGTCGTCGAGGGCTTCGATGACTTCCGAGCCGTGGTGGCGCGAGAGCGCCTCGGCGAGCCGGGCTATCTCTACGGGGTGGAGTCGCGAGAGCTTGTCGCGCGAACTTTTTAGCTGCACGCCCGCGGCGTCCGTCGCGAGGTAGCCAACGTCGGCCCAGTCTATGACCTCGACGGGGCGGTTCGTGCCGACGAAGTTGTGCGGCGTGAGCCGACGCCAAAGCCCCGCGAACGTAACGTCCGCGCCCGTGACGAGCCACTCGTCGCCCGACTCTATCAACTGCACGTCGTTGACGCGCACGACGCGCTTGCCGTCAACGTCTATCAACTGCTTGTCGAGCACGTCGCGCGCTAAGAGCACCTCGCCCTCGCGCCGTGCGAAGCGGCGGAAGTCTACGGGGTCGGGGCTGATGCGCGCGCCCGACACGTCGAACGAGAGCAGGTGCGCGCGCGGCACGAAGAGGTCTAGGCGGCCGAAGCGCGCGACGATTCCGGTCACGGGCGGGTGGTCGGAGCCGAGACGCACGATAACGTCCTTGAGCGTGGCGACGCGCTCGCCCTCGACCTCTCTAATGGGTCGGCCGAGCAACTGCGAAAGATATAGCATTGGAAGTTCTCGAAGCCCCCTTGCGGGTCGCGCGGGCATCATAGCACGCCGCTCGCGCTTGCGCGTGCGCCGCACGTTTGTTTAAGCTCGGCGGGATGAACTACCGCGGCCCCGGCCAGTCCGAATCTTCACGTACAGTAAGAGACAGGAGAGAGAATCTTTTGCACGAAACGAATAACAGCACGGCGAAGGTCTTGCGCGCGCTCGTCGCGCTTCTGCTCGTCGCGGCGGCGTCGCTCGCGCCCGCGCACGCCGTAGTCGCCCAACAGTCTCAGGCCGCAACCACGGCGGCAGCGGCAGCGCTCTCCGACGCGGAGCGTGAGCTGAGCGCGCGCATCAAGACCGAGACGATTAAGGAAGTGACGACCGCACTCTCAGCCCCCGAGATGCAGGGGCGCGGGACGGGCCAGCCCGGCGGCGACGCGGCGGCGAAGTTCATCGCCGAACGCTTCTCGAAGCTCGGCCTCAAGCCCCTGGGCGACAAGGGCTCTTACCTTCAGTCGATAAAATTTCGCGAGTACAAGCTCCTACCCGAGACGATGTTCGCGGCGGGCGACGCGCCTTTGAAGATGGGCGACGACTTCGCCTTCATCCCGCCGATGAACGGCGACAAGGACGTGAGCGGGCGTCTGGTCTTCGTCTCATATGGGCTGCGCCTGCCGTCCGCGAAGCGCGACGACTTGAAGGGGCTCGATCTGCGCGGCAAGGTCGTCGTGCTCTTGCAGGGGCCGCCGAAGGGGATTGGCAAGGACGACTGGAAGAAGGCGAAGGCCGGGCTCTACGTCATGCAGACGCTCCTCGCGGAAGGCGCGGCCGCGCTCGTCTTCGCGAACACGAGCACGGAGGAGATGCCCTACGCGACTCTCGCCGACTACCTCACGCGCCGACAGGTGGAGCCGGCCGACGAGCAGCAGCCGCCCGCCGCGCTGTCGCCCTTCATATACGTCTCGGACGCGGGCGCGGAGAAGCTCTTCGCTGGCTCGGGCCTGACCTACGCGCAGGCGCGCGAGCGCGCCGAGCGCGGCGAGTCGGTCTCGCAGGAATTGAAGCTCTCGGCGAAGATAAAGCTTCGCAGGGCGGAGGCGAAGGTCACGGGCAACAACGTCGTCGGCTACCTCGAAGGCTCAGACCCGAAGTTGAAGGATGAAGCCGTCGTCTACTCCGCGCACTACGACGCGTTCGGCGCGAAGCCGGACGGGAGCTTCTACGCGGGCGCGGCCGACAACGCGCTCGGCGTCGGCGAGATGATCTCGATGGCCGAGGCGCTCGTCGCCTCGCCATTGAAGCCGCGCCGCTCCGTCATCTTCCTCGCGGTGACGGGCGAGGAGTACGGGCTGCACGGCTCCGAGTTCTGGGTGAAGAATCCGACTTGGAAGCTCAAGCAGGTCGCGGCCGACCTGAACTTCGACGGCATGGGCACGGAGATACTCGGGCCGGTCAAGAAGCTCGTCGGCTTCGGCGCGGAGCACTCTGAGTTGGGCGCTCTGCTCGCGTCGGTCGCGGCGGCGACGGGCGGCGTGGTCGTCCCAGACCCCATGCCCGAGGAGAAGAGCTTCTACCGCTCCGACCACTACGCCTTCGTCAAGCGCGGCGTGCCCGCGCTCATGGTCATGGGCGCGCCCGACGTAGACAAGCAGGCCATCATCGCGGACATCAAAGACTACGAGCAGACTCGCTACCACCAGCCTTCGGACGTTGTCACACCGGACTGGAACTGGGAAGGCCCGACGGGCCTCGCGCGCCTCGGCATCGTGATGGGCATACGACTCGCCAACGCCGACGCGATGCCCGCGTGGCTCACCACGTCGCCCTTCAACCGCAAGCGCGGCACGGTCGAGCCGGCCCCGCCCGAGCCGTAAGGCAGAACAGAACCGTGAGCGGTAGCGAGCGGGTGTCGAGTTACGCGACGAAGACTTTCGGCGTAATTCGCGACCCGCTCGCCACCGCTCGCGGTTCTGTTCTCTGCCTTTTGTCTTTTTACTTTCGCCTTCATTTGCTATCCTCGCACGCGTTCGCTCTTCAGACCGTTCTACAAATCGCATTCTCTATGTTGACCGTCGGGACGGAATGGCTCATCGAGGCGTCTGGGTGCGACGCCGCGGCGCTACGCGACGCCGAGCGTCTGCGCGCGGTCTTCGCGCGCGCGGTCTCGGAGCTAGACCTCCGCGTCGTCGGCGAGCCGCAGTGGCACACGTTTCCCGGCGAGGGCGGTGTGACGGGTCTCGTCATGCTGACGGAGTCGCACCTCGCCTGCCACACCTACCCCGAGTTCGGCGTCGCGACATTTAATCTCTACTGCTGCCGCGAGCGGCCCGCGTGGGCTTGGGACGAGCGCCTGCGGGAGATGATAGGCGCGCGCGACGTTCGAGTCCGAAGCGTCAGCCGCTTCACGCGAGAGGCTCAATCGCACGCGGAAGAGGTTCAATCACACAGGCATGTGAGCGGGGGTGAAGCCTGATGGCGCTTCAGGCGAACTGCCCCGCGTGCGGCGCGCAAGTTCTGTTTAAGACGGGCTCGTCCGTCGTCGTCGTGTGCGAGTTCTGCCGCTCGGTCGTCGCGCGCACAGACCGCGGCATAGAGGACGCGGGCAAGGTCGCGGACGTTATGGAGTCGGGCTCGCCCCTTGAGGTCGGGCTCGGCGGCGTCTATTACGGCGTGCCCTTCGTGCTGACGGGGCGCGCGCAGTTGCAGCACGCGGCCGGGGGCTTCTGGGACGAGTGGTACGCGTCGTTCTCCGACGGGCGCTGGGGCTGGCTCGCAGAGGCGCAGGGGCGCTTCTACATCACCTTCCAGATTAACGTGCCGCAGCCCTCCCTCTTACCCTCCTTCGAGCAGCTTCAGGTCGGCCAGCCCGTCTACGCGATACCCTCGGCGCAGCCGCCCGTAATCGCGGAGAAGGGCACGGCGCAGATGATGGCGGCCGAGGGCGAGATTCCATACCTGCTCAAGCCCGGCGAAGTCTACGCCTACGCAGACCTGTCGGGGCGGGAGGGCGTCTTCGGAACGCTCGACTACGGAGAGCAGCCGCCGCTCGTCTTCGTCGGCCGCGAGACGACGGTCGCGGAACTCGGACTCGCCGCCGCGCGACGCGCGACCGAGCGGGAGGCGCGCGCGGTCACGGCCGCGCAGCTCAACTGCCCGAACTGCGGCGGGCCTCTTGAGCTTCGCGCGCCCGACCAGGCGGAGCGCGTGACGTGCCCGAACTGCGGCTCGCTGCTCGACGTGAATCAGGGGCAGCTTCGATACCTGAAGCGGCTCGAACGAAAGGGGCCGCCGCCCTCGATACCCCTGGGGGCGACGGCCGAGTTCGAGGGCCAGTCGCAGACCGTCATAGGCTTCATGGTCAGGAGCGTCGAGTTCGACGGCGTGCGCTACTACTGGCAGGAGTATCTTCTATACAACCCGGCCATAGGCTTCCGCTGGCTCGTCGAGTCAGACGGCCATTGGAGCTACGTGAAGTCGGTCCCGCCCGGCGAAGTCTTCGAGTCGAACGGCGCGAACTACGGCGGCAAGCGCTTCAAGATTTTTCAGGACGCCACGGCGCGTGTCGAGTTCGTCGAGGGCGAGTTCTACTGGAAGGTCTCGGTCGGAGAGTTGGCGCGCGCGACCGACTACGTCGCCGCCCCCCTCATGCTCTCGAAGGAGATTCCCGTCCAGCAGGCCGCGCGTAGCGCCGCGCTTCAATCCGAAGAGGTCAACTGGTCGCTCGGCACATACACGCCGCTAAAAGAGATTGAGAAGAAGTTCAACGTCAACCTTCCCACGCCGCACACGGTCGCGCCGAACCAGCCCTGGAAGAACGGAAAGATTTACGGCTACTGGGCCGCCTTCATGGTCGTCGCAATCTTCGCGGGCATCGTCATGTTCGTCGCGGCCCCGCGCGCGCGCGTCTTCTCGCAGACTTACGCGCTCACGCCTCAGGCGTCGCCCACGCCCGCGCCCGGTG
>JBJMGR010000334.1:0-23499 GCA_045807805.1 Pyrinomonadaceae bacterium | reverse complement strand
GGCCGTCTTCTCGGGCGTCACGTCGCCCCAGAGCGTTCGGCCGCGCACGGACGGTCGGTGATAGACGATGGTTATGTCCGTGACGCCCACGGTCTCGTTGAGTGTGGCCTGCGGGCTCGCCTGCGGCAAGCGCACTTTCGGCTGCTGCTGCGCTGACGCGAAGACGGACGCGGCGAGTATCATGAGCGCGAGCGCGGCCGCGCGCGCTAGGGACGTTCGGGGGGTTCTCATATGTATGCTTCTCCTCGTTAGTGCTCGACGCAAGGGTTCGTTGAAGGCTCGCGCGCGCCGCTCGCACACGCTCTTGTAGGCCACGGATGTTAACAAGAAACGCGCGTGAAGTGCTCACGCAGTTGTAATTCTCTTGTAAAAACTCGCCGACACTTGCACGCGGACGCGTGCCTCGCGGCGTGCAATATCAACACAAGGCGCACCGATTCTCAACCCGGCCCGGTGGACGAGAGGGCGCGCGCGTGAATATGATTGGCGCATGACAAGCACGCCTCCCCCTTCGGCCGCGAACTCTTTGCGTGGCTCGCAACTCTCCTTCGTCGGCGTCGGCGTGATGGCCGAGGCGATGATCGCGGGACTGCTGCGACGCCAGCTAGTCGCGCGCGCGCAGATAGTCGGCAGCCACCCGCGCCCCGCGCGCCGCGAAGAGCTGCAGACGCAGTACGGCATACGGATGGTCGAGTCGAACCGAGAGGCGGCGACGCTCACGGACGACGCGAGTCGGGAGGAGATCGCGGCCCCGTCAGTCGTCGTCCTCGCCGTCAAGCCGCAGCGCATCGCGCGCGTGCTCGGCGAGTTGAAGGGCGCGCTCTCGCCCTCGCGGCTCGTGCTCTCAATCGTCGCGGGCACGCGCATGGAGACGATAGCTTCCGAGTTGGGTCACGCGTCGGTCGCGCGCTCGATGCCGAACACGCCCGCGCAGATAGGACAGGGGATGACCGCGTGGACTGCGACGCCCGAAGTCGGCGAGCGCCATCTGGAAGTCGTGCGCGCTCTGCTCGGCGCGCTCGGCCGAGAGATGTACGTCGAGAACGAGAACATGATAGACATGGCGACGGCGCTTTCGGCGACGGGGCCGACATACATCTTCATGATGATGGAGGCGCTCGTGGACGCGGGCGTACACATGGGCTTCTCGCGCCACGTCGCCGAAGAGCTTGTCACACAGACGATGCTCGGCTCGGTGCTGTTTGCGCGAGAGACGCACAAGCACCCGGCGGAGCTTCGCAACATGGTCACCTCGCCCGGCGGCACCTCGGCCGAGGCGATATATCAGATGGAGAAGGGCTCGCTTCGCACAGTCCTCTCGAAGGCCGTCTACGCTGCATACCAGCGCGCCGTCGCGCTCGGGCGCAAGCAGTGACGGCGCACGCCCAAAAGGAGTCGAGGGAAGATGAGAAGAACGCTTACGGCAACACTCGCGTCGTTCGTCCTTTCGCTCGCGTTCGTGTCGGCGGCGCACGCGCAGACGCAGACGGATGTCCCGGCCGCGCAGACGGACGCCGCGACCGCTCGCACGGAGTTGAACGAGGGCGCGCGTGCATATAAGGACGGCCGGTTCGACGAGGCGGAGCAGCACTTCCGCCGCGCGCTCGAACTTGACCCGACGCAGAAGAACGCGCCGCTCTTCATCGCGCGCGCAGTCCAGCAGCAGTACAAGCCCGGCGTCGAGACGCCCGAGAACGTCGCTGTGGGTGAGCGCGCCGTCGCGGCCTATCAGGAGATTCTCGGCAAAGACCCGCAGAACGACGACGCGTACAAGGCGATACTCTTCATCTACGGCCAGTTGAAGCGGGACGAGAAGGTGAACGAGATGCTGAACGAGCGCGCGAACAACTTCTCCCTGCCGGACGGGAAGCGCGCGGAGGCTTTCGTCCTCCTCGCGTCGAAGCGCTGGCAGTGCGCCAACGACATCACCGAGCGGAAGGAGAATCTGGCTAAGGAGGAGAAGCCCGGCGGAGCCCTCGTCCACTACCGCATGCCCGCCGACTCCGCCGACTTCTACAAGGCGCGGCAGTGCGTGGATGAAGGGCTTCAACTTGCGGAGCAGGCCGTCGCGCTCGACCCGAAGAGCGCGAGCACATGGGCGTACAAAGTGAACCTTCTGCGCGAGGCTTCAAAGCTTGCGGAGATGGAGGGCGACGCGGCGCACAAGGCAGACTTCGACAGGCAGTACAAGGAGGCGTTCGACACGCAGAAGCGCTTGAGCGGGGAGGCGACCCAGAGCGAGGGGGCGCGACAGAAAGCCCCCGCGCCTGCGACGGCGACGCCCGCGCCAAAGCCGAAGAGAGCCTCAGGCTCGTTCGCCGTCCTCAACAGTAAGGCCATCTCGAAGCCCGCGCCCGAATACCCCGCGGAGGCGAAGGCCGCGGGCATACAGGGCACCGTCTCCGTGCTGATAGAAGTTGACGAGGCGGGCAACGTCACGGAGGCGGAAGCCCTCGGCGGCCCCGCGCCCCTGCGCGACGCGGCCGTCGCCGCCGCACGTCGCGCCAAGTTCTCACAGACGCGCCTCTCCGGCCGCCCCGTCAAGGTCACAGGCGTCGTCACATATACCTTCGTGCTCCGCTGAACTTATATAACTTACACTTCGCCGAAGGCACCGGCGCGCTCGGCCTCGTCGCCGAGGGCGAGGATTTCGCGGCGTATGCGTCGTCGCTCTTCGAGGAGGCTTCGGAAGAAGGTGCGCTCGCGCAGGAAGAAGAGCGCGGCGCGCGTGCCCGCGCGGAAGCGGTCGAACTCTTCGCGCGTGCGGAGCGCGAGGTAGCCCGTGAGCGGGCCGCAGACGAGCGCGGTCAGCACTCCCCACCAGCCCGCGAAGCGGTAGAGCGCGAGCGCGAGCGCGCACCACGTGACGGGAAAGAGCAGGAGCGCGGCTGCTATCTTGAAGGTCGAGAGCACGTCGTCGTACTGTCGCGCGAACTTCGTCGCGAGCAGGCCCGCGAGCTTGTATGCGGGGTAGTGCAGCGCGACGCCGGCGAGCGCCGCGGGCGAGAGCAGTAGGAAGAGCGCGACGCGCGAGAGTATCGTCCAAGCGCGCGCGTATTCGGAGACGGCGGCGGCCGTGAGCTGTCGCGGGTCTTCAAAGCCCGCCTGCGTGAGCGCCTCCTCGTACTGATGTATGCGCGCCTCCAAAACTTCCAGACGCTCGGGCGAGTGCGTGCGGTGGTATGCGTAGCCTTCGACGAAGCGACGGCGTCGCCTAAGCTCGCGTTCGAGACTCACGCCCTCGTCCTCGTCCGAAGAGAATATGCGCTCGGCGCGACCGACCATCGCGAGCGCCTCGTGCCGGTCTGCGTTGAGAGTGAGAGAGCCGAGCGAGTCGGCGATGCGGTCGGAGAGTTCGCGCACGCGCTCGCGCGCGGGCTCGCCGTGCTCGTCCTCGGCCGCCGCCTCGACCGGTATCGGCTCGCCGAAGTAGAGCAGCGCGCCGCTGCGGAAGGAGGTCTTCGCGGTGTAGTAGAGCCCCGCGGGCACGACGTAGACGGAAGGATGTTCGGCAGGATGAAGAATGGATGATGAAGGATGAAGGGAAGGCTCGCTCTCATCATTCATCGTTCCGTATTCCGCTTTCACTTCCGCCTTCCGCCTTCCGCCTTCCGCCTTCCGCATCTCCGACGCCGCGCCGAGTGCGATGCGGGCCGCGCCGGTCTTGAGCGGGAGGAGATATGGCTCGCTGTGCGACGCGCCCTCGGGGCAGATGGCGATGGTTCCGCCGCGCGTGAGTAGTTCGGCCGAGCGCTCGAAGGTCTCACGGTTTCGAGACGACGCGCCTTCGCCCTCGTCCTGCTTTCGGTAGACGGGGATTGAGTCGAGCGCGCGTATAAGGAAGCCTATGACGGGCATTCGGAAGAGCGGCGACTTGGCGAGGAAGGAGACGCGGCGCGGCGCGTAGGCGAGGAGGAAGGCCGGGTCTATGAGCGCGTTCGGGTGGTTGAGCACGAAGAGGCACGCGCCCTCGCGCGGCACGCGGCTGCGGCCCACCACCTCTATGCGGCGGAAGAAGAGTCGCAGCGCGAAGCGCAGCACGGCCGTTATCGCACGCCTAAGCAACCGACCTTAAGGCAATCTCCTTCCGCGCGAAATGAGAGGCCCGGCGCGAGTCTCAACTTGAAGTACTCGCGCCGGGCCTTATTCTACTAAACCGGCGGCTGCCCGCGCCGCACGAATTTTTCGCGTCGCCCTGGGCTACCGGCCGAATATGCCGCCCGCGTTCGAGCTGAACCAGCCGCGGCTCGTGTAGTCCGTGAGCGTGAGCGAGAGCAGTATCAGCAGCCAGAAGAACATCGAGGCGACGATGACCCAGATGAGCCGCGAGCTGTAGCGCACGTGCATGAAGAAGAGGAGCACGAGCGACATCTTCGTCACCGCTATCGTCATCGCGACGATGTCGTTCATTCTCCCGAAGTCCTGATTCGCGGCGAAGACCGTGATCGCCGTGAAGAGAAGCAGGAACCCGAAGACCGTGAAGTATATTTTGCGCGGGACTATGTGTTCGGACATATGTTAAAGCCTCGTAAATGGTAAAAGGTAAATAGTGAATGGTGTTTGCACGTTCGCCATCACGTCTTCTATCTCACAAGGCCCGTCGGGTCTCTACGACTATTTACTATCTACCATTCACTATTCACTCCCTCAGTGCCCCTTGAAGTGCGCGCCGAGTAGGTAGAGCAAAGGGAAGAGGAATATCCAGATGATATCGACGAAGTGCCAGTAGAGCCCGAAGTTCTCGACGGGCGCGTGATACTCGGGCGAGTAGCGGCCCTTCCAGGCCCAGTACATGATGGGCGCGATGATGCCCATGCCGATTATCATGTGCAGCGCGTGCAGTCCCGTCATCGCGAAGTAGAGCCAGAAGAACATCTGGTACTGCCCCGTCGTCACCCCGGCGGGGATGTGCACGCCGTGCGCCTGCGGGTCGAAGAGCCCGACGACGGGGATGAGCCCGTCGTCGAACTTCTCCTTGTACTCGTAAGCCTTCACGCCGAGGAAGACGAGGCCGAGGAGGACTGTCGCCGCCATGAAGCCGACCTGCACCTTGCGGGAGCGGCCGACCTGCGTCGCCCAGACGGCGAGCGCCATCGTCAAGGAAGAAGTGATGAGGACGGCCGTGTTGAAGGTGCCTATCCTCCAGTTGAGGTGGTTGCTCGCGGCCATGAAGGCTTGGGGGTAGCGCATGCGGTAGACGAGGTAGGCGAGGAAGAGCCCGCCGAAGAACATCACCTCCTGCGCGATGAAGACCCACATGCCCAAAGCGCCGGCCTCGCGCTGCTGTTCGAGATTGTCGAAATGGTGCGCGAGCGCACTGTGGTGCACCTCGTCGTCGTCGTCGTGCCCGTGGCCGTGTTCTATTGCCTCCGCGTTCGTTGCCACTCTGTCCTCCTAAAACAAGTGATGAGTGCTGAGTGATAAGTGATGAGAAAAGGCAACACGCCTCTTCGTCTCTTACTTATCACTTATAACTCATCACTTATCACCTCTCTTCAGTCTCCGCCTGATTGAGCGGGTGCTGTCCCGAGACGGGCTGGTCGGGCGAGCCCGGCCCTATCACATCCATCTCCTCCATTGGCCTGTACTCGTAAGCCTCCCACGTCACGACGGGCGTGACGGCAAAGTTCTCCGTCGGCGGCGGGGAGGGAGTGCGCCACTCAAGCCCGGTCGCGGGCCACGGGTTCGCGGGCGCGAAACGTCCGTAGCGCATAGACCAGACGAAGTATATGCCGGGTATCAGAAGCCCTAGCCCGAGTATCGAAGCGCCGCCCGTGCTCATCACGTGCAAGACCTGCCAGACGGGCTGGTCGACGGGGTAGACGTGGTAGCGCCGCGGCATCCCCATGTAACCGAGTAGGAACTGCGGGAAGAAGGTCAGGTTGAAGCCGACGAAGATGACGAGCGCGGCAAAGCGCGCCCACCCTTCGGGGTACATGCGCCCGGTCATCTTCGGCCACCAGTTGTGCAACCCGCCGAGGTAGCCCATAAGCGTCCCGCCCACCATCACGTAGTGGAAGTGCGCGACGACGAAGTAGGTGTCGTGGACGTGTATGTCCACGCCGAGCGCCGCGACAAAGAGCCCCGTCATGCCGCCTATCAGGAAGAGGCCGATGAAGGCGAACGTGTAGAGCATCGGCGTGTCGTACGAGATGGAGCCCTTGTACATCGTCGCCGTCCAGTTGAAGACCTTGACGGCCGAAGGTATCGCCACGACGAAGGAGATGAACGAGAAGATCATCCCCGCGTAGACCGACTGGCTTGAGACGAAGAGGTGGTGGCCCCAGACGAGGAAGCCGAAGATGGCGATGGCGAGCGACGAGAAGGCGACGAACGAGTAGCCGAAGACGGGCTTGCGCGTGTGCGTGGCGACCAACTCGGAGATGACGCCCATCGAGGGCAGAATCATGATGTAGACGGCCGGGTGCGAGTAGAACCAGAACATGTGCTGGAAGAGCACGGGATCGCCGCCCATGGCCGGGTCGAATATGCCTATGTGCGCGAGGCGTTCGAGCGCGACGAGCAGGATGGTAATGGCTATGACCGGCGTGCCGAGAATCATTATGAGGCTCGTCGCGTAGTGCGACCAGATGAAGAGCGGCAGGCGGAACCAGGTCATCCCAGGCGCTCGCATCGTGTGGATGGTGACGATGAAGTTCAGCCCCGTCAATATCGAGGAGAAGCCGTTGATGAAGATGCCGACGCCCGCGAGCACGACGTAAGTATTCGAGAAGTTGGTCGAGTAGGGGACGTAGAAAGTCCAGCCCGTGTCGACTCCGCCGAAGAGGAGCGCGGCGAAGGTGAGCGCGCCGCCGACCATGTAGATGTACCAGCTCAGCAGGTTTATGCGCGGGAAGGCCAAGTCCTTCGCGCCTATCATGAGCGGCACGAGGAAGTTCCCGAGCACGGCGGGGATGGCCGGGATCAGGAAGAAGAAGACCATCATTATGCCGTGGTGCGTGAAGACCTTGTTGTAGGTCTGCGACTGCATCAGGTCGGCCTGCGGCGTCAGCAACTCGATGCGAATCGCCGCCGCGTACGCGCCGCCGAGGGCGAAGAAGAACGTGACCGAGACGAGGTAGAGGAGCGCGATGCGCTTGTGGTCTTTCGTCAGCAGCCACGACTTGATGCCGTAGTCGGCGTTGAGGTAATTGACCGCGGGGAAGCGGCTGCGCCACTCGTGCGCGCGCTCCCCTCCTGTCTGTGGATTGCTACTCATATTTCTAGTCTTCCCTAAGACTGCCCGACCCTGTTTGATGCCTGACCTTTTGACTAAGAATTAACGCGCGACTCAACGCGGCCTGTTCGAGTTCGACGAGCCGCCCGAGCCCGTCGCCGACGGTAGCTGCGGGTTCGGGCTCCCCTGACGCGGCGAAGTCGGCCCGATTGGGTTCGAGCGCTGGGCCGTAGGGCTTATGCCGCCCGTGGTCGGCCCCGTCGTTGAGCCGCCCGAAGCGCCGCCCGAAGCGCCGCCCGCGCCCTCCGCCTGCGGATTGAGCGAGCGTATGTATGCGACGAGCTGAAGTATCTGCTCCTCGTTCAACTGCCCCTGGAACGTCGGCATGATGGGCTGGAAGCCCATGACGAGCTTCGCCTGCGGGTTCAGGATTGACTCGCGTATGTATGCCTCGTCAACCGTCACCTCGCCGTCGTTCTGTATCGACTGCTTCCCGCCGTAGAGCCCGAAGAGAGTCGGCCCGCGCCCCTGCTGCCCGCCCGCCGCGACCTGATGGCAGGAGACGCAGCCGCGCTCCTGAAAGAGCTTCGCGCCCTGCGCCGAGGCGGACTCCGCGCCACTCCCGCCCGCGAGCCACTGCTGGTAGACCGTTGGCTCCATGACGTAGACGTAGCCTCCCATCCCGGAGTGGTTCGTGCCGCAGTATTCAGCGCAGAAGAGATAGTACTTTCCGGGCTTGGTGGCCTCGAACCAGATTTGCTGGTAGCGGCCGGGCACAACGTCCTGCTTGATTCGGAAGGCGGGGACGTAGAAGCTGTGTATCACGTCCTCGGTCGTCATCGTAAGCTTCACGCGCGCGCCGACGGGGACGTGCAGCTCGTTTATCTCGCGCTGCCCCGTCTGATGCTGGAACTTCCACATCCACTGCTTCGCGACGACGTATATCTCCATCGCCTGCTGCGGCGGGCGGTAGGTCTTGAAGAAGGTGGACGCGCCCCAGACGAAGATCGTCATGGATATCATGAGCGGAATTATCGTCCACGAAAGCTCAAGCACCATCGAGCCCGCGATGGGGCGCGGCAGCTCGTCGTGGCTGCGCCTGCGGTACTTGACGGCGAAGAAGAGTAGGAGCGCCGTGATGAGCACCGAGAAGAAGATGGTGATCAGGACGAGGTACGCGTAGAGGGCGTCCACGTGCGGGGCAAACGTAGAGGCCTGCTCCGGCGCGAACGGCACCGTCACTTGCGGCAAGTTCACTTGCGTTAAAAGCATTGCTCCAGTCAAGCTCACTAAAGGACTCCCCTCCCCCACGCGTTAAGGGTTCGGTTGAATGTGCGGCTCACACTCTCCCGCGTCGATGCGCGCACGCGGGGCCGCCCCTCTCTCTCAGACGCCGACGTTAATCTCCTCTTCCTTGCGGCGCGTGCGACGGGTCAGATAGTAAAGAAGCGCCGCGAGCCCGAAGACCGTCAACACGCCCGCGGCCCTGAGCACGGCCATGACGGGAGCGAATCTTCCGGTCGCCGGGTCGTAGTGGTAGCAGTAGAGAATCAGCGTGTCCACGGGCGAGCCTATGCGCCCTTCGGACGACTCGACGAGCGCGAGGCGCAAGTCCTTCGGCGAATAGTCTATGCCGTAGAAGTAGTGCGACAGACGCCCCTGCGGCGTGGCGACCATGATGGCCGACGCGTGTGCGAACTGGTTCGACTGCTCGTCCCAGACGTAGCGGAAGCCGACCGACTCGGAGAGGCGTTGAATCGAATCCTTGTCGCCCGTCAGAAAGTGCCAGCCCGCGCCCGCGCCCTCGCGCCGGTAGCGCTTCAGATACGTCTCCTTCTTCTTCGCCGCAAGCTCTGGCCCCTCGCGCGGGTCGAAGCTGACTGTGACTATCTCGAACTCCTTGCCGGGCGTGAACGTCACGGCTTCGAGCGTGCCGACGACGCCGTTCAAGACCTGATTGCAGAGCATCGGGCACTCGTAGTAGACGAGCGTCAGCACGACGGGCTTACCGTTCTTGAAGTAGTCGCCGAGCCTCACCTCCCGCCCCGACTCGTCGCGGAACGCGAGGTCGAGCGGAATCTGGTTGTTGAGCCGCTGGTCGATGCCCACCTGCTTCAGGACGGCGTCGGACTTCCCCGTCGGCACCGGCCCCATGGGCGGCTGCGCGTACTGCGCGCTCGCCGTTCCGGCGAGAAGGCAGAAGTAAAAAGGCAGAAGGCAAAAGTTAAGACGGAAGACGGCGCTAAGCTCTCCACGCCCGATTCGTCCGCTTCGTGTAAAACTTAAGACTCTCAACGCTCTAAAACTCCTCTTCAATTTTTGCCTTTCGCCTTTTTACTTCCGCCCTCTTATTGGTGCTTCTGTTCCGTCTGCTGGCCCGAGCTTGAGTCGGAGGGCGTCTGCTCCTTCGGGGCGGCCTGCGCGCCGGTGGCTGCTCCCTGCCCCTGCTGCTGCTGCGGCGTGCCCTGCGGCGGCGTCTGCCCCTGC
The DNA here is from genome assembly GCA_045807805.1 of Pyrinomonadaceae bacterium. Lineage (GTDB taxonomy): Bacteria > Acidobacteriota > Blastocatellia > Pyrinomonadales > Pyrinomonadaceae > QHXN01. The sequence continues at coordinate 13,835 of JBJMGR010000334.1, read as the reverse complement.
TGCTTCGACTTGCGCTGCTCGGCGTAGAGGCTGATGGCATCTTCCACGGGGAGGCGAACCGTGCCCGCCTTCTCGTCGGCCCAGCCGTAGTCGTCAAGCTCTCGCATCCACTCGCCGCGCACGACGAGGTACTCGGACTGCGGCTGCGGCACTCCCTCGGGATAGTTCTCGTATGAGAGGTTGTGGCGCTGGCCGTCATCGGTCGTCACGCCGAAGCCGGGCGCGAGTTGCAGGCGCGGCTCGGGCGGCAGTCGCTCCTCGCCCTGACGCGCGAGCGGCGAAGCCTTAAGCTCCTGCGACACCTCCCGGTTATAGAAGTACTGGAACATTATCCACATCGCGACGCAGACGATTATCGTGAAGGCCGTCAAGCCCCCGACGAACCATAGGAGCGGCCGGACTGCAACGTCCGACTCCTCGTGCGCCACGTCCGGGTTCGTGATGTAAGACACGTCCGGCGTCTCGTGTATGCTGTCGCGCTTGCGTCTACCGTGAGCCATATCTTTAAGCTATCAGCGTTCAGCACTCAGCACTCGGCTAAAACTGAAAGCTTCCTCCTCAGTGGTGGTGCTCGGGCGTGGCGAGCGCCTTCTCAAGGTCGGGCGCGCCGAGCGGCAGGAGCGGCCGTTCGGCGAGCTGGCCGAAGTAGTACCAGAGCCAGATGCCGCCTAAGCCGATTGCCATCGCGAACATCGGCACGAAGCTCGTCAGAAGGTCGCGCACGCCGAAGTCGGCCTCGCCGCCCTGATGAACCGAGGGCGCGAAGAAGAAGACGAGGTCGAAGACGCGCATGAAGAGCATCAGCGCCGCCACGCGCCGAAGACTAACCGCGCGCTGCTTGCGCGGCCGCGACAAGAGCAGCGCGAACGGCAGCGCGAAGTGGAACAGGACTACGATGAGCCCGGCCACCTGCCAGCCGCCGCGAAGCCGCCGCAGGTAGAAAGGAATCTCTTCGGGCAGATTCCCCGCCCAGATAATCAGGAACTGCGAGAAGGCGAAGTAGGCGTAGAGCATCACGAGGGCGAGCAGGAGCTTGCCCCAGTCGTGGAAGTGGATGGAGTTGTACGCCTCGGCCATCGGCTCGTGCCTTGAGAGGAACGACGCGACCATTATCATGAAGGCCAGCGCCGAAAGGCCCCAACCCGTCATGATGATGAGGCCGTAGATAGTCGAGAACCAGTGCGGCTCCAGAGACATCCCCCAGTCCACGGCCGCGAACGTCACCGTCAGTCCGAAGAGGAGTATGACGGGGCCGGAGATGTCCTGCATCTTGCGACGTATGCGCGGGTCGGCCGACGCGTCCTGCTCGCGAGACCAGCGGTTCAGCTTCCATGCGAAGAAGAACCAGACGGCGAAATAGATGACCGCGCGGACGATGAAGAAAGGCCAGTTCAGGTAGTACCTTGTCTTATGCTCAAGCGCCGGGTCGCCCGCGACGACCGACGGGTCGCTCCACTCGTAGAGCGAGTGCGCGTGGCCCTGCTCCCCCGTCCCGTGCTCGTGTATGAAGAGCGAGACGATAATGGGCAGGAACATCAGGGCGCAGAGCGGGAGCGTGCGCGTCGCGGCCTCGAACAGCCTTCGACTCGTTATGGCCCACGCGCCGCCCGTCATGTGGCCGAGCGCGAGCCACGCGAGACCTCCCACCGAGAGCCCCGTGCAGAAGACGAAGCCGACGAGGTACGAGCGGAAGACGTGTACGAGCCCGCCGTACCCGGCAGCCGAGCCGAGCGCGTACGCGAGCACGATGCCCAAGACCGTGAAGACGAGCCCGACGAGCAGCGCGCGTCCACGGTAGCGCTCGACCACGGAGGGTACAGTGTAGTTAGCAGTCGCTTCCATCCTAGTGATTGCCCTCCACCTGCGACGACGTGCCGCCCGGCTGCGGCGACTGAAGCTCCCTGGAGCCGCCCTCGTGTCCGCCCGGAGGCTTGTGCGCGCTGTCCAGAACCTTCTGCCGCGCCTCGGGCGAGAGTTCGTCAAACTTCATGCGTCGGCTCAACTGAAGCGCGCGTATGTAGGCGATTATCTTCCAGCGGTCTTCGGGCGCTATCTGCGCGGCGTAGTCGGGCATCGCGCCCCAGCCGTTCGTAATCACGTCGAAGAAGTGGCTGGCGGGCGTCGTGCCCTCCTGCAAGCGGTCTTCATAGTAGGACGGCGGCTTGCGAAAGCCTCGGCGGACTATCATGCCGTCGGCCTCGCCCGTGAAGCCGTGGCAGACCACGCAGTAGATCTGGAAGCGTTCGCGCCCGCGCTCGATGTCCGCGCGCTCGATGTTGAAGGGGAACACGTCAGGCCCGCCCGTCGCGGCGGCCTCACGCGCGCCCGGCACTCCGCCCGCCGCGTTACCGCCCGCCGCGTTGCCGCCCCCGTTCTGGCTCGCGCCCGCGAGAGTGTTCACGGACATCCCCGTCGAGACGTTCGCCCCCGCCGCGCCCGCGCCGCCCGAAGTCGCGCCCGTCTGACCCGCGGTCTGTCCCGTGTAGAGATAGTCGTCGCGGTCGCGGTAGTCAGCGCCCGACGCGCGACGCGGCACAGTCCCCTCGACGAGCGGCCTCACGGACGCGCCCTTGATGCCGAACTTCTCGTCGCCCGCGCGGTAGGTCTTGTACTTGGGCTGATCCTGCATGTCCATGCGGCAGCCCGCGGACAGAAGGCAGAAGGCAGTAAGCAGTAGGCAGTAGGCGATGCGGCGCGAGACGAGTGCGGAACGCAGCGCGAGCGGGACGCGCCACGGCTGCCTTCCGCCTTCCGCCTTCCGCCTTCCGCCCTTCTCAGTGTTCGACATCTGTCACCTCACGTGGCCCGAGGCTGCGGAGGAACTCGGCCGTCCGGTCGCGGTCGAACTTCGGGTCTGCGCTCTCGACGAGCACGAAGAAGCGGTCGCGAGAGGCGAGCGCGAAGTTCGGCGCGTTGAAGACGGGATGGTACGGCTCCGGCAGACCGTTTAAGGCGAGCATGCCGAAGACGGCGAAGAGCGCCGCGCCCAAGACAGTGCACTCGAACGTGATGGGGATGAAGGCGGGCCAACTGTGGAGGGGCTTGCCGCCGACGTTCAAGGGATAGTCCCAGACGAGTATGTAGTACTGCATAAGGTAGCCGAGCGAGCCGCCGAGCAGTCCGCCGATGAGCACTATCAGAGACATCGGCGTGCGGTGGACGCCGATGGCCTCCGACAACTCTTCGATGGGGTAGGGCGAGAAGGCGTCGATGCGCCTGTAGCCCTCCTCGTAGACGTGGCGCGCGGCCGCTACCGCGTCCGAAGGGTTATCGAACTCGGCCATCAGCCCGTAAGTCGCCGGACGAGTGCTCTTCCTCATCTCACGACTCCTCCTTTAACTGGGCCTCCGGAACCATCGTCCGCACCTCGAAGATGGAGATGACGGGCAGGAAGCGTATGAAGAGCAGCAGCAGGAAGAAGAAGAGTCCGATGGTTCCGAAGAACATCGTGAAGTCGAAAAGAGTCGGCGCGTAAGCGCCCCACGAAGAGGGGAGGAAGTCTCTGTGCAGACTCACAGGGATGATGATGAAGCGTTCCAGCCACATGCCTACGTTGACGAACATCGCGATGACGAAGAGCATCAGGTGGCTGTGGCGCACGCGCCGAATCCAGATGAGCTGCGGCACGACGATGTTGCAGACCAACAGAGACCAGTAGAAGAAGGCGTACGGCCCGAAGAAGCGGTTCATCACCATGAACTCTTCGTAAGTGTTCGCGCTGTACCACGCCGTGAACGCCTCCATCATGTAGCCGTAGCCGACGATCAGGCCCGTCGCGAGCATCACCTTCGCGGAGTTTCGCAGGTGGCGCTCCGTGATGAAGTCTTCGAGGCCGTAGAGTTTTCGGAGCGGTATCAGCAGCGTCAGAACCATCGCGAAGCCCGCGTAGATCGCGCCCGCGACGAAGTAGGGCGGGAAGATGGGCGTGTGCCAGCCCGGTATGATGCCGATGGCGAAGTCGAAGCTGACGATGGTATGGACGGAGAGCACGAGCGGCGTCGAGATGCCCGCGAGCAGAAGGTAGACCGCCTCGTAACGCGCCCAGTGTCGCGCGCTCCCGCGCCAGCCCAGAGAGGCCATGCCGAAGACGACGCGCCCGAAGCGCGAGCGCGAGCGGTCGCGGAGCGTAGCCAGGTCGGGGATGAGCCCCGTGAACCAGAAGAGCGCCGAGACGGTCGCGTAGGTCGAGACGGCGAACACGTCCCACATCAGAGGGCTTCTGAACTGCGGCTGTATCCCCATCGTGTTCGGGTAGGGGAAGAGCCAGTAGGCGAGCCAGGGCCGTCCGGTGTGTAACAGCGGATAGAGGCCCGCGCAGGCGACGGCGAAGAGCGTCATTGCCTCCGCGAAGCGGTTGATCGAAGTTCGCCAGGACTGTCGGAGCAGCAGCAGGATCGCGGAGATGAGCGTGCCCGCGTGGCCGATGCCTATCCACCAGACGAAGTTGATGATGTCGAACGACCACCCGACCGGCTGGTTGTTGCCCCAGATGCCTATGCCCTTATAGACGAGCCAAGTGATGGTGCCCATCAGCATGTTCACCATCATGAAGGTGACGGCGATGCCGAGCCACCACGCGACGGGCGTGCGCTTGCGCAGGACGAGCGAGCTTATCTTATCGGTCACGGAGCCGAACGTGTGGCCGGGCTCTATGACCACGGGCGTCGTGTGTATGCCGCGCGAGTCGTCGTCGTAAGGGTCGTATCTCTCCATGAGAGTTCCTTAAGCCTCCCCTTGCCTGCCGCCCGCGAGGGCCTCGTTAGGGTTGCGCACCGACGCGAGATAGCCCGTGCGCGGCCTCGTGTTGAGGTCTCCGAGCAGGTCGTAGCGGCGCTTCTGCGCGAGGAGCCGCGCGACCTGACTCTTCGGGTCGTTCAAATCTCCGAAGACGATCGCCTCGGTCGGGCACGTGGCCTGGCACGCGGTCTTTATCTCGCCGTCGCGCACGCGACGGCCCTCCTTCTCCGACTCGATCTTCGCGTACTCGATGCGCTGGATGCAGTATGTGCACTTCTCCATCACGCCGCGCGAGCGCACCGAGACCTCCGGGTTTCGCATCATCTTCAACGAAGGCGTGTTCCAGTCCTGGAAGAGAAGGAAGTTGAAGCGGCGCACCTTGTAGGGGCAGTTGTTCGAGCAGTAGCGCGTGCCGACGCAGCGGTTGTAGACCATGTCGTTTAGGCCCTCGGCGCTGTGGACGGTCGCGTGGACGGGGCAGACCGGTTCGCACGGCGCGTTCTCGCAGTGCATGCACGGGACGGGCATGAAGTAGACGCCCGCGGGGCTCTCGACCGCGCCGCGGAAGTAGGAGTCGATGCGAAGCCAGTGCATCTCGCGCGAGCGCGCGACCTGCTCCTTGCCGACCGTAGGGATGTTGTTCTCGGCCTGACACGCGACGACGCACGCGTTGCAGCCGACGCAGGTAGAGGTGTCAATCGCCATCCCCCACTTGTAGCCGCGCAGTCCCACCTCCTCGTGCTCCGAGTAGTCGTAGGGCGGGTAGAGCGTCTCGCCCGTTTCCGGCTCGCGGTTCTGGCCCGCGGGCTGCGGCGGCTCCTTCTTCTGCTCGCGCGCGGGGGCGAGTTCGGGGTCGTGAGCCCACTCGGCGAAGGTGCCGTGGCGGACTATGTCGCGCCCCTCCATTCGGAAGTGAATCTGAGTCGAGGCGAGCTGGTACTTGTCGGCCGTGACTTCGACGGAGAGGCCCGGCCCGCCCCCCATCGCGTCGGACGTGCGAAGGTCGTACGCGTTGAAGCCGCGGAAGCCTTCGCGCTCGTTCCCGCCGACCGTGCCCGAGAGCCAGCGGCCGTAACCCAGGTGGACGGTCACAACATCGTCGGGCTGGCCCGGCAGTATGAAGATGGGGACGTGAACGTCCTTGTGATGTCTGTTGTTCGGGTCAGGGAGCGTGCGCCCCTTGAAGGTGAGCTTCAGCGTCTCGTTGTAAATCTCTCCGCCCTTCATCGTGAGCCGGTTGACGCGGCGCGCGTCCGGCTCCGTCGCGCCGTCGGCCGTGTCGCCAACGCCGAGTTTCTCAGCGGTGGCGGGGCTGATGATCGCGACGTTGTCCCAGGTCAGCTTCGTCAGAGGCTTCGGCAACTCCTGAAGCCAGCCGTTGTTCGCGAAGCGCCCGTCGTAGATGGACGGGTCTGTGCGGAAGACTATCTCGAACTGCCCGCCGCCGCCCGAAGGCGCAGGGGCCGAAGGCGCGGGAGCAGTCGTCGCGGCCGGAGTCGCGGCGGCTACGGCGGCAGCGTTCGCGCTCGCGTTCGCGCTCGGCTGAGCGCCGCCCGAAGGGGCCGCGCTTGCGCCGCCGCCCGGCGCGCCCGCGAAGGGCTTGCGCGCGGTGTTCGCGATGAAGCCGTCGTTGAGCGCCCTGCGCCACGCGCGCTCGAACTCGGGCGTCGCAGTCGCCTTCGTCGAAGAGCCCGCGCCCGAAGCCGCACTTGAAGTAGAGCCTGACGAAGCACCTGACGAAGCACCCCCGTTGCTTCCCGACGCGCCGCCCGTAGCCCCGGCACCGACGTTCGTCGCGTTGTCGTTCGTCGCGCCCTCCTGCTGACCTTGTGAGCCAGCGGCCTTCGCGCCCGCCATCAGTTGGCCCTTGCCTTCGCCGAGCCAGTAGTCGCGAATGATGTCGTAGCCGCGTCGGTCTGGGTTGTCCGTGAAGGCCGCGAGCAGTTCATACGCGCTCTTGCCGTTGTAGAGCGGCATGATGAGCGGCTGCATGATGGTGACAGTGCCGTCGTATGCGCGCGTGTCGCCCCACGCTTCGAGGTAGTGCGTCTCGGGTATGTGCCAGTGGCAAAGCTCCGAGGTCTCGTCCTCATAAAGACTGAGGTGGACGGCCGTCCCTACCTTCTTCATCCGCGCCTCGTCGAGCTTGAGGTCAACGGGCGTCGTGTAGACGGGGTTTCCGCCGACGATGACGAGTATCTCGACCGCGCCCGCGTCAATCTCGTTGACGAGCGTGCGCAGGTCGTTGAGCTGGTCGGTCGGCTGCTCCTCTAAGGGTGCGACGTAGTTGACGGTCTTACCCAAGTTCTGAAGCGCGGCGTTCATCGCGTGCGCCAGCGCGTGCAAGGCGGCGGGCTGCTCTTCGCCCGCGATGACGACGGACGCGCCCTTGTGCGCGTTCAAGTCCGAGACGACTTCGCGCACGAAGGCGTCGGCCGCGCCCGTCACGTTCGCGCCGCCCCCCGGCGCGCCAACGCCCGCGGCGATTGCGCGCACGACCGACTCGAACTCGCTCGGCTTGACGGCGAGGCGGTTGTCGGCGAAGAAGCCCGTGTTCGTCGGCGTCGTCTCCACGGAGTAGAGGCGAGAGATTTCGTCCGTCTTACCGTCCTCGGGCCTACGCCTGCTCGCGAAGTCGCGCGCGTAGCGCAGAGCGCCGGGGCCGCATTCGAGGAAGTTCGAGTCTAACGAGAGAATGCGGTCTGCCGCCACGAAGTTATAGATGGGCGTCGCGAAGTCGCCGACGGCCTGACGCGTTCCGAGCGCGCGGTTGTTACCGCCCGCGGGCTCCCACTGATACCAGCGCGCGCCCGGCAGCGCGCGGGTTATGGCCTTGAGTTGAGCGGCGAGCGTCGGCGACGTGACGGTCTCGGTCAGGAAGCGCAGGCCCGCGCCGCCCTTCGAGCGCTGGCCGACCAGGAGCGTCGAGATTTCGCCGAGGAAGCCCGTGTAGGTTCTGACTTCGCCGCGATTCTTAATCGTCTCGGAGCGGTCTGGGTCGTAGAGCCCGAGCACGGACGCCTGCGCGTAGATGTCCGCCGCGCCCTGACTCGCGGGGTGCAGGTCGTTGCCCTCTACCTTCGTCGGCCGCCCCATGTTGCTGCGCACGAGCAGAGGCGTCGAGCCGCCCGCGAACGGCATCGCCGTCGCGTAGAAGAGAGGCTTCCCCGGAACCATCTCTTCGGGCTGTCGGACGTAAGGCACTATCGTCTCGGGCGGCTGGTATGAGCACCCGGCCGCGCCCGCCAGCGCGAGCGACGCGCCCATCAGTTTCAGGAACGTGCGTCGGTCTGTGCCCTCGTCCCACTCGGAGGCGTGGCGCGGGAACTCGCTGTGAAGCAACTCTTCAAACCCTTCGGTCTCGGCCAGCTCTTCGAGGCTCTGCCAGAACTCGCGCCCGCGCTTGTCGCGAAGGCGCGCGCGCGCCGACTCTATCGAGACGGGGCGTTTGCGAATCTGGTACAGCTCGGGGAAGGTCTCTTTGATGTGCATCTACTTATCCCAAACGCTTATCTGTGGCATGTCGAACAACTCGTGATCTGGGCCACCGCGCGCACGCGGTAGGTACGCTTCAAGTCGAGCCCGCGCTGGACGCGGCTCGGCGCGATGTTCTCGCCGAGGGCGTTGTAGGGCGCGGCCGCGACGCCCTCCTTCTTGTCTTCCTCGATGTTGTAGCCCATGTCCGTGATTCTGTCCTTCGGGCGCAGGTAGCGCTCGGGCGCGCGGTGGCAGGCGAGGCACCACTCCATCTGCAAGGACGCGGCCTGATAGACGGCGGGCATCTGGTCTATGCGGCCGTGGCAGGAGGCGCAGCCGACGCCCTTGTTCACGTGTATGCTGTGGTTGAAGTAGACGAAGTCCGGAAGGTCGTGGACGCGCGTCCATTCGATGGGCTTGTTGTCGCGGTAGCTGGCGCGGACGATTTCGAGGTAAGGGCTCTCGGCCCAAATCTGCGAGTGGCAGTTCATGCAGGTCTTCGTCGGCGGCATGCCAGCGGTGTTCGAGGTCTCGACCGTCGTGTGGCAGTAGCGGCAGTCGATCCCGTCGTCGCCCACGTGGTGCTTGTGTGAGAACTGTACGGGCTGCTGGACTTCGATGTACTGGCCCGTGTTGTAGGACGAACGGTTTATCGAGGCGAGCACCCAGAGCGAGGCGGCGACGACGAAGAGGCCGCCGAAGATGCTCACCTTGGCGATGGTGTTGGTGCTGTGGTGGAAGATCTGCATGCTCTTTCGGTCTGCCTTGTGACTCTTGGAACTAGCCCGGAGGGACTACGAACCCCTTCGACCGGGCGCGTCACCGCTCCCAGAAGCGCCGCGGGGAGAGGCGCATCCGAACCGTGCCCCCGCGCCCGCGAGTCGTGCGCGGGCCGCACGGCCCGCGTGTGCTACGGCGGCCTTCCGTCCGACAGAGGAAAGCGCGCTTCCGCGAAAGCCTTACGGCTGCACCACAAAACTTAAGAACTGCTAGGGTCCTTTAGTGATACTACTTTTTTCCGCGATGGGCAAGCGGAACTTAAATTTTTGGATATGATATTGTCTCGGCCGTTTGATTAAGGATTCTAATAACGCGCGGACTCGCTCGCGCGCCGACCGCGCGGGACGCACGCGACCCGCATATCTCTTGCAACGCGGCCGTTTTTTTGTAGACACTCATCTGGCGGCGTAAGGAAGTTGAACTTGCCCGCTCTGTTTTCTCTTCGAGTCAGTCTCGACCCTGACCGACGCGACCCGAAAGGACGCCTCATGCCCGCACCGACGACGCTCAGCGTTCAGCCCGACAATGTGCGGCCCCTTCATGAAGAGGCCGCGCACTTCTATTCCGGACGGAACGGCTCTGCTCTCTGACTATCTCTTGAGCGCCGCGATGATTATGATGATTATCGTGACGAGCGTGAGGACGAAGAAGAGAATCTTCCAGACGCTGTACGGGCGCTCGCCCTGCACTTCGCCCGTGCGGCCGTTGACGGCGAGTTGGAAGACACGGTCGTTGAAGCGGTACGCGCCGACGTAGACGGGCAGCAGAAGGTGCTTGAAGGTTATCGCGGAGTAGGCGGTCGAGAGGCGCGACACGCGCTGCTCGTCTCCGCCTATGTCGCGCCGCACGTCCGACTCTATGACGGGCTCGGCCGTCCTCTTCGCAAGCTCGAAGCCTTCGGCGAGGTCAACCTGATAACGCTGCGCCTTGTAGCCCGAAAGGTACGCGGGGTCGTACGCCGTAAGCTCCTGCAAGTCCCAAGGCTCCAGCGCGGCAAGTCGCGCGGGCGTTATGGACTTCGTCGCCGGGACGAGTATGTCGTCGAACCAGCGCTCGACCGTGCCCGAGGCGTTGTACCAACGCGTGCGCTGAACCTGCCGCGTCTTCGTCTGCGTGTTCCCTTGCGCGTCCGTCTCCGTGTAGGTCTCCGTCTCGTAGTAGTGCTCGCCGCGCTCGCCCACGTAATCGCTCCGCGTGTAGGCGTCGTAAGTCCAGAAGGGAATGTAGACGCCGCCGACGCCCTCGGCTTGCGCCATCCTCTTCAGAGCGTTCGGCGCGAACCAGAGCGAGCCGAGCCAGTTCCCTATCGCGCCGGTCGCCTGAACCTGCGTGACTTTGAACGGCAGTACGCCCTCGGGCGCGACCACGGGGTCTGCGTCGCGCGGCTGTGCGACGATGGGGCTTCCGCAGAAGTCGCACTCGCCCGCGACAGACGGCGGCGTGAACGTGACCGTCGCCCCGCAGGTCTGACACGCGACTTCGAGCGCCCCCACGGCGAGCGCGCCCATCCGGTCTGCGTGCAGATGCAGGTAGTCTTCGTAAGAGTGCTCCTCGACCGACGCGGCGGCGGGCGCTATCTGCTCCTGCCGCCCGCAGTACGGGCAGGTCAGACAGCCGCCCTCTGGCGCGAACTGCAAGTCCGCGCCGCAGCCGGGGCAGCGGAAACGCCGAACCTTCTCGGAAGGCAACGTCTGCGTGTTCGTCGCCTCCGCGCCCTGCGGAATCTCCTGCATGGGGGAAGTCACCTCTTATAAAGACTCGCGCGTTGAATCAGCGCGCGTGAAGATTGAAAGCCGCGGGTTGCCGCGACGACGCCACACGAAGCCGTCGAGTATGTAGTGCGTCGCCTGCGGCAGCGCGAGCAGAGGCACGAGCAAGACCTTCAATGACGACAAGTCCCACGCCGCACCGAACAGCCACGCGCGCTCGTGCCATAGCCCTCTGTCCCAGAACAACTCCTCGACGTAAGCCATCAGCCACAGCGACAACAAGAACAGAGGCCATCGCGCGAGCGTCCTGTAAGCGCGCCCCGCACGCGGCGCGCGACTGCGCGCGTAGAGCCACACGAGAGCCATGTAGGGCACGCCGTGTATGACGACGTTCGTCACCGTGAACGCGTAGTCCGAGTTGAAAGCGACGATGCCGACGTACCAGCACACGGCCGTCGTCAACACGACAAGGTCTTTCCCCGGATTGCCGCGCCCACGCAACGCCCACGCGCGCGCCGAGCGAACGGCGTACGCGCCGAGCGCCGCGCAGTAGATGACGAACGCGACTCTCTCGACCCACGCGGGCGCTACGGCGAAGTCGCCCGGCAGAAACCACCAGAAGCGTCGAGGCAGATTCGCGTGCCAGTAGGCAAGCGGGTAGAGCGTCGCCATGTAGACGGCCGCCGCGTCCACGAACCAGCCCGCGCGCCCGCGCTCGCCCGCGCGCGCCCGATACAGCGCGACCCAACCGTACTGCTGCCGCACGAAGTGAAAGACGGCGAGGTATGCGAGCGTGCGCCAGAAGAGCGCGTCCGACTCTGAATAGAGCGCGACGCCAAGCGCGAACGCAATCGCGGGCGCGAGCAGGTAGAGCGCAGCGCGACGCCTCAACTCCTCCGCGTCGAAGTAGACGCGGAACATACTCGCGTAGACGTGAGCCACGTCCACGAGCAGCACGGCCGGAACCCAAGCCCACTCGGGCGAATCGCCTTCGAGCACGCCCGCGCGCGCGCCGACCCAGAGCAGGAGGAGCGACACGAGCGCGCTCCCGCCGAAGACGCACACGTCCGCGCGCGGCCCGAACAGCCACCACTCCGCGCGCGCAACCGCGGCGCGCTTCGGCGTCTCGGCGTTGACTGCTGCTCCGGCGTGGATGGTCTCGGCGGACATAAGAGCTTCGAGCGAACGGCGGCGAGTTTATAACGCGCGGACCCTCGGTCGGAAGTCATAAATTGAACGCACGAGTCGAAGAGCGTACAAGACGAAGGAGCGCACGCGCCACGCGTGCCCCGAACGCCGTGGGCGCGAAAGGGGCGACACGGCCGACGCTCAAGGTTGACAGGCGCGTGCCCGTGCGTGCAAAAGAGTCGGCGTGAGTCTCGACGCTAACGCCAAGCGCGCGCGACGCGCGCTCGAACGACAGCTCGCTTATCAACGGGCGAAGGCGGCGCGTGCAGTCGGGCGCGAAGGCGAGTATGTCGAGGCGATGCGCGCGCGCTCCGTCCATGTGCGCGCGCGTCTCGAAGAGTTTCGCACGGTCGCCGCCGACGCGCGCGTGCTCGAAGTCGGGAGCGGCGCGCACGGGCTCGTCTTCTACTTCGGGACGACGCGAGGCGTAGGCTGCGACCCTCTCGCGTGCGAATACGCCGCGCTCTTTCCCGCGTGGCAGCGGCGCGCGCAGACAATCGCCGCCGCTGGCGAGCGACTCCCCTTCGCCGACTCGTCCTTCGACTTCGTGCTCTGCGACAACGTCGTGGATCATGCCGAAGACCCCGCCGAGATTGTGCGCGAGACGGCGCGCGTGCTCGCGCCCGGCGGCATTCTCTACTTCACGGTCAACTTCCACCACGCCTTCTACAACGCGGCCGCGCGACTGCACGCCGCATGGAACGCCGCGGGCCTCCGCTACGAGATAGGCCCCTTCGCGGACCACACCGTACACCTCACGCTCGAAGGCGCGCGCTCTCTCTTCCGCGGCCTCCCCTTGCGAGTCCTCGAAGAGCGGCACGACGAAACGGAAGCGCGCTCTCTCGCACGCCGACGCCCCCCGCGCCACGCGGGCGACCGCCTTAAAAGACTCTTCTTCAAGAACGCGCTCTACGAACTCATCGCGGAACGCACGGGCTAAACATTCAGGTCGGAACCGCCCACAGTAGCGGGTGGGTCTGACCTTAGCCTCTCACGCTCTCGAACTTTATCCCGCGCGCGGCGAGGACTTCTTCGGCGGCTCGTAGGCCGTGGTCGAAGGCTTCCTCGAAGAGTGGGACGCCGGAGAGGTCTGTGTGCGCGAAGTGTATCGGGCCGAAGGGCTGTTGCGCGCGGAGGCGCGCGCCGCCCCATTGGAAGCCGACGCGCGGGCGTATCATCGCGTGGCCCCAGCGCATCACGTCGAGGCGGCGCGTGAGCGTCCGCACATCGGCGTGAGCGCGAGAGAGGTCTGCGAGCGCGACTTCGGCCCACTCGTCGCGGCCGGCGGAGAGGAGTCGCGTCCGCGCGGCGCGCGGGTCTGCGTCCGTCAGCGGATAGTAGTAGGTGAAGACGGTCGGGCCGCGGTCTAGGCCGCGCTGGTGCGTGGCGACGACGTAGCCGAGCGAGGGGCTCTCGTAGATGACGTTGTCCCATGCGAGCGGGAAGCCGTAAGCAGTGCGCGGGCGGTCTTCGAGGAAGAGGTTCGCGACCATCCACGCGCCGTACTCGAACTCCGAGACGTGCGAAGGACACGCCCCTTCACGATAGGATTTGATGAGGTAGCGCGTAAGGAACTGCGGCGCGGCGAAGACGACGTGCCCCGCGCGCAATCCCACCGCGCTCTGCCCTTCGCGCGTGACCGCGACGACCTCGACGCCTCTCTCCTTCGAGAGCGTTGAAGGGCGTATGTCCGCGACGGCGAGGCCGAGTCGCACACGTGCGCGTGCCTTCTCGTAAAGATGACGGACGAGGCGGCCGTTCCCCTCGGGCCAGGTAATTAGCGACTGTGCCTCCGCGCCCGGCCGACGCATGCGCGAGGCGAAGTAGAAGAGCCCCGCCCACGCGCTCGCCTGCTCCGAACTCAGCCCGTAGTCGTCGCGGCACGCGTAGTCGACCAGCCAGCGCAGGCGCGCGGAGTCGAACCCCTTCGAGCGCATCCACTCC
>JBJMGR010000333.1:0-70627 GCA_045807805.1 Pyrinomonadaceae bacterium | reverse complement strand
CAAGGACACGACGACGGGCCACTGGGAGATGGCGGGCATCATCTTGGAGAAAGCCTTCCCGACCTACCCTAAGGGCTTCCCCGCGGACGTGATTGACCGCTTCGTTATGGAGACGGGCGTGCCCGGCATACTCGGCAACTATCCAGCTTCGGGCACGGAGATAATCAAGGAGCTTGGCGAGGAGCACGTGCGTACGGGCAAGCCCATCGTCTATACCTCGGCCGACTCGGTCTTCCAGATAGCCGCGCACGAGGAGGTCGTGCCAGTCGCGCGGCTCTACGAGATTTGCGAGTCCGCGCGAAACATCCTTCGCGGCGAGCACGAGGTCGGCCGCGTCATCGCGCGCCCGTTTCTGGGCGAGCCCGGTGCCTTCAAACGCACCGAGAACCGGCACGACTACGCGGTGCCCCCGCCGCGCGACATGCTACTGCCCGTCCTGTCGAACGCGGGGCTCGACGTTGTGGCCGTCGGAAAAATCTCCTCCATCTACGACGCGGCGGGCGTGACGAAGGAGCTTCCCGGCAAGAACAACGACCAGTCGATTGATGAGACCATCGCCGCGCTCGAAGAGGAGACGCGCGGCCTCGTCTTCTCCAACCTCGTCGACTTCGACATGCTCTACGGCCACCGCCGCGACGTTGAAGGCTACGCGCGCGCGCTCGAACACTTCGACTCGCGACTGCCCGAGATAGAGGCCGCGATGCGCGAAGACGACCTGCTCATCATCACCGCGGACCACGGCAACGACCCCACATATCGCGGCACGGATCACACGCGCGAGTACGCGCCTCTGCTCGTCTACGGCCGTACCGCGCGAGCGGGCGTAAACCTCGGCGACCGCGGCTCGCTCGCCGACATAGGCCAGACCGTCGCGGACAACTTCGGCCTTCGCCTCGGCGCGGGCGAGAGCTTCTTGCGAGAGATTTCCTGAGCGGCAAGAGCCCTTCGAGGAAGGGCGGAGAATTACTTGAAAGGAAGGCCCGCCTTCGTGTTCAGGAGACACGAAGGCGGGCCGTTCCGCGTCGAGAATTTTTCAACGCACCAACTCGATCTTGAGTCTGTCGAGGACTTCGCTGATTGGGTTCGCGACGCCGTAGCCCCGGACTCTGCGGGGAGCGGCGGCGTGCGAGTCGGCTTCGGGGTTACTGGAGGGCGCGCGCGTCTGCTGTGCGTCGGAGGTGCCCGCGAAGATGAGGCCGAGGGCGTGTTGCTCGGAGTCAACTACGAGCGAGCCGCTGTCGCCTTTGGAGACGAAGTCCGTGAACCGTGGCGCGGTCGGCTCGATGAGAATCTGGTTCGCGAAGAAGGCCGACCGGCCCGTGCGGTCGTAGCGAACCCAGATGTCCAGGTAGATTGAGAAGACGCGCCCCTCTGTGTAGCCTGTCGTCCGCCCGAACTTGCGCGCCGCCTCGCCGATCTCCACCTCGCCCTTCGCGACGTGACCCTTGACCGCGCCCACGAATGGAATCAGTGGCCTGTGACTCTGCGGCTCCCAGAGCTTCGCGAGCGCCGCGTCCACGTGGTTCGGGTCATCTGTTCCGCCGTCGAACTTCACCGCCGAGAAGTTGACGAGCGCGCCGATGGGGCGGCCCGTGGCGGCCTCGCCGGGGCTCGGGTGCATTATCATGTCGCCTTCGTCCACCGTGGTCTTACGCAGGTCTGCGAAGACGTGCGAGTTGCTCAGGAGGTGAACCTCCCTTCGACGCGGCAGAAGGCTCCTGCGCGTGCAGAAGTAGCCGATGGTTCCGCTCTGCCCCGTGAGGTTCGTGTTCGCGCCGCTCAAGCCGCCGACGATTATCTCCCGCGGCTCGCGTATGCCGCCGGGGTGCGTGTCCCACTGCGCGCGCTCGCCCGCCGTCGAGTCCGAGAGGAAGCCCGCCGCAGGCATCTCGATCAGCACGACGGGGACGCCCCGGTAGATGTTCGGCAAAGTCTCCGCGCCCGCGCCCTCCCACATCTCCGCGTCGGCTCCGAGGACGAAGACCTGTATGCAGTGCTCGCCCGTGTCGCCGCCGAGCAGGCCGACGCCTACGGCGTGTATGTTCGCGGAGAAGCCCGGACGAAGGAGGCTCTGGCTCAACTCACGTTTGAGTTTGACGACACGCTTGAGCGGGCCGTAATCCCTCCGTCGCGGCCGACGCCTCATGCGTCGCGCACGCAGATACGCACTGACGAGAAGCCATACCACCCACGCGAGCGCCAACGCCGCGACCGTCCACGTCACCTTGTAGGAGGTGACAGACTTGACCACGACGCCGTGGCCGTCCGGACGCGAGTAGCGTATCTGTTCCTGGAGTGCGGCGAGGAACATCGCTTCACAGTAGGTCTATCGAGGACACGTCGGAGGCGACGGGGTGGCAGAACTCCTTCTGGTTGACGGAGCCGCCAGCCGCCTTCTGTTCGTCTTCATCCTCTTCCTTCAAAGGGGCGAGGTCGAACTGGCTTCCGTCGGGACTCGCGAGGCAGCCGTAGTAGTCCGCCATGTCGCTGTAGACCGCGTTCGCGTTGTAGTCCATGTTCTTTATCTCGACGCGGTAGGGCAGCCCCTCGACGCGCTTGAGCGTGTGCGTCTCTACGCGCCCGCCGACATCGATTTTGAAGACGACCTCTTCGCCTTCGAGCTTGACGCCGATTGTCTCGCCGACGTTGCCGAAGACCTCGCGCCGCACGACGTGCCCGCCCGAGTCCTTCTCCAACTTCTCGAAGAAGAGGTTCGTGTCGAGCTTGTGCGTGTAGAAGAGGCCGCCCGCGATGTGGAGCTTCGTCAGAGGGTGTGGGCGCCTGCCCGTCGGGCGCAAAAGCGTGTCGCCGTGCAGCGAGTCCATGTGAACGATCCAGCGGAAATCGTGCGGGTCGGGCGAGTCGAGGCGGTCGAAGTCGCCGCCCTGATAAATCTCGTAGCCCACGTTTGCTTCGCCGCCCGCCGCCTCGATCTCAATCGTCACGCCCTCGTTCGGAAGCTCGCGGTACGTGGCGATGTCCTGATAGACGATGATGTCGTTGCCGCCGTCTTGCAGGACGGGCCTCTGAACGTGGACGCTCAGCGTGTGCTTGTCGTCGCGTATGACGGCGACCTCGCTGCGCCGCCTCTCCTTGTTGAAGCAGACGATGCCGAGGCCGGTAAACCTGATGAGCGCGGTTGCGGAACTCTCTCTGAGGGGCATTGTTCTTCTCCTGTTCTGATTTTGAAAGAAGGCTCTCGGTTTAGTGTGGGACAGCGCCTTGAAATGTAACGCCGCGCCGTCGGCCGAAGGCTTCAGCCGCAGCGCCAAGCGTCCCCGTCTCTTCTGCATGCGAAGGTCTTCGTCCCGTCCACGGTCTTCTCGCCTCCGGGCATTCGAGGACTGTCGGCCCACTTGACCCGCCACGAGTATGTGGCCGTGACGTTGAGCGGCGCGCACGTCTTCGAGAACTTGAAGGCGTAGGTCGGCTTGAGCAGTGTGACGCTCGGGCTTATGGCCCCGTCCGGCACGTGCGCCCTTGTGATTGCGTCCCGCTCGCCCTCGATGGCCCTCTCCCACTCGGCCTTCTGCCTCGCTACGATGTCGTTACTCACGCGCTGCTTGTCGCGCGCCGTGCATGACGGGGTCGCGGTAGGAGTAGGAGTAGGAGTAGGCGTGGGCGTCGGGGTGACGGCGACGACGGGCGCGTCCGGCCGCGGCGTGAGGTAGACGTACGTGTTGACGGCCACGACGAAGATGACCGCCGTAGTTATCAGAACGGTCGTCGTCATCGTCATGACGCGACGCAGCCGGAGCCTTCGCGTAAGTCTGCGTAGCACGCGCCCCTTCTCTTCGACGACGCGCGCGCCTTCGGCCCACTTGTCGCCGCGCGGGTCAACTTCGGCGAGCGGCGTCCCGTCGGCGAGGCAGAAGGGGAGTGAGCCGTCAGCATAGAAGTCGCCGCATCTGGGGCAGGTTCGCAGCATCTCAGTAGTTCGCGTAGCCGCCGAAGAGTGAGAAGGCGGCCCAGTAGAAAGGCTCTTTCGTTCCGACTCGGCCGAGCATCTCTAGCTGCGCGCGCCGAAGGCTCTCGGCCGAAGTGAGCCCGAGACCTTTGCGGTTTCGGTGGAAAGAGACCATCAAGTCCTTCGTCGGCTCGGAGTCAACCTTCCACTGGCTCGCGACGACGACGGGCGCGCCGAGCGCGAGGAAGGTGCGCGCAACGCCGATTGCACCCTCGCTACGGTCGTAGCGCTCGACGCCCGTCTCGCACGCCGAGAGCACGACGAGCTTCGCGAAGGGGAGCTTGTAAGCGCCGAGTTCCGAGGAGCGCAGGTCGCCGCCCGCGAAGAGCAGTTTCGAGTTGGCGGGCGATTGGCGGTTGGCTATGAAGTGGCCCGCGAAGTGAATCACCGACGCGACAGTGAAGCCGCGCAGGAACGCCTCCTTCGTCGCGTCGCCGCCGAAGAGCGCGAGCGATTTAGGGTAGAGGCCCGCGACCGTCCTCGCCTCGTCCGAGGCCGCCTGCAAGCTTGAGAGGTTCGGGTTCTCGTCGCGGTCGAAGTCCGGGTCGCCGACGCTCAGGATTGTCTCGTCAGCGGCGCGCTCTTTACGCCGCGCGTTCGCGGTCGCGAGCACGAGCACCGAAGCGCTCGGCGCGTAGGAGAGCGCGAACTCTTCGAGCAGGTACTTGCCCGAAGGTGATACGAGCGACGCGAACGGGAGGCGATGCAGGCTCTTGTCGGGCACGATGCATAGCTGCCGCCCGCCCACGAGCCCCGGCGGAATCAGAAGCGCGTACAACTCCCTCGCGGCGCGCGCGACCGACTCGCCCGAACTCTTCGAGAGGACTGACGCGCGGTACTCTTCGACCCTCTTCTCAAGCTCCGTGGCCGCGATTGGCCGCTCGACGTAGTCGAAACGCTCGCGCGAGACGACCCAGACGGCGAGCCTGTCGGGCAGCAGGGCGTACTGCACGAGCTGCACCTGCTCGGGCAGCCCCGCCTGTATCTCCACGGGCGTGAGCGGGCGCGCGACCGAAGCGAAGTCGGCCTCGACTTTGGCGATTGACCTGTCTGACTCGACGAACTCAAGGAGCGAGCGTGCGCGAGACTGTTCGACGAAGGCGAAGGCCGCGCGCGCGTCATGCGACTCAAGCGCGTCGGCCGCGGCCGCGTCGAACACGTCCTGCTCGTTCGCGAAGAACGCCTGTCGCGAGCTGTCTTCGCGTATCGTCGCGCGGTACTCTTCGGAGAGCTTGAGGACGGCGCCCATCTCCGAGGCGAAATCCGCGCGTCGCCCGAGTTGACGGAAGCAGAGGAGCCTGCCCTTGTGAATCTGGTAGGAGTTGACGGACAGCTCGGGTAGCCGCCCGTAGAGTTCGAGCGCCCTGTCGTAGTCGTCGAGCGCGCCCGCGCAGTCGCGCGCGCGTCGTTTCAAGTCCGCGAGCGAGAGGGAGCGCGCGGCCGCCGTGCGCGTGTTCTCGGGCTTGTCGCCCTCTTCGAGCGCGAGCCTCAGAGACTCGCCCGCGTATCTGAGAGCGCCTTCGTAATCACCCCTCGCCTCCGACGCGTTGACGACGTTGCGAAGGCTCCACTTCGTAAAACTCTTGTCGGGCGCAATCTCTCCGGCGAGCCCGAGCCGCTCCAACGCGAAGTCTAGAGACGTTGCGGGCAGGCTCAACTTCAGCGCGAGGTCGGCCAGCGTTCCCTCGTCGCGCCAAGCCTGACGCGGGTTTCTGTAGTAGGTGTATTCGACGTTCAGCATCTCGCTCGCGTAAGAGAGGGCGGGTTCGAGTTCGCCGAGGTCTGAGTAGTAAGAGGTGAGCGCTTCGCGCGCGTGCTCGACCTCGAAGGTGTTGCCGTCGGATTCGGCCAGTCGCAGGGCCGTCTTGTAGTTTCTGCTCGTCTGAGAGAGGCTGCTGCGACTGTAGTCGGTATCGCCGAGCCAGTAGTACGCGGCGGGCAGCAGGACGTTGTACCCGCTCCGCTCCGCGTCGGCGATGAGTGCAAAGAGTCGCGCGCGGCTCTTTGCGAGCTTCCCCACGTCGGGCAGGAGTTGGACTGCCCAAATCTCGGCTATGCCAGCCTCGGGCGCGTCGCCGAGCTGTCTGAAGAGGTCACGGCTACGCTCAAAGCTCGCGACGGCCTTGAGGTAGTCGCTCTTCTCGGGACGCGGCCCGCTGTCGAGCACGAGGCGCTGCCCTTCGTCGAAGAGGTCTTTGGCGCGCAGGAGTCGTTCGGTCTTGTCCGCGCCCGCGTGCGCGTAGAAGTCCGCGAGTTCAGAAAAAAAAAGTCCGAGTGTCGCGCGCGCTCGAAGTCGCCGACGAAGGCAAGCGCTTCGAGACTCTCTTTCGCCGTCGCCTCGTCGCCGCCGAGCTTCGCCGCGAGGTAGCGACGCGAGAGTTGCAGCGGCACGGTCGCGCCCCTCAAGAGCCCCTTCGTCGCGTCGTGAATCTTCTCGGCGCTCTCTCCATCGCGAACGCGGTATGCGCCGAGGAAGTCGCGCAGCACGCGCTCGTTTAGAACCTTCTCGTCCGTCAAGAGACGCGCGCTCGCCTCGTCGAGCCGCGCGAGGTTTTTGCGCGCCTCCTCCGCCCACGGCGAGGAAGAGTCCTTTTGCAGGTAGAGCGTCCAAGACTCCTTCGCACGACGCGGCAGCCCCAACTCCTGTAGTGCCAAAGACCTGTTGAAGAGTGCTTCGAGCGAGTCGGCGTCAAGCTCGGTCGCGCGCGTGAACTCTTCGAGCGCGCGGTCCCTTGCTTCGAGCCTCTTCTCCTGCGCCGTTGACTTCGCGAGCCCGAAGTATGCCGCGCCGAGGTCGTTGTGAATCCGCGCGTCGCGTTCGTCCTCCTTCGACGCGGCCTCAAGCTCCCTTATCGCGTCCGCGTACTTCTGCTGCGTCAGGTAGAAGACGCCGAGCGCGTGGCGTGTCTCCGATGTCGGGCTCTTCTCCGCGGCCTCCATGAGGTCATTCTCGATGCGGCGCAGGCGTCTCCTGTCGCCCGCGTCCGTGTCGCCTCGCAACTGCGTCAGAGGCGCGTAGCCGAACCCGTAGACGCGCGTCTCGGTCGGCCGCTCGCGCGCGTAGATGGCTCGAAGCTCGGCGAGCGAGTCGGCGCGCCCGCCCCTGAAGAGGTAGAACGACGCGGCCAGCAGCGCGACGAGCAGCACGGCGAACGCGACCGCGTACGCGGGCCTTCGGAAGAACGCCCTGAGCGAGTCGAGGAAGGGCGACGCGGCGGCGGGCCACTTCGCCTCCTTCTCCGCGGGCGACTCCTTCGCGCCCTCGGCGCGCTCGGCCAGAGCCTTCTCCCTCAGCGCACGCGTCAGTTCGAGTTTGAAGCGGCGGTCGGGATTGTCCGCGAGCGTCGCCTTGAAGTCGGCCGCATCCTCTTCGCTCAAATATCCGAGCACGTAGTCGTTGACGAGTTCGTCTTCGGTCACCTCGACGCGCGAGCAGAACTCCTCGTCCGTGAAGAGAAGCTCTTCGAGCCCTTCGAGCGTCGCCTCGTCCGAGACGCGGCCCAGAAGGTACTCGCGCACAGCCCCTTCGCTCTTGAAGGATTCCCCCATCTCCCTCGCCACCCCGTTGTGTGTGTCGTCGTCGCGCGTTACGTAACGACTCCTTCCGAGCACATGCACTCGCGCACGCAAGTCTTCAGCTTCTGTTTGATGCGCATCACGCGCATGCGCAGTGCCGTCTGCGTCACCTTGAAGCTCTCCGAGATGCATCGGTGAAGCTCTATCTTCGCGAGCTTAACCTCGGAGAAATATTTGATGATGAGATCGCGGTTCTCGTCCGGCAGGTTGGCGAGGCAGCGGTCGAGGCACTCAGCCGAGAGGTCGGGCTCTTCCGGGGCTTGGGCGGCGATGCTCAACTCGTCAACGTTGAGGTGATCGCGCTCCTTCCTCAGAGACTCGCGGTAGACGTTCCTCGCGACGCCGTAGCAGTAGGCGAGCTTGTTCTCTATCCTCTCCTCGCACACTTTCTCGATGACGCGGTTGATGGTCTCGTCGGCAAGCTCTTCGGGGAAGCGGCAGCGGCGCTGCGAGAAGAAGGTGCAGAGGCGGAAGCGCAGACGCTCGTACTCCTCCCCCGCGCCTTCGGCCTCGGGGGCGAGCCACGCGAGGAAGCCCGCGAACTTCTCCTGCGTTACCTCTCTGCTCACATTCTGTTTCCGACGTTTGAGTGCGGCCCCGGTTAGAGTGCTCGGGAAGACGTGCGACAGCATAACCCAAACGCGATAGGAAAGGCATATAAAATTGATAAAGGCCCGCGCCGATGAGGGGCGCGGGCCTTCGTGCCGGGGCGAGTCTCAACTCTTCCGTGGGCGGACACGCGCGCCTACTCTTCCGGCACTCTGATGTCGACGGTGTTTTTGACCGCGTCCCTCACTTCGACGGCTCTGTCGGGCCGGGTCTTGCTACAGGCCGAGCAGGCCGCGAATTGGGAGGCGGGGTTGGGCGGGGCGGAGCTGGCGATGCCGTCCACGCCCGTGGTCGTCAGGCTGCCCATGAGGTTGAGGCCCGTGATGACTTGGCCGGTGTCTTCGACCCTGACGGTCAGACAGTTCGAGCCGGGTCTCAGAAGGCGCAGAAGCTTCTCGCCCTTGATGGAGAGCGTCATGGGGTTCCCGTCGAAGCCGCCGCCGACGCCCGTGGTCGTCGCGAGAAGGTAGCTCGCGGGAACGTTCGGGTCGGGCGTCGTGTTGAGGCCGAGGTAGAAGGCGTCGTCGGCCCTCACCGAAACGTCGAGGCTGCTCTGGCGTATGGCCTCGGGGTTCTCCCACAGCGCCTTCGTCAGACAGAAGCACTTCTGATAGACGTACGTCCCCTTCACGGGCGCGGGTGCCGAGCCGCTCTGCGAGTAGCTTATCCACTGCGACTCGCCCTGCGCCGCGCTCCATGCGGCGTGCTTATTGATGGTGTTCGCCGGGCGCGGCTCCTGCGTCGAAGGCGACGGGTCTTGTACGACCGTCCAGAAGGCGTCGAGGAGGCCGATGGGGTTGTACTTGCGTTGGGACGGGTGGTCGTAGCCCGTGTTGAGCGTGATGGTCTGCATGTCGGGTGAGGCTTTCGCCGTGTTGGTGCTCTTCGACAGCGTCGCCGTCAGCAGCGCCGCGAGCGCCAGCATGAAACAGATTTTCCTTAGCATTCTCTTTCTCTCCTTGGGGCCGGATTATTACGAAACCTCACTTCGGTTTCGTGCCTGCACTTGTGTGTGTCTTTCCCTCGGAGAAACGTAACGCGGCCGCGGAGTAAAAATTTTCGTCGCGGCCGAAAAGCGTGAAGGCCGCCCGAGAGCGGCCTTCGTATCTGTTCGAGTCCGTGCTGTTCGCGGCGAGCGCGGGGCGTCAGTCTTTGACGTTCGGGTCTTTGATGACGGCGATGTATGGAAGGTTTCGGTAGCGCTCCGCGTAGTCGAGGCCGTAGCCGACGACGAAGGCGTCGGGAATCCGGAAGCCGCAGTAGTCTATCTTCACCTCGCGCTCGCGCCGCTCCCACTTATCCAGGAGCGCCGCGAGTTTGACGCTGCGCGCGCCGCGCTGGTGCAGGCTTCCGATGAGGAACGAGAGCGTGAGGCCCGTGTCCACGATGTCCTCGACGATGAGTATGTCGCGCCCGTCAACGGGCACGTCGAGGTCTTTGACTATCTTCACCTCGCCCGACGAGCGCGTGCCCGAGCCGTAGCTCGAAATCGCCATGAACTCGACGCCGAGGCGCATGTCAATCGCGCGCGCGAGGTCGCTCAAGAATATGTACGCGCCCTTGAGGACGCCGATGAGGAGCGGCGTCCGGCCCGCGTAGTCGCGCGCTATCTCCGCGCCCATCTCCGCGACGCGCGTCTGAATCTGCTCGGACGTAAAGAGCGGCTCAAGGTTTGTGTTGCTGAACTCCGACGCGGCTGCTGCGGAAGAAGACAAAGGCGGCCTCCTATGGTTTGCGTTTGACTGCGGAACCTTCGCGACGGCCGCGCGCCCGGCAAAGGTTTGCGCGCGGCCGTCGTGGTGCGACATACTATGCGCGCAACACGTTAGAGGTCAAATGAGGAAGCGCTCAGCGGTTAGCTCTTAGCTCTCAGCTTTAAGAGGTTGTGGGAGCACGCCCCTCGACTCAGAACATTCGACGTGGAGAGAGAGAGCTGAACGCTGAAAGCTGAGTGCTGAAAGCTCACTTATGCCAGAGGGAGATTCGACACGCGACCGCGTACGCGCGCTCGTGCGCGAGGTCTTGAAGAACGCCGCGCCAGCCGAAGAGGCCGATGGGAGCGAAGGCCCGCGCGCCGACGGCCCCGCGCCGACGGCGTCGAGCGTGGACGCGCCCGCGCGAGGAGCGCGAGTGATTGACGTTGCGCCGTCGGCGCGGGCCGGGGAGACGCCCGCGCGCGACTACACGCACGACGAGTCTTCAAAGAGCGTCATCACAGAGGACGACGTGCGCTCGCTTCCGGAAGGCGCGCGCCTGCGCGTCGCGGAATCAGCGCACCTCACGGCGCTCGCCGCCGACATCGTGCGCGAGCGCCGCATAGAGCTTGTTCGACGCGCCCCACGCCGGGGCGCGCGGGCAGAGAAGATAGTCGCCGTCGGCGCAGACCACGGCGGCTATCCCTTGAAGGAGGAGCTGAAAAAACTCCTCGCGGAGTTGGGCCACCGCGTGCGCGACTTCGGCACGAACTCGACCGACGCGGTTGACTACCCCGACTTCGCGCACGCCGTCGCGCGAGCGGTCTCGGAAGGCGAGGCAGACTTAGGCATCGTCATAGACGGCGCGGGTGTGGGCTCCGCTATGACGGCCAACAAGGTGCCGGGCGTGCGCGCCGCCGCCTGCTACTCCGTCAAGGTCGCCGTCAACTCGCGCGAGCACAACGACGCGAACGTCCTCACGCTCGGCAGCGGCACCATCAACACCCAGGAGATGCGCGAAATAGTCACCGCGTGGCTCTCGACCGAAATCACCGAAGACCGCCACAAGCGCCGCGTTGCCAAGATCGAAGCCGTCGAGCGGCAGTACAAATGTTAGAGGATGTCAGACTCCCTCGTCATCGCTATCGCCGGGCCGAATGGAGCAGGGAAGACGACGCTCGCGCCGTTCCTTCTGCGGGATAGCTAAAGTCGCCGCATGAAGAGTTCAACGCATGATCACAAACGCCTGTTGGTCGCGGAGGGCGAGACTGTAGACAGGGCGATGAAGGCGGCCGTAAGGCACGCCCTCCTGACACACAAGCGCGCCGGTAATCCGATTGCGTCTTGGAAGGACGGGAGGGTAATCATCATCCCGGCGGAGGAGATTCCTGTGGAGGAAGCTCATGCTGACTCGGACGAGGCTTAGAAGGATTTAGACTCATGGCTTATTCACACAACGGAGACTACGAGCGGCTCGTCGAGCAGATAACGGACGCGATTGTGGCGCGTTTGAGCGACGGGGACGGGCAGGCGCAGGACGGGGCGTGCGGGTGCGGGAGCGCCTGCTTCAACCGTTGCCCGGAGCGGATGCAGAGGGTCGTGGACGCGGGAGCGTCGCGCATCGGGCTCGTGCTCGGCGAGGCGGCGACGGCGCGCGACTGGGCGGCCTTCGTCGACCACACACTCTTGAAGCCGGAGGCGACCGAGGCGGACATCACGCGGCTGTGTGAGGAGGCGGCGCAGTACCGCTTCGCGAGCGTGTGCGTGAACCCTTCGTGGGTGAAGACCTCCGCGTGCGTGCTGCGCGGGTCGGGCGTGCCGGTCTGCACTGTCGTCGGCTTCCCCCTGGGCGCGACGCTCGCCGACGTTAAGGCTTACGAGACCCGGCGCGCGATATTCGACGGCGCGCGCGAGATAGACATGGTCATAAACATCGGCGCCTTGAAGAGCGGCGACGACTGCACGGTCGAGTACGACATACGCGCGGTCGTGGAGGCCGCGCACGGCGAGGGCGTGCTCGTCAAGACCATCATCGAGACGGCGCTGCTCACCGACGAGGAGAAGGTGCGCGCGTGTCTCGCCGCGAAGCGCGCGGGCGCGGACTTCGTGAAGACCTCGACTGGGTTTGCGAAGTCGGGCGCGACCGTGGCCGACGTGGCGCTGATGCGCCGCACGGTCGGGCCTGACCTGGGCGTGAAGGCCGCGGGCGGCGTCAAGGGCATCGAGGACGCGCGCGCGATGTTGGAGGCTGGCGCGACCCGTATAGGCGCGTCGGTCGGCGTCAAGATAGCGCAGGAGGCGGCGGGGCAGAGGACGACCGCAAGCGCGGCCGCTTACTGAACGCGGGGTTGCGACGTGCGTGTTTATGAGCTAAGCATCCCGCCCCGGCCTTCCCGCGAGAAAAATGAAACAGCCTCTTCTTGAAACGCGGAAGCTTTAAGACTATCCTCACGCCAAACAGTTTTCCAAACGAATAGGGAAGGTGTGAGCGATGGCTCCGAAGAAGCCGAACATTCTCGCGGTTATACTCGGCGGCGGCGCGGGCACGCGCCTGTCGCCTTTGACGCATCAACGCTCGAAGCCCGCCGTGCCCTTAGGCGGCAAGTACAGGCTCGTTGACATCCCCATCTCGAACTGCATCAACTCGGACATACTGCGCATCTTCGTGCTCACGCAGTACAACTCCGCGTCGCTCAACAAGCACATCGCGCAGACCTATCGCTTCTCGCAGTTCTCAAACGGCTTCGTCGAGATACTCGCGGCCGAGCAGACGCCGACGAGCCCCGAGTGGTTTCAGGGCACGGCCGACGCCGTGCGGCAGGTCTTGCCGCACATCGCCGACTGGGGAATAGACACGCTCCTCATACTCTCGGGCGACCACCTGTACAGGATGGACTACCGGCAGTTTCTCGCGCGCCACTTCGAGACCGACGCCGACGTTACCATCTCCGTCATCCCGTTCGTGCGCGAGCAGGCAGAAGACTTCGGGCTGCTGAAGGCGGAGGCTTCGGGGCGCATACTTGAGTTCAGCGAGAAGCCGAAGGGCGAGGCGCTCGAAGCCATGCGCGTTGACACGACGGCCTTCGGCCTTTCGCCCGAGGAGGCGGCGCGGCGGCCGTTCCTCGCCTCAATGGGAATTTACGTCTTCAAGTACGAGTGGCTGACGAAGCTGCTCGACAACGACTCGTCGTGGAACGACTTCGGGAAGCAGATAATCCCGGAGGCCATCAAGTGCTGCAACGTGCAGGCGTTCATGTTCGACGGCTACTGGGAGGACATCGGAACCATAGACGCCTTCCACCGTGCCAACCTCGAATTGACGGCGACGATACCTAAGTTCAACCTCTTCGACACCGAAGCGCCCATCTACACGCGCGCGCGCTACCTGCCGCCGTCGAAGGTCAACAACTGCCACATCAACCAGTCCATCGTGGCCGAGGGCTGCATCATCTCGCGCGCCATCATCAACCGCTCGCTCATCGGCGTGCGCACGCGCATAGACTTCGGCGCCCACATCGAAGACACCTACGTCATGGGCGCGGACTACTATCAGGGGATTGAGGAGATGGATGCAGACGCGCGCAAAGGCATCCCGCGCATAGGCATCGGCGAGGGCGCGGTCATACGCAACGCCATCGTGGACAAGAACGCGCGCATAGGCGCGGGCGTACGGCTCGTCAACGACAAAAACCTCCCCGACCAGATAGCGCCCGACGGAAGCTGGCACATACGCGACGGCATCATCATCGTCCCGAAGAACGGCATCGTCCGCGACGGCACGGTGATCGGAGGATAGGGTTAAAACAGAACCGCGAGCGGAAGCCTCGCGGGTAGTTGTCAGCAATTAACCACCGCAGAGACAGAGGCACGGCTAATTGAGTCTTAGCCGTGCCTCTGTCTCTCTTCTGTGTTGGAACTACCCGCGAGGCTTCCGCTCGCGGTTCTGTTACTCCCGCGTGCCTCCCGCGAAGTCGTGTTTGCGTAGGACGGGCGCGGACTGCGGCGCAGCGGGCTGCTGCTGCGCGGCGGAGTCGGCGGGCGCGTTGGCCGAGGACTTGTAGATGTAGCTGTCGCGCGCGCGCACGACGAGGTTGGGCCGCTTGACGCGCACGCGTATCTGCCTGCGCTCGGACGCCTGCGCCTGTCGAGAGGGGTAGTAGCCGAGGCTGTACTGTCGCCGCAACTCTTCGGCGATGTTCGTGAACGCCTCTTCGAGGTAGCGAATGTCGTTGGCGTTGTTGAGTCGGCCGCCCGTCGCGTCGGCGAGCCTGTGAAGATAGTCGCTGCCGCGGCGGTAGTCGCCGCGCGAAGTCCCCGCGCCTCCGCCGCCACTTCCTATCGTGACGCCGCCACCGCCGAGTATGACCCCCGCGATCTTACCCAACACCCCGACGCCTCCGGGGCTGCCCGGCCACGACCCGCCGCCGCCACCACCTCCGCCGCCCTCGTACGTGTCGTACTGAATCGGGTAGATGAGCGCGTCAAGCTCTTCGGCCTCCGAGACCGTGCTCTGGAAGCTCGCGGTGCGGCTCGTCGTGTCAACGCCGTCCGTGAAGAGGACGATGGCCTTGCGGCCTCGGGCGCGCTCAAGCTGCTTCTGTATGACTAAGTCAACCGCGTCATAGAGTCGCGTGCCGCCGCCCGTGTGCGTTTGGCGTATGGCGTCGCGAAGCTGACGCCGGTCGCTCGTCGCCTCGGAGAGCACGCGCACGGAGTCGTCGAAGGAGACGACGATGACTTTGTCGGCGGGCCTGAGCTGGTCGAGGAAGGCTATGGCCGCGTCCTGTATGTCTTCGAGCTTGAAGCGTGTCGAGCCGGAGGTGTCTATGACGAGCGCGACGGTGAAGGGCTCTTCGGTCGTGGCGAAGTATGCGACCTGCTGCTCGGTGCCGTCCTCGAAGATGCGGAAGTCATCCTTGCGCAGCCCCGGTATGAAGCGGCCGTCGCGGTCGAGCACGGAGACGGGCACCGTGACGAGCGTCGCGTTGACGCGCACGACCTCGTCCTCGCCGACCTCCTCTGCCGTCTGTTCCTGCGTCCTCTCGGCGTCGCGCTTCGCGGTCGGGGCGGACGCGCGCGGGAGCGGCGTCGGAGCCCTCGAAGGCTGCTGCGGCGACTGCGTCTGAGTCTGCGCGGGCTCGTTCCCGGCCGTGCGGCGCGGGCGCGTCTGCGCTTGGAGAGCCGCGGGAGCAACAAAGACGAGCGCCAGCAGTAGGGCGAGCAGGATTGACTTCTTCATGGCTTTCTTCTCCGGGCCGGGGCCAGTCTAACACACGGCGAGTCCGACATCTTTGATTTCAGGCGGCGCGCGATGGATGCCCGAAAGTTTAAGGATGAAGGCGGAAGGATGAAGGATGAATGCGGCGCTGTCGGGCGTCGGGTCAATTTTCGGCAGCTTTTACTTCATCCTTTCGCCTCACTGCGCGCCGAGCGAGAGGGCGTTGAAGACGAAGGGGAAGGTGCCCCACGTCTGGCCTCTGTGCTGCGGGCGGAAGCCGAAGAGTATGACGCGGCCGCGGCCGAGCGTCGCTTCGACCAAGGCGGCGCGGCCCGCGATGTATTGCGCGCCGAGGAGCCAGCCCGAGCGCAGGAGTTCGTCCTTCGACCCGGCGTAGCGCGCGACGACGCGGGCGCGCGTCGCGTCCGTCACCTCGAACGCCGCGCCGTTTATGAAGTATGCGTCGGTGCGCGCCGCGAAGCCTCGCGCGAGCGCGTCCGACGTATCAACCTCGACGCGCAGAATCGAGCCGGGGCAGTAGAAGTCGGAACTCTTCAAGCCTTCGAGCACGTTCCGCACGGGGAGTTTCAGGCGCTTGATTGCGAACTCCGTCGAGTCGTCCCAGGCTACGAGCGTGCCGCCCTCTTCGACGAAGCGGCGAAGGTTCTCCGCGCCGCCTTCGGTGATGCCGCCCGTCATCTCCGGCGGCGCGGTCTCCTTCGCGCGCCCCTCGACTATCTCGCGCATGCGCATCGAGGGCAGCACTATCACGTCGAAGCGAGCGCGAAGGTTTCCGGCGCGCACGTCCGCGTCGCGCAGAGAAGTGTAGGGCACGTTGAAGTTGTCGAAGAGCCAGCGCGTCCAGCCCTCGTCCATCGAGGCAGTCCAACTCTTGTAGAGGGCGAGGCGCACGCCCGCCTTGACCGGGTTCCGTATCGGCGACACGTCCCTGACTCTAGCGACGGCGCGCGAGCGGTCTCCCCACTCCATCTTCGTCGCGCCCGAGATTAGGCCGAGGTCTTTGCGCATGAGGCCGAGGTCAGTGACCGGAGTCAGCCGTCGCTCGCGTTCCGACTCGCGTATGCTGTGGACGGGGTAAGCCTCGACGCCCATCTGCATCGGCAGCGTCCAGCCCGCAACGTCGTAGGGGCGCTCGGGCGCGCCGCCCGCCATTCGGTCGGGGTAAATCTGACGCTCGAAGAGCGCCTGCACGTTCGCGCGGTAGGGTTGACGTAGGAAGACGAGGAAGCTGCCCGAAGGCCACTCGGGCGGTGCGTCGCGCATGTCGTTGTAGATCGAGTCGTGAGCAGCCGCGAGCGTCAGATGAAGCTCGCCGTCCATCCTCTGCACTTCGACGCCCTGCTCGACGAGGAGCGTGACGAGCTTCGCGACGTTCTCATCGCTACCCTGACCCGCGGGGATTATGTACGCGAGCACTTCGTCGCGGTCTTTGGGCGGCCAGTCGAGCGCGCGCGCGCCGAGGTCGTAGAAGTTGCGAAGGTAACGTTCGCGGTACTTGGCGGCCATCGAAAGCACCGAGCGCGCGGCCGTGAGTTCGAGCCCCATTATGTCGCGCGGACGCCACTCGCCGCCGGGCCACGGCGAAGGAAAGTTCGTCGTCGGCGCGTCTGGAAGTGCCGACGGCATGCCGCGCGTCGTCGACCTTCGGAGCTGTTCGGGCGTGACGCGCGCGGGCGTCATAATGCGCGCGCTCGCGGCCTCCGTGAGTATGCCGATTGAGTTGTGGAAGTAGGGCGCGGTGCGAAAGCCTCCGTGCCACCATGTATCGTAGAGCGCGTTCGTGATGACGCCTTTGAAACCGGCGGCCTCCGCGTCGGCCGCAATCTTGTGGCCGATGAGCCCGACCTCTCGCAGAAGGAGCGGCGCGATGTGCGGGTTCGGCGGGTCGTAGAAGGGCGGGACGAAGAAGCGCGAGGAGGTCTGCCCCTGCTGGTGAACGTCGTAGACTATCTCGGGGAACCACTCGCGCCAGAGCAGGCGCGTGAAGGCGCGCGTCTCCGAGAGGTTGAGCATGAACCAGTCGCGGTTGTCGTCGTGCCCCGCGTAGGCATGGTAAATCTCGGGCGGCTCCGCGCCCTCCCACGGGTGCCCGAGCGAGCGGCGGTACCAGTCCGAGACGATGTCAACGCCGTCGGGGTTGGGCGAAGGGATGAGGATGAGGATGGTGCTGTCCAGCATCTCACGCGTCTCCTCGTCGCGCGCCGAGGCGAGGTCGTAGGCGAGCTGCATGGACATCTGCGAGGCGACTATCTCGGTCGAGTGAATCGAGCATGAGACGGCGACGACGGCTCTGCCTTCGCTGACGAGCCGGTCGCGCTCCGCGTCGGAGCCGACAAGGCGCGGGTCTGCGAGCCGCCGCTGGATGTCGCGGTATCTGTCGAGTTCGCGTATATTCTCAGCCGAGCTTATGAACGCGGCGAAGAGCGTGCGGCCGAGGGTCGAACTGCCTAGCTCCTGCACGCGCACGCGTTCGCTCGCGCGGTCGAGGCGCTTGAAGTAGTCCGTGATCTGAGTCCAGTCGGCGATTGTCCGGTCGTCGCCCGGCGTGAAGCCGAGCACGTCGCGCGGCGAAGGGATGCGCGCGAGCGCGGCGTCGCCGTCGGAGTTGTTGACACGTGCGGGCGTGCGCGCGGGACGCGTGCGCGTGCGTCTCTGTTGCGCGGCGGCGTCCGAGGAGAGCAGGCAGCACAGGACGAGCAACGCGGTGAGCAGAGAAGTCGAGCGACGAAGGAACGCAGTCTGATGCATCCAGAGAGTCTTCCCAGAGAGATTGAAGGCCGAGACCAGAGCGGGACGGGCGCGAGCTTCGAGTCTAGCACACGCGCGACGCTCGGCGGGAGGCTCTGGTACTGGTGGTCTCTCTTTGTGGCCGCGATGCTTCTGCTCATACTCGGCCCGCCCGCGATAGGGCTTTCGCTCCTGCTCGGCAGACGGGAGCGGCTCTACCCCTGGGCGCTCTTCGGCGGGAGCATGTGGCTGCGCCTGAGCGGGGCGCGCGTGCGCGTGCGCGGGCTGGAACATCTGGACAAGAGCCGGTCTTACGTCTTCATCGCGAACCACCGCTCGTTCCTCGACACGGCGACGCTCTTCTGCCACCTCGACCGGCGCATCGGGCTGCTTGCGAAGAAGGAGCTTCTGAAGGTGCCGATAATGGGTTACGGCATGGGCTTCGTCAACATCATGGCGATTGACCGCTCGAACCGCGAGCGCGCCTTCCAGACGACGAAGGCCGCGACCGACCGCATACGCTCGGGGCGCTCGTTCGGAGTCTTCGCCGAAGGCACGCGCGCTCTGCCCGGACAGCTCCTGCCCTTTAAGAAGGGCGGCTTCTACATGGCCGTCGAGGCGGGCGTCCCCGTAGTGCCCGTCGCAATCAAGCACACGGACGGGCTGATGGGAAAGGGCACCGGCACCGCGCGCCCCGGCATTATCGAGATGGTTCTGCTTCCGCCGATAGAGACCGAAGGGCTCAACGCGGACGAAGACGTTAAGGCGCTCGCCGAGCGCACGCGCGCCCTCGTCGCCGGAGAGCTTTCCGCGAAGTCTTAAAGGTTGCGCGCGGCCGAGCGGTGCGCGTTGTGAGTAGAGAGAGAGGCGGCGTGAACCTTGAAGAGTTCACGCCGCCTCTTGTCGTGTGCCGTCGAAGTCGTCAGGGCTTCGGCTTGGGGATGGGCGGGACGGGGAGGGGCTTCTTGTCGTCCTCTTTGACTTCGCCGGGCTCCGTGTCTTCGATGACCGTGAGCCTGCCCTTGAGGCGCTGGAAGTCCTTGTACTTGATTCGCATGCGTACGTGGACTGAGTTGCCCTCCTTGAAGGTCAACTCGTCGTCGGCGTACGAGTAGGTAGGGAACCAGTACTTGCCGTCTACCTGCTCGCGGTAGGTCTCGAAGGTGGGGAAGCGCTGGTCGAATTCGGGCACGCCCTTGCCGCGCGCCTTAACGATCTGGTAGTCCTGGTCGTCAACCCAGATGCGCCCCTGAAAGTAGCGCTCGGTGGACTTCGACTTCTTCATGGCGGCGAGGCGCTTCTGGTCGGAGAGAAGCTTCGGCGTCACGTCGAAGACGTACAACTCCAACTCGTCAATCTTCTCCTTGCCGACGTATGCGAAGTCGTACTCGTTTATCTTCGACGCTTCGAGCGAGAACGCCTGCACGCCGCCGAGGTCTTCGATGTCCTCGGGCGTAATGCTGATGGCTTTGACGGTCGGGATGGGGAAGAAGAGAATCTTCTCGAAGCGGTTGCCGCTGTCGTCGAAGACGAAGCGCGAGGTGCGGTGGTACTCGCCCGAAATCTGCCCGCCCCACGCGAGCGTCTGTATGACCGCGTCGCGCGTGAAGCCGTACTCGTTCAGGGCCTTTCGGAACTCCGACTCCCTCTGCGTGAAGGCGCGTATGATGCGCGCGGTGTCCTCGGGTGCGCCCGAGCGGTTGATGACCGGCGTCGCCGCCGTCCCGCCGCCCGTCTGCGCCGACGCGGACGCGGCCAAAAGGGCCGACGCGAGCACTGACAAAAGCACTCTCTTCATAAAGAATCTTCCGTGAATTGGAGGGTTTCGGGCGACGCGGGACTCAAGCCCCATGAGACAAACCGCCCGCCGAGCAACCCTTTCGATGCGGGCTAAAAGTTACAAGTTGCAAGTTCAAAGTTCAAAGTTGAAGGCGCGTAGTTCTTAACTTTTAACTTGCAACTTGTAACTTTGAACTAGCCGACGAAGTCGGCGACGACTCTGTGCGGGATGACGCCGCGCGCCGCGCCCTCGTCGAGGAGCCTCTGGACTGCGATGCGTCCGCGCTCCGTGTAGTCGAGCGTGAGCTGGTTGACCCACATCCCGACGAAGCGGTCTGCGAGTTCCGTATCCATGTCGCGCGCGAACTGCATCGCGTAGGCGAGCGCGTCGCGGCGGTTGTCGAGCGAGTACCTGATCGACTCGTGCAGGTATTCGGAGACGCGCTTGATCGTCTCCGCGCCGAGGTCTCTGCGCACTGCGTTGCCGCCCATCGGCAGTGGGAGCCCCGTCCAATCCTTCCACCACTCGCCGAGGTCTACGACCTTGTGCAGGCCCATCTTCTGATAGAAGAGTTGGCCCTCGTGTATGAGCAGTCCCGCGTCGGCCGCGCCGGAGTTGACGGCGTCGATGATTCGGTCGAAGGGGACGACGACGTACTCGAACTCGGGCGAGAGTATGCGAAGGGCGAGGAAGGCGCTCGTCATCGTGCCCGGCACGGCGACTTTCAGCCTCGGTATCTCTTCGACCGCGCGCGGCTCGGGCGCGACTAAGATGGGGCCGTAGCCTTCGCCTATGCTTGCTCCGTGCGGAAGCAGCGCGTACTTGTCGTTGACGTATGCGTAGGCATGGAAGCTTATCGCCGTCACGTCGTAGACGCCGCGCGTGGCCTTCTCGTTCAAGGTCTGTATGTCTTCGAGCACGTGCTCGAAGCGCATATCGCCCGTCTCTATCTTGTTCGTCGCGAGCCCGTAGAACATGAAGGCGTCGTCCGAGTCGGGCGAGTGCGCGACGGTGATGGTGCGTGTCTCTATTGCTGTACTCATTTTGAGGTTAACCCAGAAACGACGGCGGCCCGGTCACTGTTGCGAACGCCCGCCCTGCCCGCGCTCGATCATGTCTATCACCGCGTTCAGCCGCTGCTCGGTATGCGCCTGCGCCTCGGCCAACTCGGCCATCTTCACGGTCAGGAGTTCCTGCGCCTTGCCGATTTGCGTGATGGTGTTGTAGAGGTTAACAGCCGCCCTCTCAAGTGTGCTGATGCGAGCCTCCGACTGCGTCATGGCCTCGGCAAAGCTCTCCTGCTGTTTGATGATGAACTCCATCACCTTCTGAATCTCTTCGTTGGTCATCTCGCCTTTTCTCCTTAGAGGGTTGTTTGGCGGGTGCCTTGAAGGTTACCACAAACGCGTTCAGTTCTCCGCCTCGTCGGGCGGCGGCGGCATGCGCTCCTCCGCCTTGCGCAGGAGCCGGAAACGGCCGCCGTCGAAAAGGTAGTAGTAGGCCATGTAAGTCCCTTGACCATCATAGAGACTCTTTGTGATGACGAGCAGGCGGCTGTCGAGCCGGAAGACGCGCGAGCGCACCTCCGCGTCCTCCATGTCGGGGATGTCCATGTACTCGACGGGCGGAAAGTAGACTCTACCGTTGCGCGCATCAACGACGCCCATCTGCGCGCAGCCCGTGCCGCAGCCCCAGACGACCACTGTGTAACGGCCCGCGAAGTTCGGCCCCGCGCGCGAGTCTTCGCGTAGACGAGTCCGAAACATTCGCGCCTCCCTGCTGTCGAGACGCACGGGCGCGACCGGCCCCTTGTAAACTTCGCGCACGGGATAGTCCTCGAACCGCGGCGCGGGGCGTGACTTTCGGGCCTGCACGAGCCCGCCCGCGACGGCCGAAGTCGCCGCGGCGCAGGCGCACAGGGCGAGCGCAACTAACTTCCTGTTCAAAGTCGAAGTCGTCACTCTCATGCGGCGGCCGTTTCGCGCTCGACGGGGTTGTATAACGTGTCGCGCTCGACTGCTTCGAGCCCCGCGTCTTCGATGAGCGCGACGATCTCCTGCTTAGACATCTTGACCTCGCCGCCGGATTCGACCGAGTAGCTCTCGGTCAGTTCGCCGCCTTCGGTGATGGTTCCGTCGAGGTCGTTCGCGCCGTAGTGGAGCGCGACCTGCGCGAGACGCTTGCCGAGCATGACCCAGTAGGACTTTATGTGCGGGAAGTTGTCGAGCATCAGACGCGAGACAGCCATCGTCTTCAGAGAGTCAACGCCCGTCGGGCCGGGGAGGTGCGCGAGCTGCGAGCCGGGCGGGTAGAAGGCCAAGGGTATGAAGCACTGGAAGCCGCCCGACTTGTCCTGCTGCTCGCGAAGGCGAACGAAGTGGTCAACGCGGTCTTCTATGGATTCGATGTGGCCGTAGAGCATCGTCGCGTTGGTCTTGAGTCCGGCGGCGTGAACCTTGCCCGAGAGGTCTAACCAGCGCTGCGCGTCGGTCTTGTGCGCGCAAACAATCGAGCGCGTCGGCTCGCGAAAAATCTCCGCGCCGCCGCCGGGGCACGAGTCCATCCCCGCCGCCTTCAGACTCTCAATCACATCCTCGTCGCTCATCTTGTAGAAGCGCGCGAAGTGGTCTAGCTCGACCATCGTCCAAGCCTTCAGGTGTAGCTGCGGGTAGTTGGCCTTGAGCGACGACAGGAGGTCTGTGAAGTATTTGAAGGGCAGTTTGGTGTTCAGCCCGCCGACGATGTGCAGCTCCGTCGCGCCCTCTTTGACGGCCTCGCCCGCGATGCGGAGCGAGTCCTCGATGTTGTGCGTGTATGCGTCCGCTTCGCGCGGCGTGCGGAAGAAGCCGCAGAACTTGCAGTCGGCGTAGCAGATGTTCGTCGGGTTGAAGTGGCGGTTGACGTTGTAGTAGGTCGTGCGCCCGTGCAGGCGTCGTCGCACTGTGTCGGCCAGCCGCCCGAGCGCGGGCACGTCGTCCGTAGAGAAGAGCGCCATCCCGTCCTCGAAGCTCAGCCGCTCGCCCGCCTCAATCTTATATGCGAGTTCGTTGAGTGTATTGTCGTGTGAAAATTCCATAGTCTCAAAGCCTTGTTATGAAAGCCGCGCCGCCGAAGGTCGCGAGCAGTATGACGCTGACGAAGGCGTTCGTGGTGAAGAACGCCGCGTTCAGGCGGCCCAGATCGTCTGAGCGCACGAGCGAGTGCTGGTAGACCAGAAGCGCCCCCGTCGCGACGACGCCCGCGAGCGCAAGCACGCCCAAGTGCGTCAGAAAGTATAACCCAACGAGCGCGGCGAACGCCCCCGCGTGCAGCGCGCGAGAGACCCACAGGGCGCGCGCTATACCGACGCGCGCGGGTACAGAGCGCAGGCCCGCGCGACGGTCGAAGTCGTAGTCCTGACACGCGTAGAGCACGTCGAATCCGGCAGTCCACAGAAGCACGACGAGCGAGAGCAGAAGCGGCACGGCCGAGTCAATCGAGCCGCGCACCGCGACCCACGCGCCCGTCGGCGCGATGCACAGGCACCAGCCCAGAACGACGTGCGAGAGCGACGTGAAACGCTTCGTGTATGAATAGAGCAGGACGGACGCGAGCGCGACGGGCGAGAGGAGGAGCGCGAGGCGATTGAGCATCGCCGCCGAGACGAAGAAGAGCGCCGCCGACGCGAGCGTAAACGTCCACACGAAGGAGACCGAGAGTCGGCCCGCGGGTATCGCGCGCGTCGCGGTGCGCGGGTTCGCCGCGTCGTATTCGCGGTCGGTTATACGGTTGAAGGCCATCGCGGCCGAGCGCGCGCCGACCATCGCGAGAGTTATCCAGAGCGCCTGCCACGCGGTCGGCAGCCCCGTGGCGTTGAAGCCGCGAGCCGCGAGCACGGCCCCTAAGAAGGCGAAGGGCAGCGCGAAGAGCGTGTGCTCGATCTTTATCATTTCGAGCGTCGTGCGAATGTTCGTCGCGGCGGTCGTCATCTCGTTGTTAAAGGTAGGCAAGGCGCGGGCCGGTCGGATTTGAAATTCGGGGCGAAAACTTCAGGGACTTTACCGCTCATGCGCGCGTGCGTTTCAAGCGTTAATTAAACCGCGTCCGCAAAATGCCAAACGCGCGCGCGGCGTGTGGCTTTCCGCAAAAACGTTTCAGCGCGGGTTCCAGTAGTCGGGCGACTCTTTCATGTTCGGGTCGGGCCGCTCCATCCAGCGCTCGGGCTTGTGCAGGTCTATGAAGCCGAAGCGCCGGTAGAGTTCGTGCGCGTCCTTCGTCGCCAAGACCCAGCGCCGGAAGCCTTGAAGCTCCGGGTGCGAGAGTATGACCTCCATCAACCACTTCGAGAGCCCGCGCCCGCGATGCTCTTCGAGGACGAACACGTCCGCGAGCCACGCGAAGGTCGCGTAGTCCGTCACGACTCGCGCGAAGCCGACCAACTCTTGCCCACGGTAGATGCCGAACGGCAGAGAGTTCTCGACCGAGCGGCGCACGACCTCAATGGGCCGCCCCTTCCCCCAGTAGCTCTCCTCGCTTATGAAGCGGTGTATGACCTCAAAGTCGAGCCTCGCCCGCTCCGTGCTTATCGTGTACCCATCTCTTTGCCAATCCATAACTTTGAAAGGATGAAGGCGGAAGGATGAAGGATGAAGTAAGAGCAGTTAAGCCTTCCTTTCATCCTTCATCCTTCCGCCTTCATCCTTCTCCTTTCCAGCGCGTGCCCGTCGGGTGCGGGATGTCGAAGTGGTCGAGCACGCGGAAGACGAAATGGTCGACGAGCTGCTCGATGGTCTGCGGCCTATGGTAGAAGCCGGGGCTCGCGGGCATTATGCGTGCGCCCGCGCGCGAGAGCCTGAGCATGTTCTCGATGTGTATCGCGTTCAGGGGCGTCTCTCGCGCGACGATGACGAGCCTGCGCCCCTCCTTCAGAGTCACGTCGGCCGCGCGGTGTATGAGGTTCGTGCCCGCGCCCGAGGCTATCGCGCCGAGCGTACCCATCGAGCAGGGCACGATCACCATGCCCGCCTGCGGGTGCGAGCCCGAAGAGGGCTTCGCCGCCATGTTGTCGAGTCGCTGAAACTGTATGAGCTTCGAGTCCGACGGAAGGCCGACCCACTCGTTGACCGCTCGCGCATCGCCCGGCTCTATCTTCGCGCCCATCTCGACGCGCGCGACGACGAGCGCCGAGCCCGACATGATTAGATTCACGCGCTCGACCGCGCCGCTCGCCGCCATGTGCAGGAGCGTGCGGTGCGCGTAGATTGAGCCCGAGGCTCCCGTGACTGCGACTGTCAGTTCCATTAGAAGCTGTCAGCTTTCAGCGCTCAACGCTCAGCTAAACCGGAAGCGCGATGCACGTAATCTTACGGGCGGCACGGACGCGCGCGCAAGCGTGCTGGTTTCGGGCTGCGCGGCGTTGGATGCTAGACTTAAAGCTGAAAGATGAGTGCCGAGTGCTGAGTGCTGACCGCTTTTAAAGATGGACTTGAAAGAGATAGAGGCGTTGCTCCGCGCCTTCAAGCGGGGCGAACTCGAAGAGTCGGAGGCGGCGAGGCGCATCTCCTCGCTTCACTTCGAGGACTTGGGCCACGCGCGCGTTGACCACGCGAGGGCCGAGCGTCAAGGGTTCCCCGAGGTCGTCTTCGGGGCGGGGAAGACGCGCGCGCAGGTCGTCGAGATAGTCGAGGCGCTCACGCGCCGCGCGCCGAACGTGTTAGTCACGCGCACGGACGAGGAGACCTTCGGCGAAGTCCGAAACGTCTGCACAGAGGCCGAGTGGCACCCTTCGGCCCGCATGATTCGCGTCGTGCGCGACCGAACCGAGCGCGGCGCGGGGACGATCATGATCGTCACCGCCGGGACGAGCGACATACCCGTCGCCGAAGAGGCCGCGCTGACGGCCGAGGCGATGGGCAACCGCGTCGAGCGGGTCTGGGACGCGGGCGTCGCGGGGATTCACCGCATCATGGCCGAGCGCGAGCGGCTGCGCGCGGCGCGCGTCGTCATCGTCGCGGCCGGGATGGAGGGCGCGCTGCCTTCGGTCGTCGGCGGGCTCGTCGCCGCGCCCGTCATAGCGGTTCCGACGAGCATCGGCTACGGCGCGTCGTTCGGCGGCGTGGCCGCGCTTCTCGGCATGCTCAACTCCTGCTCCTCGAACGTCACGGTCGTCAACATAGACAACGGCTTCGGCGCGGGCTTCGTCGCAAGCCTCATAAATCGAAAACAAGTGACGAGTGACGAGTGATAAGTGATGAGTAAAAGAACAACGTCTCATCGCGCGCGTCGCATACTTCTTATCACTTATCACTCGTCACTCATCACTCTCCTCGTCGCGTTAGCGTTGACGAGTGCCGCCTGCGGCGCACGTCGGACGCCGAACCTCGCGCGCATATTCGAGTCGGCGCGCGAGCGCAAGGGCAAGCGTCCGCTCATAGTCATCCCCGGCATACTCGGCTCGCGCATCGTCAATCGCAGGACGGGCGAGGTCGTCTGGCCTTCGGCCTTCCGCTCGGACGTTGACGGCCTCTCGCTCCCGACCACGCCCGACCTAAACGCCAACCGCGACGAACTCGTCGCCGCGCGCATAGTCGAGACGGCGAAGCTCGCCCGGCTCGCGCCCGAGGTATACGTCTACCACTACCTTCTGCGCGCGCTCACGGACTACGGCGGCTACCGCGAGGGCGACTGGGACAACCCGCCCGAAGGCGGCGACCGAGACACCTTCTATGTCTTCGCGTACGACTGGCGGCGCGACAACGTCGAGTCGGCGCGCCTGCTCGCCCGCCGCATAGAGGCTCTGAAGCTCAAGCTCAATCGGCCCGACCTGCGCTTCAACATCGTGGCCCATTCGATGGGCGGACTCGTCGCGCGCTACGCCGCGATGTACGGCGACCGAGACCTCGCGCCCGAAGGCTCCGCGCCGCTTCCCACTTGGGCGGGCGCCTCCTTCGTGGACAAGATTTTCATGTTCGGCACGCCGAACGAGGGCTCGATGGAGGCGTTCGCAGTCCTGCTCGAAGGCTACTCCGTCACCGAAGGCTTGCGGCGGCGCGTGCATCTTCTCAACAAGCTCTCGCGCGAGGACGTGATGACAGCGCCCTCCATCTTCCAGCTCCTTCCGCACGGCTCGCACGCGCGCTTCCTCGACGAGAATCTGCGCCCCTCGACGATTGACCTCTACGACCCCGAAGTCTGGCGACGCTACAGGTGGTCTGCCGCGAACGACCCCGCGTTCCGCGAAGCTTACGCGCGCGGCGTCGCGCGCGGTCAGGAGTCTCCGACGAAGACCGGCACGCTCGCAGACCTCGACGCCTACTTAGACGCCGTGCTCGCACGCGCGCGCCGCTTCCACGAAGCGCTCGACGCGCCCGAGCCTTCGGCCGACGCCGCGCCCGTCAAGCTCTTCGCCTTCGGCGGAGATTGCGAAGAGACGCTCGCGGCCGTCGTCGTCGTTCACGACGACAGGAGCGGACAGTGGATAACGCTCACGCGCCCGAAGTCTCTGAAGACCGTGGACGGGCGTCGGCTCACGCGCGCCGAGGTCGTGCGTGCGATGTACGAGTCGGGCGACGGGCGCGTCACGCGCGCCTCCCTGCTCGGCCTTCGCGCGGGCGCGGCGCGCACGAGCGCGCTCTACGACTCGCCGCTCCCGCTCGCATACGCGGCCTTCGCCTGCGACCTCCACAGCGACCTACAGAGCAACCGCACGCTACAGGACAACGCGCTCACCCTACTCGTCAACGAGATTGCGAGTTGAGCGCCGCGCCTCTTCAGAATCGCGCGCCGTTGAAAAAATCCGCGCGGCGGTTTAGATTCACTCATCGCCTCTGAAAATTCGACTGCCGAACTCTCAAGACGAGGCGGACGCGTGCTGCCCACGCGCTCGCGCCGTGTCTCGACCACCGGAGAAGCCCAATGAGAAGAAGATTCGCACTGCTCCTGTTCGTTCTCTCGTCCCTCATCTTCGCGCACGCCGCCGCGACGGAAGCCTTCGCGCAAGGCGCGAGCGGCGGCGGAAGCGGCGCCCGCGTCGTGAAGCTCTCGGTTGACGCGACGGACGCGCCGCGAAAGCTCTTCCGCGCGACCGAAATTATACCCGCGCCGCCCGGCCCGCTGACGCTCTACTACCCCGCGTGGCTTCCGGGCGAGCACGGGCCGACGGGGCCTATCATCAACCTCTCCGGCCTTCGCTTTACGGCCGCGGGCAAGACCTTGCAGTGGAGGCGCGACCCCGTGGACATGTACGCCTTCCACATCGAAGTGCCGCAGGGCGCGAGCGCGGTCGAAGTCTCTATGGAGTTTCTCGCGCCGACCTTCTCGGGCGGCTTCACGTCGGGCTCCTCCACCACGTCGCACCTCGCGCTCTTCTCGTGGAACTGGCTTCTGCTCTACCCGCAGGTCGCGCACTCGGACGAGCTTTTGATTGATCCGTCCATACGCCTGCCCTCGGGCTGGAAGTACGGGACGGGGTTAGACACGGAGAGGGCGACGCGCGGCGTCGTGGACTTCAAGACCGCTTCACTGACGAAGGTCGTTGACTCGCCCGTGCTTGCGGGCGAGTACTTCCGAGTCATACCGCTCTCGACCGCGAAGCCCGAAGTCGTGATGGACATCGCCGCCGACAGCCCGGCCGATTTGGAGGCGAGCCCGCAGTTCATAAACGCCATGCGCAAGCTCGTCGCGGAGGCGCGCGCACTCTTCGGCGCGGAGCACTACGAGCACTACAACTTCCTCTTCACCCTGAGCGACCGCGTCGCGCACTTCGGGTTAGAGCATCATCAGTCGAACGACAGCCGCGTCGCCGAACGCGCGCTGATAGACGAGACCGCGGGCCGTCTCGCGCTCGGCGTCCTGCCGCACGAGTATTTCCATTCGTGGAACGGTAAGTACAGAAGGCCCGCGGGGCTCGCGACCTCCGACTACCAGAAGCCCATGCAGGGCGAGTTGCTGTGGGTCTACGAGGGCTTGACGGAGTATTACGGGAACGTGCTGGCCGCGCGAAGCGGCATCTCGACGCCCGAAGAGTATCGCGACGAGTTGGCGAACGTCGCGGCGAATTACAGCCGAAGGCCCGGCCGCACCTGGCGTCCGCTGATTGATACGACGGTCGCGGCGCAGCTTCTATACAACGCGCCGGGCGAGTGGGAGTCGGAGCGCCGAAGCGTCGACTTCTACGACGAGGGCTGGCTCATCTGGCTCGACGCCGACACGCTCATACGTCAACTCACACAGGGCCGCCGCTCGCTCGACGACTTCTGCAAGCGCTTCCACGGCGGGCAGACGGGCGCGCCCGAAGTTCGGCCGTACACGTTCGACGACGTTGTCAACACATTGAACGAGGTCGCGCCATACGACTGGCGCGCGTTCCTCAACGAGCGCCTATGGTCTCTCGACGCGCGCCCCCCCACGGGCGGCATAGAGCGCGGCGGCTGGCGCGTCACGTACGACGACGTGCGCAGCCAGCACGTAGAGGATTTGGAGGGCGGCCGCGAGCGCGTCGAGATGGCATACTCGCTCGGGATGAGGCTCAGCACGGCGGGGCTCATCGGCGACGTAATCGAGGGGACTCCCGCGTCGGCCGCGAAACTCGGCCCCGGCATGACCGTCGTCGCCGTTGACGGCAAGGCCTACACGCCCGCCGTTCTGCGCGACGCGGTCACGGCCGCGAAGGCGCGCAAGACGCCCATACAACTCCTCGTCAACAACGAGGGCGCGATGCAGACATACTCGCTCGACTACCACGGCGGCCAGCAGTATCCGCACCTCACGCGCGACAACTCGAAGCCCGACTTATTGAGTCAGACCATCGCGCCGCTCACGAAGTAAAACAGAACCGCGAGCGGTAGCGAGCGGGTAGCTGTCAGGGATTCACCACCGCAGACACGAGAGGCACGGCTAACATTCAATTAGCCGTGCCTCTGTGTCTCTGTGGTGAACTACCCGCTCGCTACCGCTCGCGGTTCTGTTAAAGCCCCGCGAGCGCTCGGGATTGAACCTGTGCCGCCACTTCGTCGAGCGAAACGTCTTCGGACTGCTTCGATGCGCGGTCGAAGAGTTCGACGCGGCCTTCCGTTATTTTCTTGCCGACGGTTATGCGGAGGGGGACGCCTATCAGGTCTGCGTCCTTGAACTTGACGCCCGCGCGCTCGTCGCGGTCGTCGAGGAGGACTTCGAGGCCCGCCCGCCGTAGCTCTTCATAGAGACGCTCGCCCGCCCCGCGTATGTCGTCCTGCTTGACGTTCGTGACGGTGACTATCACGTCGAAGGGCGCGATGGCGCGCGGCCAGACGATGCCGTCCGAGTCGTGGCTCTGCTCGACGGCCGCGGACATGATGCGCTCGACGCCGATGCCGTAGCTGCCCATGACGATGGGGACTTCCTTGCCCTCTGCGTTGAGAACTTTCGCGCCCATCGAGTCGGAATACTTCGTGCCGAGCTTGAAGATGTGGCCTATCTCCATCGCCTTGAAGATGTCGAGCACACCCGATTCGCAGTTGGGGCACGCCTCGCCCTTCTGAACCGTGCGGAGGTCTGCCCAACTGTCGGGCTTTATGTCGCGCTCTATCTGGACGCCGCGCAGGTGGTGTTCGTCCTTGTTCGCGCCCGTCGTCATGTTACGGCGGCCCTTAAGCGACGAGTCCGCGACGATACGCACCTTCTGCTTCGCGCCACGCTCGCGCGCGCCTACGCCGCCGAGGCTGCCAGCACTCGCGCCGAGCAGGTCGCGTATCTCTTCGGGATGCGCGGCCCTGACTGCCGACGCGCCGAGCGAGTCGGCGAGCTTTATCTCGTGTAGCTGGTGGTCGCCGCGCAGCAGAGCGAGTACGGGGTACTGCTCCTGCGTCGCGCCGTCCGTGGCGACGTAGACGAGCGTCTTGATTTGACGTTCGGCCGAAGCGCCGCCGGGGAAGGTCGTCAGGTCTTCGATTGTGCGTACGCCGGGCGTCGGGAACTCTTCGGGCGAGTCCGGGCCAGCCTCGTCTTCGATTGAAGGGATACGAGAGGTAGCCTTCTCAAGATTGCCCGCGTAGCCGCACAACTCGCAGACGGCTATGAAGTCTTCGCCCGCGTTCGTGCGCGCCATGAACTCGTTCGACTCAGACCCGCCCATCGCGCCCGACGAAGCCTCGACGATGTGATACTTGATGCCGCAGCGGTCGAAGATTTTCTTGTAAGCCTCGCGCTGGCGCTCGAACGCAACGTCGAGTCCCGCGCGGTCAACGTCGAACGTGTACGCGTCCTTCATGATGAACTGGCGCAGGCGCATCAGTCCGGACTTCGGCCGCTCCTCGTCGCGGAACTTCGTCTGTATCTGGTACCACATCTGCGGTAGCTGCTTGTATGAGCGTAT
This sequence comes from Pyrinomonadaceae bacterium, assembly GCA_045807805.1. Taxonomy (GTDB): domain Bacteria; phylum Acidobacteriota; class Blastocatellia; order Pyrinomonadales; family Pyrinomonadaceae; genus QHXN01. The sequence continues at coordinate 39,706 of JBJMGR010000333.1, read as the reverse complement.
CTCGTGGCGGACGATGGAGGTGAAGACCTCTTCGTGCGTCATGCCGAGGGCCATCTCCGCGCCCTTCCGGTCTTTGAGGCGGAACATGTTGTCGCCCATCACCTGCCAGCGGCCCGACTCCTTCCAAACGTCGGCCGGATGAATCGCGGGCAGGAAGAACTCCTGCCCGTCTATCGCGTTCATCTCATCGCGTATGACCTTCATCGCGCGCTGCGCGACGCGCCAGCCGAGAGGCAGGAACGAGTAGATGCCCGCGCCGAGCTGTCGTATGTAGCCCGCGCGCAGCAGTAGGCGGTGCGAGACGACCTCCGCGTCGGCGGGGTCTTCGCGAAGTGTGGGGATGAAGAACTGTGACCAGCGCATAAGGTTTCGGTTCTCGACTCTCCTACGGCGAAAACTTCCGCCGGAAAATGAACCGCCATTCTCACGCAACGGTGCGCACGAAGGCAAACCGCCGCGGGGAGGATGAAAGGCAAAAGTAGAAAGGCAGAGGAAAAGTGAAGGGATGAAAGAGAGCGCGGCCCTCATCATTCAACGATGAGGGCCGCACTTCCTGTCCTTACTTTTGCCTTTTGCCTTTCTACTTTTGCATTGACGCAGCCTGCTTCGACTGCATGTCCGCAAGCTCTTTCTGGAGGGCGTCCATGCGGCGCTGTATCGCGCCCTTTAACTGCTCGTCCTTCGTCGCGCCCGATGCCTTCTTGAGCGCCGAGAGCTGCGCGACGTGGAGCGCCTGGTCGGCGGGAACCTTAACGTCGGGCTCGACGCCCGTGCCCTCCCAGTTCGTCTTCGTGATGGGGTTGACCGCGCGCCCGGTCGGGATGAACGCGCCGAAGTGCTCGGAGAGTCGGTTGCCGCCGCCGGGGTTCGCGCCGCCGCCCGTCGTCTCGCCGACGATGGTCGCGCGCTTCAGGGTCTTGAGGTTGTTCGTGAACTCCTCCGCGCCGGAGAAGGTGTAGCTGCTCGTCAGGACATAAACGTCCTTGCCCTCGTAGCGGCGGCCCGCAACGTCCTTCTGCGTCCAGAACTCCTCGACGCGCTCGCCCTTGCCGTCGCGCCAGTGCAGGTCGTTGAGATGCACGCGCTCCGAGCCGAAGAGATACGAGCAGATGAGCGCGACCTGATTGGGATCGCCGCCGCCGTTCTTGCGCAGGTCTATGATGAGCGCGTCGGTGTTAGCGAGGAAGTTGAACGCCGCCGCGACCGTGTCGCCGCCGCCTATCTCGGCGGGCGTGAAGCCGCGCAGGTCCAGGTAGCCGATGTTTCCGGGCAGGCGCTCGACGCGCTCGAAGCCGTAGTTGATGCGGCCTAGCTCGCGGCGCATCTGCTCGCGCTCTTCGGCCGTCGGCTCTTCGTTACTGTTGTTAGGTCTGACCGCGATTGACTCGTAGGAATAGCGCACGCGCAGGTGCTTGTCGTGGCTGACGGCCTGTAGGTCTTCGGTCAACTTCTCCGCGAACTGCCGCGCGCTCGTTATCTGGGCGTACTCGGACTCGTGCGAGCGGAGCGCCTGCTCCATCTTCGCGGCCGTCTCGGGGAAGACGTAACTGTCGTTGAGGCGCTTGACGAGCGTGTCTATGACCTCCTTGCGCGCGGCCGCGTCCACGTTAATGTCGGGTTGCTCGGGCGGGCGCTGTGGCTGCTGCGCGCGGACGGGCTTCGTGTTCGGGTCTACGAGCATGCAGAACGCGAGGAGCGCAAGCATGAGGGCGGCTCTGATCTTCTTCATCCTTCAACTTCTCCTTGTCGGGCGGGCTTTCTCTTTGGTTGATGACCGAAATCGAGTTTCAGTCACATATTACGACAGGTGGGGGTGTAAGTTCCACATCTTTCGTCTCCCCGAAAAGTCGCGTTGCGGTGCGCGCGGGCGTGATGTAACATCGTGCCGCAGAAAACAAGCCGTCAAAACATTTTGAAGCCGCGCGCCGAGGAGGATTGGAGAGGATGAGCGACCTTTTGAACGCGCCCCTGTCGGAGGTTGACCCGCTCATAAGCAGGGCCATAGACGACGAGGTGCGTCGGCAGGCGGAAGGGTTGGAACTGATTGCCTCGGAGAACTTCGTCTCCGAAGCCGTGCTCGAAGCGATGGGCTCGGTCTTCACGAACAAGTACGCCGAAGGGTACGTGGGTAAGCGCTACTACGGCGGCTGCGAGTTCACGGACGTGGTCGAGCAGGCGGCGATTGACCGCGCGAAGGAGATCTTCTCCGCCGAGCACGCGAACGTCCAGCCGCACTCGGGCTCTCAGGCGAACATGGCCGTCTACCTCGCGGCCCTAAAGTACGGCGACACGATTCTCGGCATGAACCTCTCGCACGGCGGCCACCTCACGCACGGCCACCCTCTGAACTTCTCCGGCTTCAGCTACAAGGTCGTCGAGTACGGCGTCTCGCGCGAGACCGAGCAGATAGACTACGACGAGCTTGAACGTCTCGCGCAGGAGCACAACCCGCGCATGATAGTCTGCGGCGCGTCGGCCTACCCGCGCGCGATAGAGTTCGAGCGCATAGGCTCGATAGCGCGCTCGGTCGGCGCGCGCGTCATGGCGGACATCGCCCACATCGCGGGGCCGGTCGCCGCAGGGCTTCACCCTTCGCCCGTGCCGCACGCGGACTACGTCACGACGACGACGCACAAGACCCTACGCGGCCCACGCGGCGGCCTCATACTCTGCAAGGCGGAGCACGCGGCCGACGTTGACCGCAAAGTCTTCCCCGGCGTGCAGGGCGGCCCGCTCGTGCACATTATCGCGGCGAAGGCCGTCGCTTTCGGCGAGGCTTTGCGCGAAGATTTTAAGGACTACCAGCGGCGAATACTTCGCAACGCGAAGGCGCTCGCGGACGAGTTGCAGGAGCAGGGCTTTCGTCTCGTCTCGGGTGGGACTGACAACCATCTCGTGCTCGTAGACGTGTTCATGGATGGCAAGGGCGTCACGGGCAAGGTCGCGGAGAAGGCGCTCGAAGCCGCGGGCATAACCGCGAACAAGAACACCATCCCGTTCGACACCAATAAGCCCTTCGTCGCTTCGGGCATCCGCTTGGGCACGCCCGCGCTCACGACGCGCGGCATGGGCGAAGAGGAGATGCGGCAGGTCGCGCGCCTCATCGCCGCAGTCCTGCACGACCCCGAGTCCGAAGATGTCAGGTCGCGCGTGCGCGACTCCGTTCACGAACTCGCGGCGCGCTTCCCGCTCTACGCGGGACGACTCCGCGCAAGGCCCGAGAGCGAGGCCGTCGGCGCGAACTAGCCCGCGCGCGTTCATACGTAAAAATTTCTTAAGGTCGGCTTCATAAGCGGACTCGCGCGCGCGAGCGCCGCCAGAGCGTTGAAGCAGCGGGCGTGCGTGACCATCCGGGTCGCCGCCCGAAACACTTGCCCTCGTCGCGCAACGCCTTGCGCGGCGACGCTTCACTATAAGGAGTAGGATCATGGCAGACACCAGGCAGCCCCAGCGTCAGGTAGACCCTTCGGAGTTCCCCATCAACGAGTCCACGCCGAGCGCCGTCGAAGAGGCGGAAGAGGCCCAGAAGGCCGAAGACGTGCAGGACGAGTCGGAAATCTCCGAATAGATTCACGCGGCGGCGGCCGTGCAACCCGCTCGCCGCCGCCGCAACGAAATCTCACGCACGCGGAGCCGCGTCCCGCGCGTGCGTGCGCGCAACTGAACAAACGCTTACCCGCCGGTGGTCAACGTGAAGGCGAAGCCTTTATACTGACTACCGGCTTTCACTTATGGAAGAGATTTTCGGCCCGCGCGGCCTCATCGCACGAGCGCACCCTGATTACGAGCACAGGCCCGGCCAGATTCAGATGGCCGAGGCCGTCCTGCGCGCGTTCGAGGAGCGTCGGCACCTCATCGTCGAGGCGGGGACGGGCACGGGCAAGACGCTCGCGTACCTCGTCCCGGCAATCGCCGCGGCGGCGGCGCGCGGCGGGCGCGTCGTCATCTCGACGGGCACGAAGAACCTTCAGGAGCAGTTGATGGAGAAGGACATTCCGTTCTTACAGCGCGTGCTCCCGAGGAAGTTCACGGCCGCATACATGAAGGGGCGCTCGAACTACCTCTGCCTACAGCGCGTCAAGCGCGCCGAGACTACTCCGATTCTTGACGGCCTCGACGACATAGACTACTTCGACGAAGTCCGCCGCTGGTCGCGCGACTCGACGACGGGCGACCGCGCCGAGCTTACGGAGATGCCGGAGAACCTCTCCTTCTGGCGTCACATAGACGCGCGCTCGGAAATCTGCACGGGCCAGAAGTGCCCCGACTACGACGCGTGCTACATCACGCGCATGCGCCAGCGCGCCTCCGACTCGGACATCATAATCGTCAACCACCACCTCTTCTTCGCAGACCTCGCGCTTCGCGGCGGCGAGTACGGGCAGGTCATACCGGACTACTCGGCGGTCATCTTCGACGAGGCGCATCAGGTCGAGGACGTTGCGGCCGAATACTTCGGCTCGCAGGTCTCGAACTACATGGTCGAAGACATGCTGCGCGACCTGCACGCGATGCCCATCACGGACGCGGGTCTCAACCGCGAGTTGACGCGCGCGTCAAACCGCGTCGCGCGATTCGCCGAAGGCTTCTGGATGGGCTTCGCACGAGGCGAGCGCGGCGAAGAAGGACGCTCGCCGATTCTGCCCGGCACGTTCGCGCGCAAAGACCGCGACGGCGGGATAGAGGCGACGCCGCTCGGCGAGAGCTACCTGAGTCTGGACGGCGCGCTCGCACGTCTTGAGACGACGCTCGACGTGGTGAAGGAGAAGCCGCCCGAGGTCGAGAACCTTCTGCGCCGCGTCCGCGAGACGCGCTTCAATTTAGAGTTCATCGTCGCGGGCGACGACCGCCGCTACGTCTACTGGGTCGAGCGAAGAGGGCGCGGCCTCTTCCTGCGCGCCTCTCCGATTGACGTTTCCACGCTCCTACAGGACAAGCTCTTCGAGCGCGTCGAGACGGTCGTGCTCACCTCCGCCACGCTCGCAAGCGCCGGAGGCTTCGACTTCATAAGGCGTCGGCTCGGCCTCGCCGCGACGATTGAAGATGAAGGCGACGGTGTTTCCAATGAAGCCGCCGCGAAGACCGACGAGCTTGTCGCGCAGTCGAGCTACAACTACGAGGAGCAGGCCGTGCTCTATCTTCCGCCGCGCATGCCCGAGCCGCGCTCGCCGCAATGGGCCGAGCGTGCGGCCGAAGAGGTCGTAAAAATTCTCAACGTCTCGCGCGGACGCGCCTTCGTCCTCTCGACATCCTTGAGCGGCATGCGCGCGCTCTACGAGCGTGTCGAGCGCGAGGTCGAGTTCCCTTGCTTCGTGCAGGGGAGCGCGTCGAAGGCGGGTCTGTTGGAGCGCTTCCGCGCGACGCCTCACGCGGTGCTCTTCGCGACGGCGAGCTTCTGGCAGGGCGTGGACGTGCGCGGCGAACAACTCTCGTGCGTCATCATAGACAAGCTGCCCTTCGCAGTCCCGACAGACCCCGTCGTCGCCGCGCGCCAGCGCTTCGTCGAAGAGCAGGGCGGCTCGTCCTTCTACGAGTACAGCGTCCCGCAGGCCGTCATCACCCTCAAACAGGGATTGGGCCGACTCATCCGTAGCGCCACGGATCGCGGCATCCTCGCCGTCCTCGACCCGCGTCTTCGCACGGCCGCGTACGGCCGACTCTTTCTCGCCTCGCTCCCGCCCTGCCGCATCACATCGAGCCTCGCCGAGGCCGCCGCGGTGTTTGAGGAAGAGTTCAAAGTTTGAAAGTTGAAAGCTGCAAGTTAAGAACCCGCGCGGCGCATGCGCTTGCGCCTCCAACTTGTAACTTTGAACTTGTAACTTTAAACTTTAAGTTATGTTTGAGGTGATGATTGAGCGGAATTTTTCGAGCGCGCACCAGTTGCGCGGGTACAAGGGCAAGTGCGAGAACCTGCACGGGCACAACTATCGTGTTGAGATTTACGCGCGCGGGAGCGAGCTTAACAACATAGGGCTGCTCGTTGACTTCGGCGAATTGAAGACGGCGGCCGACGAGGTCGTCGCGTACCTCGACCACCGGAACATAAACGAGCTTCCGCCATTCGACGAAGAACTCAACCCCTCGGCCGAGAATCTCGCGCGCTACATCCTTGAGCGCGTTGCCTCGCGCGTCGGCGACGAGCGCGTGAGCGTCTACAAAGTCCGCTGCTTCGAGACGCCGACGAGCGTAGCCACGTATCAGGTAGACTGAAGTCAGAACCGGGAGCGGTAGCGACCGGGTTGCGACTCCGAGAGACATACGAATCTCGGAGCTTGCGACCCGGTCGCTACCGCTCCCGGTTCTGACTTTGCCTTTCCTACGAGGCTGCTGTGAGCGCGGGGATGTCTATCTTGTACTTCTTTATCTTCGAGTAGAGGCGCGGGCGGTAGATGCCCAGGAGATTCGCCGCCGCCTGCTTGTTGCCGTTCGTGCGTTGGAGCGTGCGCTCGATGACGAGCTTCTCTATATCTTCGAGCGTCATGTTGGGCGGAACGTCCCAGCCAGCGCCCGCCGCGTTCTTCTCGGGCAGAGAGCCGTTGTCGAAGGGGAGGTCAACGGGCTCAATCTTGTTGTTCTTGGCGAGGAGCACGGCGCGCTCCAACACGTTCTGCAACTCGCGCACGTTGCCGGGCCAGCCGTGCGAGAAGAGTCGCTGGTAGGCCGTCTGCGAGATGCCGCTTATCTGGCGCTTGTACTTGCTCGCGTACATCTTCAGGAAGTGCTCGGCGAGCAGTTGCGTGTCCTCGCTGCGCTCGCGCAAGGGGGGCACGTGAATCGTGATGGTCGAGATGCGGTAGAAGAGGTCGTCGCGCAGCGCGCCGTCGCGTATCGCGTCGGCCGGTAGCCGGTTCGTCGAAGAGATTAGACGGAAGTCAACGGGGTAGGTCTTCTCCGAGCCGAGCTTTCGGTAGCTGCGCTCCTGTAGGACGCGCAGAAGTTTGGGCTGCAACTCGACGGGCATCTCGGCTATCTCGTCCAGAAGTAACGAGCCGCCCTCCGCGTGCTGTATGAGTCCGTCCTTCTCCGCGTGCGCGCCCGTGAACGCGCCCCTCGTGTGGCCGAACAGTTCCGACTCTATCAACTCCTTCGGGAGCGCCGCGCAGTTGACCTTGATGAAGGGCTTCTTGTGGCGCAGAGAGTTGTAGTGGATCGCGTTCGCGATAAGCTCCTTGCCCGTGCCCGACTCGCCGACGATGAGTACGTTGGCGTCCGACTTCGCCACCGACTCAATCGTCTCGTAGATGGTCTGCATCTGGCGGGACGCGCCGATGATGTTGAAGTACTCCGTGCGCGTCGAGAGCTGGCGGCGCATGGACTCCGCCTCGGTCATCAGCTCGTGTCGTTCGAGCGCGCGCTCGACTAAGGGTAGCAGCACCTCGAAGTCGAAGGGCTTCGGGAGGAAAGAGTATGCCCCGGCCTTCGTCGCCTCCACGGCGCGCTCGTACGTGCCGTGGCCGGTCATCATAATCACTTCGGTCGAGGGGCGCGTCTCCTTTATGTGGCGTAGAACGTCCATGCCGTTCATCCCGCGGTCGGGAAGTTGCAGGTCGCAGATGACGAGGTGGTGGCCGCTGCCGTCGAACACCTCGACGGCCTCCGCGCCGTTGAGCGCGGTGTCCACCGTGAAGCCCTCCTCGACTAAGTTCTGCTTGAGCGAGTCCGTCATCATCGGCTCGTCGTCAACCACAAGAATGCGTACGTCCTTGCGTTCCACTTCGTATCCCCCTTTAGGCAGAGTTGCGGGCGCAATGATGAATGATGAATGAAGGGAAGAGGATTTCTTCTCCATCCGTCGTCCCGCGTTTATTGTCAGCCATTATTGCAACGGAAGGCGCGCGCGTATGACGCCCCCATCCTCGCTGTAAACTTCGCCGCCGTGCCCGCGTATGATGCGCGCGGCGAGCGCGAGCCGCAGCCCGGCGCCGCCCGTAAAACTCCGGAACGGGTCGCCGTCCGTGTCGGGCACAGGGACGCCGCGCCACTCGACTAAGGCCGATGCTTTGGAAGCGTCGGCCTCCTCGCGCGTGAGTCGAACTTCAGCGCCGCCCTCCTCAACCGCAGGGGCCGACACGCGCCCGCCCCTTGTGATATTCTTCAACGCCTCGGCCAGCAGCGTCGGGTCGAAGTCGCCCTCGAAAGCGCCGCCGTCCGATTCGACGCGCGCGCCCTCGGCCGCCTCCCGAAGTATGCGCGCGAGGTCTGTCGAAGGTCGGCGCGACAGTTCCAGCGGGCGGCCGTAGCGCACGAGCAGGGTCATGTCGTTCGCGCCGCGCTCAAGGCCCGCGATGAGCTTCCCGATGGTCTCAAGCTCGTCAGCGGGGCGCTCGGCCTTCTCCATGCGCTTCCGAAGGAACGTGGCATAGAGTTTGAGACCGTTTAACTGATTTTTAAGGTCGTGAACGACCTGTACGGACGCGCTCCCGAGTTCTATAAGCGTTTCGGCGTCTTGTAGTTCGGTTTTTAAGGGCTTCATGCCGACTGTGCAGCCTTCCGCCGGGGACATGTCCCCCAGATTGAAGGCCGTAGGTGTCTTCGGGTCATGTACTAATTAAACCCAACCACCCATGTTTTTTATGTCGCGTTTCGATGCGACATCTTAACAAAAAAATGGAGTGTTTGCTAGTGATACGTGGGAGAATGGGCATTGAGTGTCTCAACATTGGACGGGGGACAGGGGTCAAAAGACTTGACTGAAGATATGGGCGACTCGCGTCCGCTGGTTCTGGTGGTCGAGGACTTCGAGGATAATCGCTTCATGATGCGGCGTCTGCTCGAAATGAGCGGCTATCGCGTGGTCGAGGCGGTCAACGGAAATCAGGCAGTCGAGGCTGCGGAGCACGAGCACCCGGACATAATTCTGATGGACTTGAGCCTGCCGCAGCTCGACGGGCTCGCCGCCACGCGCCGAATACGCGAGCGGCAGGGCGCGCTCCGCGTCCCCATCGTCGCCGTCTCCGCCCACGACTCGGCCGATTTTCACGCGGAGGCGCTCGCAGCGGGCTGCAACGAGTACGTCACGAAGCCCATAGACTTCGACCAGCTAGTAGAACTGCTGAGCCGCCTGACGGCGAAGACTTAGGCGGTCAGTTTGAGGGTTTTAGGCCGCGAGCATGACCATGAACAGTGCCGTAAACGGTATGTTCGACGGGCGCGTCCCGAAAGCTCAAGTGATACCTCAAGGCGACGCTTCGCACAGTCGAAAGCCGAACACATAACATTGAATTTCGGACGCTTAAGCCTTAATCTTAAGGCCGAAAGCTGATTGCTGAGAGCCCCAGATGCCTCGCCGGTTCCTGCCAGTCTTCCGCAAACACCTCGACCCTCTGACGCGCGTGTGGGTTGACGCGGTCTACGCCGAGCGCCGCACAGACCTCGCGTCAATACTCTCTTTCCGCGAGCTGGTCGAGCACATCTCGGACATCACGGAGGAGCTTGCGCGTCTGCTCGACGCGGGCGCGGGCGATTCGGAAGTGGAGGAGGGGGCGCGCCGCTGTCGCGTCCTCGCGCAGGCGCGATTCCAGCAGGGCGTGCTGATAGACGAGGTGGCACGCGAGTTGATGCTTCTACGTAATACTTTGAGCGAGTTTCTTTGGCAGCAAGCGCCGGGATTGGCCTTGACGGAGCCGCGCGACATGCGCGACGCGCTTCGGCTGACGGCTGAATTTTTCGACGAGATGATCACACAGGCGATACTAGTCTACGCGGCGAGCCTGCGACCCGTCGTGCCGACGCGCGCCTCGGTCTGGCCGCCGCCGCATCGTGGCAGACGCGGCGGGCCTTGACTCGCGGTGCGTAGCGAGTTTGTGGAAATGAGACGGTTGAGGAAAGGACTTAATGGCCTCGACGTGCGCACGAAGCTTCTGTTGCTGCTCGGCGTGCTGTCTCTACCCCTGCTCATCGTCGGCCTCTACCAGCTACACACGTATCGTTCGAGCTTAGGCGTGCAGTCGGCCGCAATCGCGCGCGCGGAGGCGGAGGCCACAGCCTCCGCGCTCGAATCGTGGATTGAGTCGCATCCATCTCTGGCCGTCGAGCCGGACAAGCTCTCGCCTTCGGACGCGCGCGAGCTTTACGCGCGGCTGACGCGGCGCGCGCGTCCCTCCACGCAGACCTTCATCGCAATCTATGACGCGCAGGGGCGCGCGGTCGCCGTGAACGCGGGGGCGCAACTGCCCGCGCCCGTCCAGCCGCCCGCGCAGGCGAGGTCGGCCGATGCGCCGACGAAGGTCTGGCAGACTAAGTGGAGCGACGGCGAGAGGCGCATCACCTCCGTGACGCGCACTTCGCCTTCGGGCTGGAGCGTCGTCGTCGGCGTGCCCGCGCCCGAGGGGACTGACGCGGGCCGCTCCATACTCCTGCTCGCCATAGCCTGGTCTTTGACGCTCATCGCGTCGTGCCTCCTCGCCGTGTGGGCCGTCGGCCGCTTCACGAAGCCTATAAGAAGCCTCGTGACTTCGGCCTCCGTGCTCGGAGAAGGGAACCTGCACGCGCGCGCGCGCGTCGAAACTGAAGACGAGGTCGGCTCGCTCGCACACAGCTTCAACGCGATGGCCGAGAGCCTCGAATCGAAGTTTGAGGCCGTCCGTCAGCAGAGCGCGTTCATAGGCGAAGTCTTAGACAGCCTTCCGCTCTGCGTCGTCGTCTTGGACGCGCGGCTCATCGTGCGAAAGGTCAACGCGGCCTTCGCGTCGCTCGCGGGCCGCTCGGCCGCGGAGCTTAAGGGTCGCGGACTCTATGAGGCGGCCGCCGGGCTCTCCGTGCTGCGCGAGGTCGTCGAGGACGTGCGATTATCGCGCCGCGCCTTCGTCAACTACGGCGTCCCGCTCAGGCTCTCGGCGAACGTCGAGGGTGAGAGCGACGAAGACGCGCGGAAGTTCTGGGACGTGACCGTCTGGCCCGTGACGGAACAGACCGAGGGGCGCGGCGATCTAATACTCATTCTCTCCGAGGTCTCGAAGCGCGTGAGGGCCGAGCGGCTCGCGACCGCGGCCTTCGCGTCGGAGAAGGCGCGCGCGGCCGAACTCGCGAGCGTCATCGACCAGATGGATGAGGGCGTCATCATCGTCGGGGCCGACGAACGCTACCGTGTGAACAGCGCGGCGGCGCGCATACTCGGCCGTCGTGTGGACGAGTTTGAAGACGGCCTGAAGGCGCTCGTGGTTGACATGGCTCTGCGCGACCTCGAAGGGCGCGTGCTCACCGCGGACGAGACGCCGATGTGTCGCGCCTTCTCGCACGGCGAGCGCGTCTCGGACGAGCGTTGCAAGATCGTGCGCGGCGACGGCGAAGAGCGTTTCCTTTCGGTGAGCGCAACGCCCCTTGTGGGAGATGGTGGACGCGCCGAAGGGATGGTCGCGGTCTTCCGCGACGTGACCGGGGACGTACGCAAGCACGGTGAGCTTCTGGCGGCATACGAGCGTCTGCGCGAGCACGACCGTCTGAAGTCGGCCTTCGTCGCGAACATGTCGCACGAGCTTCGCACGCCTTTGAACGTCATCATCGGCCTCTGCCAGTTGCTCTCGCGCGACCCCGCGATGCCGCTCACGCCGCTGCAAGCAGACGCGCTCGGGCGCATGGGGCGCAACGCGCGTTCGCTCCTCGACATGGTCAACGACATGCTCGAATACTCGCGCCTCGAAGCGGGCCAGTCGGCACTGCACCTCGAAACGCTCGCCGTGGGCGAGCTGCTCGAAGAGGTGGCGCGACTCTTCGAGACCGAGGCGCGCGAGAAGAAGATCGTGCTTCGCGTCGAAGTCTCCGAAGGTTTGGGCCGCGTGCGCACGGACAGGCGCAAGCTCTCGCAGGTCGTCTCCTGTCTCGTCTCGAACGCGCTGAAGTTCACCTCCTCGGGGAGCGTGACCGTGAGCGCGGGCGAAGCCGACGCCGACCGCTGGTACATGGAGGTTACGGACACGGGCATTGGTATTTCGAGCGACGCGCTCGCATACATCTTCGACCGCTTCCGGCAGGTGGACGACCGGCTGACACGTTCTTACAATGGCGTCGGACTGGGGCTCGCGATAACGCGCCGCATAGTCGAGCTGCTCGAAGGCGAGATAACGGTCGAGACCAAGCAGAACGAGGGCAGCCGCTTCCGCGTCACATGGCCGCGCGAGGCGCGACCTCGCACCGGCACAGGCTCGCTCGTCATGCAGCCCAAGCCCGCCACGCCCGCCGAAGACGTGCAGCGCCGCCTTCGCGCAGTCTGAATATGGCTGTTGGCTGTTAGCTGGTAGCTCGAAGCCAAAAGCTAACAGCTAATAGCTAACAGCCAGCTTCGAGGAGTCTTGACGTGATCAGTTGCCAGAACTGTGGGAGAGATGTCGAAGACGGGATCGCCTTCTGCCCGCACTGCGGCAAGCCCGTTGCCGGAGAGACCGCGCCTTCGCACGGGTCGGAAGCGCGCGAGAAGGAAGCGCCGTCGAACGTCGTCACGATCTCTTCATTCGAGCGAAGCCGCAATGAGGGCGACAAGTCCCGGCGCGCAATCTTCATCGCCGTCGGGCTCGTCGCCGCTCTGCTCGTCGCGGGGCTCGCGTACTTGGCTTCGCGCCCTGCGGCAGCGCCCGGTGAGGAGCGGCTCGAAGGCGCAGTGCGGCCCGGCTCGCCCGATTTCCCCGGCGCGGACAAGCTCATCGTCGAGTTCGACCCGGATGAGAACGCCGTCATCGGGCCGACCGCGCTCGGCCCTTGGGCCGTCACGTTCAAACCCGTCGTGCGCAACTTCACGGGGCGCGTTGTGAGCGGGCTGGAGTTTCGACTCACGGGCATTGACCCCAAAGGCCAGACCATACGCGAGCGAATTGCCGTCAACAGGGAAGAGATAGGACTCAACAGAGTCGCCACCCCTCCGCTCTCCATCAACTTCCCGCAGGACAACAGGCCCGCAAACCTGAAGCTCGAACTGACGGGCGTGCGCTTCAAATAAACAGAACCGGGAGCGGTAGCGACCGGGTCGCATGTTACGCGATACGTTTGTACGACGTAACATGCGACCCGCTCGCTACCGCTCCCGGTTCTGTTTCGTCACCCGCTTACACTGTACTTTTTGTCTCTGCTTCGTTAACGAACAACTCTTCGAGCGGGTTGCCCACGGGGTGGACTGCGACGAGGGTTGCGCCTGCTTCGCGAGAGGCGCGGAGCGCTTCGTCAACGTGCGACTCGGAAGGAACCTCTACGCGCGCTCCGCCCGGCGTCGCCGTCACACGCGCGCCTTCGACTTTCGCGAGCGACGCCTCCAACCTTGCCGCCTCCGCGCCCGCGAGCACTATCTCCATCGCGCGCACGCCGCCCCGGCTCCCGCGCAGCTCGTCAAGACGGCCGAGGTGCGCGAGCCTCCCGCGTTGCAGCACGGCCGCTCGGTCGCATAGCACTTCGATGTCGGCGAGTATGTGCGAGCAGAAGAAGACGGTCGTGCCCGCCTCGCGTAAGGAGGCGATGAGGTCGCGCACCTCGCGGCGACCGACGGGGTCGAGGCCCGACATGGGCTCGTCTAAGAAGACGACCGAAGGGTCGTTGACAATCGCCTGCGCGAGCCCGACGCGCTGAAGCATCCCCTTCGAGAACTTGCGTAGCTGCTTGTCCCAACTCTTCTCTTCGAGCCGCACGCGCGCGAGCACTTCCGTCGCGCGACGCCTGCGCTCGGCGCGCGCGTAGCCGAAAAGCTCCGCGCAGTATTCGACAAGCTCGCGCGCCGTCAGGTAGTCGTAGAAGTACGGGTGCTCGGGCAGGTAGCCAATCTCGGCGCGCATAGAGGTGTCGCCCACGTCGCGCCCGAGTATGCGCGCCGAGCCGGACGTGGGATACATCAGGCGCATGAGGAGCTTGATGGTCGTCGTCTTGCCCGCGCCGTTCGCGCCGAGGAAGCCGAATATCTCGCCGCGCTCGACGTTGAGCGTCAGCCCGTCGAGCGCGCGCACGCGCCGCTTCCTGAGGAAGCCAACCTCATAGTCCTTCGTAAGGCTCTCTATCTCGACGACGTGCGTCATAGTCCTTAAGACCTCTCTGGAAAAAGCTGTCAGCGTTCAGCTTTTCGACCGGCGGCGGCCGGGAACTCATTTGACGGGCCATCGCTTCCTCAAACGGTTTAGCTGACCGCTGACCGCTGAATGCTGACGGCTTTCTTGTCACTTCTTCGGTATCTCCGAGCGCTCATCCAACTGAACATCGCACGCGTTCGTGTCGAGCACGTACGGAACTTCGGTCGGGTCGAGCGGCGCGCCCGACGCGTCGAGCCGCAGTCGCGCGGCTCGCAAAAGCGGCGCGACTTCACGCCACGACGCGGGACAGCGAGACGCGCGCGCGCGAAAGTCCGAGAGCGAGCGCCGTATCGCGTCGCGCTCGTCGAGCGAGGCGAGCTGCGCGAGTCGGGCCGCCGCGAGCGTCCTTACCTGCGTGTCAGACGACTCTTCGTAGAGGCGACGGTACATCTCGCGCGCGACGGCGCGGCTTCCGCCGTTGGCCGCCATCTGCGCGGACAAGACCTGCATCCACGCGGGCGCGCCCGCGACGCGAGCGCCCGCGGCGTAAGCCTCGCCCGCCTCCCTGTAGCGCCCCTCCTGCCAGTGTATGTATCCGAGGTTGTGATAGAGCCTCCACTCGGAAGGGTTCTCGCGCACGCCCTTCTCAAGAAGGCGTACGGCCGCGTTCTGGTCTACGGAGGGCAGCACGACCGCGCCGAACTCGTACGCGGCGAGGAACCGCGGGTCGAGCGTCGTCGCGTGGTCGAGCATCTGCCCGAGGTTGTTCAGACCGAGCGCGCCGAGGTCGTCGAGGTTAACGCCGCGACCGGCCGCGAGCGCCTTGCGCCCGACGTACTGAATGGAGCGCAGCCAGTACCAATCGGCCGCGAGCCCGTTGAAGCCGAGGCTCATGCGCCGCGCGGTCTCGGGCGAGACGTAAGACTCCTCGTACGACGCGAAGGGGTCTTGCGCGGGCCTGCGCGCGTCGAGCCACTTCGTCAGAGCGAAGGCGCACGCCAAGCCCGCGACGACGACCGCGACGAGCGCCGCGTCCCGCGCGCGCTCACGACGCGCGAACGCCGACGCTTCGTTCACGTCGGCCTTCATCCTCCGCCCGTCTTCGTCCGCCGGTCTCATTTGAAGTTGCGCCGTTTGAAGATGAGGGTCGAGGCCGCGAGGAGCACGGCGATGTAGACGAGGCCGTAGAGGAGAGCGCCCGCGAAGCTCGACGCGGTCGGCGTGCGGCCGTGCGAGGCGTCCGTGATGTACGCGTAGTTCGAGAGGTTGGGCAGGAGGTAGTAGAGCGCCGTGAAGAGAGCGCGCGCCGCGCCCGAGCCGACCGAAGACGCGAGCGACTTCAATTCGGCGCTGAAGTGCCCGATGACGAATGCGAAGAAGGTCAGGAGCGCCGAGAGCGCGGGCGAAGAGAACGAAGAGAAGAGGAGCGCCAACGCGACGACTATCATCAGCTCGACGTAGACGAGCGCCACGGCGGGCCAGATTCGCAGGGCGAGTTCGTCCCAACCGCCGCGCACGTAGAGCAGCGCGAGCGAGACGCCCGCGCCCATCACCGAGACGTTGACGCCGAGCGTGAGACAGAGCCCCGCGTACTTGCCTAAGAGGAATTCGCCGCGCCCGACGGGCTTCGAGAAGATCGCGTAGATCGTGCGCCGCTCAATCTCTTTATAGACGAGCCCGACGCCCACGAATATCGCGATGAAGACGCCGAACAGGAGCATCGCCGAGAGCCCCATGTCCACGATTATCTTCGACTCCTGCGCCGCCGAAAGCTCGCCGAGGAAGACCGCGCCGCCCGTGAGCAGCAGCACGAAGATGACGAGGTTGTAGAGCACCCGGTCGCGCACGGCCTCGCGGAAGGTGTTGCGCGCGATTGCCGAGATGCGCCCGAGAGTAGTCGAAGCGCGCGCCACGCGGCGCGACGACTCATCGCGTTCGTCCGCGCTCGCTTCGGACTTCGTTTGAGTTTCGACCGCGCCGGTCGCGTGTCGTCTGACGGCGGCCTCTTCGTTCGTCGAGAGTTCGCTGCTCATTGCACTTTGAATGCGCGCATCTGCGCGCGCCAGCCCGTGTTGGCAAACTCGGGGAAGCGTCGCTCGTTCTCCTGCACGACGGCGACGACCGCGTCCTCGGGCTGAAGCTCGCCGAGCTTCGCGACGTGTGACGGGTCGCTCTTGTAGGCGGCGATGGCCGCGTCTATGTCGTTGAAGATTAACTGCCGCCAGCCCGCGGCCGCACGCGAGTCTATCAGTTTGGCGGCATACAATTCCAACGCGGCCTCGTCGGCGCGGCCCGAGCCTTCGAGCGCGAGCGCGTGGCGCACGTGCAGGAAGACCGAGCGCGGGTAGACGCGCACCGCGAGCGCGAGCGTCCGCTCGGACGCGGCCACGTCGCCCGCCTCCATCTCGGCGGTCGCGAGTCGCGCGAAGCAGGTCGAGCTGTTGAGCCCATGCGCCACGGCGTAGCGCATATAGGGCAGAGACTCGGCGGTGCGTCCGCGCGCGTAGAGCCAGGACGCATAGCCGAAGTGAGCCTGCGCGCTCCAACCGTCCGCGATGAGCGAGGCTCTGTAGAGTCGCTCTGCGCGCAGAGGGTCGGCGCTCGCCTGTGCCATGCCGTGCAGCACGCTGCCCGCCGCCTGTAGCCCCGCGCAGCAGGTCACGACGATTGAAGCCGCGAGCGCGAAACGCGTTAACGCACGACGCGCGCGCGGCGACAGAGTGAGCGACGTGTTCGGGGCATGCGACGACGACGAGTTCGGAGTGAGGGATGAGTTTCGCGCTTCGACGCGTGACCCGCCGACGGATGCCGCGATGTGTGCGACGACCGACGCGGCGAAGAAGAAGAGAAGCCCGCCGCCGAAGTATCGGAAGGAGGACGCGCTCGCGCCCGAGCTTATCGCGAAGGCGAGCAGCCCCGCGCCCGCTCCCAACGCTGGAAGAGCCTTCGTCGGGTGTCGGAGAGCGCGCAGGAATGTGCGGACGAGCATCGCGGCGAAGAGCAGGAAGAGCGTGAGGCCGATTGCGCCCGTCTCCGCGGCGAGCTGCACGTACTCGTTGTGCGCGTAGACGACGAGCAGGTGCTCGTTCAGCGCGACGAGGGGGCTGTCCGGGTGTCGCTCGGAGAAACGCGCGCGCGCTTCGGGGAAGGCCGTCTCGTAGTTGTTCGCGCCGACGCCGAGCAGAGGATGCTCGCGCAGCATCTCGAACCCGACGCCCCAGAAGAGCATGCGCGCCCGCGTGTTGTCGTCGTTCTTGATGTCGGTTTGCAGGCGGGCTATGGTCGTGCCGGTCGTCGTCTTCGCGGACGCCGTTTCGTCGCTGGAGAGCAGAGAGGGGAGCGACTGAGAGGCGAGAACGGCTGCGAGAACGGCGGCGAGTGCGAAGGCGCGCGCGCGGCTGCGCGGGCGGCAGTTGCGCTTGACGAGTGCGAACGCGAAGAGCATGAGCAGTCCGGCCGCGCCGCCGACGAAGGGCGCGCGCTCAAGTGACTGTAGCGTGGCGAGCCACGCGAGCGCGGCCGTCGCCCCGCACGCGACCGCGCGCGCGGGGCGGCGCAGGTACAACGCGAGCCCGGCGAAGAGCGGCGCGGCTACGGCCATCATCTCGCCGAAGCCGCCCGAGCCGCGCAGAAGCGGCTTGAGGTCAACGCGCAGGTTGCCGTCGGTGAGCGCCCCGCCGGCCCACGTCTCGACCCCGCACGAGACGGCGAGAATCCAGACCACGAGGCCCGCCATCACGAACGCGAGCCGCGACGCGCGAGGGCGCGCGTTGGCGGCGGCAGTCGAGAGGGCGAAGAAGAGCGCGTAGGCGCTCCACTGCGACGCGAGGTTGGCGGCCGTGAAAGGATTCGCAGACCAGATCGCGGAGAGCCAGACCCACGCGACGAACGCGGCGGCCGAGAGTAGTGTCAGGACGTGAAGACGGTCGGCGCGCGTCGCGGAGTGGTCGGCGCCGCGCCCGCGCAGTGTCGAGAGTCCGAGGCCCGCGCAGAGTAGTAGAGCGAAGATTAGCTCCTGTCGCCACGGCAGTCCCTGTATGGACGGGCGCGGGAGCCCCGGCATGTGCGGGGCGAGGAGGACGAGCGGCCACAGCACGCAGACGATGAGGAGCGGCTCGCTCGCGAATTTTCTGAGCCAGTGGGTTCTCATGAGTTCGTCCGGCGCTTCTTTCGAGTTGGCTCTTAAACGGAAGACGAGGGGAAGCAGTTACGCCTCCCCTTCCGCCTTCGAGTGAACGAGCGGTGAGACACTAGTTGCCGATGGGCGAGCCGGAGGTGGAGGCCGGGATTGCGCTCGGGCCGTAAGAGGTCGTGAGCGCCGAGTAGATGACGCCGTCCTGCCCAGAAGAGAAGATGCGCGTGCCCGTGCCCGCGTCCGCGGGGGCAGCGCCGACGAGGTAGCTCGCGTTGCTTCCGCTTCCGTTGGTGGTGACGTTGACGTAGTAGCCGCTCTTGGGCGTAACGTCGGCCACGCCAAGCTTGTCGTCAACGAGTGCGCCATTCTTCAGTGTAGCGAGGTCGCAGTAGCCGCCGCCCGTCTGCGTCGAGGCGTAGGTCGCCTCCGCGCTGTTGATGTTGCGCATGTTGGAGATGGCCGACGCCTCGTTGGCTGCGCGGCGGGAAGCGAGGAGGTTGGGGATAGAGATGGCGGCGATGATGCCGATGACCGCGACGACGATCATCAACTCGACAAGCGAGAAGCCCTCCCGGCCTTTTTTCGTCTGTATCTTTTTCACGGCGCTCCTTGCGTGTAAATGGATTGGGCGAGGTCGGTACTCGCGCCATCGGCCATCGTTTCAGGCTACGCGCCGGTGTCGCTCGACTGTGAGTCGCGGCTTCGATCTACAGACCACATGCCGATGCGGGTTTTCGTGACCCGGCCGAAGGCGGCTGCCGTCAACGGCCTTCGGCCGGGTCTGCGTAAAAGTAAAGGCGAAGGGAAAGCGTGAAGCCGTCCCTTCGCCTTGTCAGGTCTCGACTGGCCGGGCTTAGTTGCCGATGGGCGAGCCGGAGGTGGCGGTCGGGACGGCGCTCGTGCCGTAGGATGCCGTCGTGTTGGCGTAGCAGACGCCATCGGTGGCTAAGGAGAAGATACGCGAGCCGACGCTCGCCGAGCCGGGGGCCGCGCCCGCCACGAAGGTCGCGGTGCTGCCGCTGCCCGCAACCGTGACCTTGAAGAAGTAGCCGCTCTTGGCGGTTACGTCGGCAACGCCGAGCTTATCGTCTATGAGGCCGACGGCCTTGAGGGCGGCGAGGTCGCCGTAGCCGCCGCCGGTCTGCGTCGAGGAGTAGGTGGCCTCGGAACTGCCGAGTACGCGCATGCTGGCGATGGCCGAAGCCTCGTTGGCTGCACGGCGGGAAGCGAGGAGGTTGGGGATGGCGATGGCGGCGATGATGCCGATGATCGCGACGACGATCAGCAGCTCGATTAGCGAGAAGCCCTTCTGGCCTTTTTTCGTTTGCATCTGTTTCACGGTGCTCCTTGGAGAAAGTTGTTTCGAGTGAAGATTCCCGCGCTGTCGGCCATCGTCTCAGGCTACGCGCAGCCGCGCGCGAATTTCGGTCACGCTTGCCATAAACAAGGGGCGTGCCAACGCGCCCGAATCCGCACATGCCCGCATAAAGGCCCAATTTGCAATGAAATTTGCGCTCACACCGCCGCACACGCCCGCCGCCCGGTTGACGCGCCGCGTCCCCCTAACAAAATTCGTCAGCCGCGCGCTGCCGAATTTTGACAGCCGCGCGCCCCTACGGACTCGCCGGAATCAGTTGTTGATGTTTCCTGAAAGTGAGGCACGCCGCTTCCGCAAAAATGGGTGCGGCTGTACGTGTCGCGCGCGTGCGAGTAGGGTAAGAGTTTATCCCTCAGACCCGCCGCGGCCCGCGGCGTCTGAGCGTAGTTGGGCAGTGAGGCTGCGTATGCTGTGCTTGTCGAGCAGGTGGCGAAGCGAGCGCACGGATAGGTGTAGGACTTCGGCCGCGCGCGTCTGGTTGCCGCCCGTGCGCCGGAGGGCTTCGAGCAGGTAGGTCTTCTCAAGGTGTTCGAGGTGCGCGACGAGGTTTAAGCCCTCCTCGGGCAGGCCCGACTCCTGCGGCGCGACGCTCGCCGGGTTATAGTTCGTGACCGCCTGCGGGAGCGACTCGGGCTGGATGTTGTCCGTGCGCGCGAGTGCGACCGCGCGCTCGATTGTATGCTCAAGCTCGCGCACGTTGCCGGGCCAGGAGTAGCGTTCGAGCAGTTCGTTCGAGCGCTCCGAGATGCCGAGGCGGCGGCCCGACTGCGCGCAGAATTTTTGAACGAAGTGTTCGACCAACTCTGGTATGTCTTCGCGCCGCTCGCGAAGGGGTGGAAGCTCGATGGGTATGACCGAGACGCGGTAGAAGAGGTCTTCGCGGAAGGAGCCCTGCTTGACCATCGCCGAAAGGTCTCGGTTCGTCGCGGCTATTACGCGCGCGTCTATCGAAGTCTCCTCGTGCGCGCCGACGGGGCGCACCTTTCGCTCCTGCAAAACGCGAAGGAGCTTAACCTGCATGGTCGGAGACATCTCGCCTATCTCGTCGAGGAAGATGCTGCCGCGATCCGCGGCCTCGAAGAGCCCCTTGCGGTTTGCGGTCGCGCCCGTGAACGCGCCGCGCGTGTAGCCGAACAGCTCCGATTCGAGAAGCGTCTCGGTGAACGCGCCGCAGTTGATGGGCATGAACGGCTTGTCCGCGCGAGGGGAGAGGTTGTGTATGGCGCGCGCGACCATCTCCTTGCCCGTGCCCGACTCGCCCGTGATGAGGACTGTGGACTGCACCTGCGCCACGGTCTCGATCATCTGGTAGACGGCCTGCATCTTCTGCGAGTGGCCGATGATCTGGTCGAGGCGTCCGCGCTCGCGCTGCGCCCGCTTGAAGGCGCGGTTCTCCTGAAGCAGCCTGAGACGTTCGAGCGCCTTCTCGACGATGAGCTTCATCTCGTCCACGTCGAAGGGCTTCTGTATGAAGTCGTCAGCGCCGAGCTTGAACGCCTCGCGCGCCGTCTCGACCGTGGCGAAGGCCGTCATCATCACGACGCCCGTGTCGGGCAGAAACTCGCGCACGCGCCGCAGAAGCTCGATGCCGTTCATGTCCGGCATCTTCACGTCCGAGACGATTAAGTCCGCGGGCTCCTGCTTCAACAGTTCGAGCGCCTTCGCGCCGTTCTCGGCCGCGCGCACCGTGTGATTTGCGCGCCCGAAGACGTGCGACAGAAGCTGCCGCATGCCCGGCTCGTCGTCAACAATCAGAAGGTTCGCCATAAGAATAGACTGTTAGGTGTTTCCGCACGACGCTCAACTCTGCTTGGCGGGTAGCTCAATGGTTATCGTGGTGCCGTGGCCCTCTCGGCTGCGTACGTTGATTGTACCACCGTGGTCGCGGATTATCTGGTAGACGATTGAGAGGCCGAGGCCGGTGCCTCCCGTGGTCGAAGACGAGAACGGCTCGAAGAGGCGCTCGACCTGCGCGGGCGACATGCCGCGCCCCGTATCCGTGAAGGTGACGCGGACGCGTTCGCCGCTCGCGTGTCGCATCTCGGCGCGCAGCGTGCCGCCGTCGGGCATGGCCTTCAACGCGTTTCGCGAGAGGTTCCAGAAGACCTGCCGGACGCCCTCCGCGTCGGCCATCGCCATCAGGGGCTCCTCCGGCAAGTCCTCTTCTAGCGTGTGGCCGTCCAGAATCTCGGGGCTGTGGCGCAGCAGCGCGAAGGTCTCGCGCAGGGGCTCGCGCAAATCAGTCTCGACGAGGGAGAACTTGCGCGGGCGCGCGTAGGTGAGGAAGTCCGTGATGATTCGGTTGAGGCGGTCGCTCTCGCGCAAGACTATGTCCATCAACTCGGCCTGCGAGGCGTCCGCCTGCATGTCCGACTTCAAGACCTGTATCGAGCCGCGCATGGCCGCGAGCGGGTTGCGTATCTCGTGCGCTATCCCTGCCGCGACTCGCCCGACGGCCGACAGACGCTCCTGACGGCGCGAGGTCTCCTCCATCGAACGTATGTCCGTGAGGTCTTGAAACGTGATGACGAGGCCCGTCGTCTCGCCTCCCTCGGAGTAGAGCGGCGAGACTCCGTAGCCGAGTCTCGCGCGGAAGCCTTCGGGCGTGAGGCACTCCGCCTCGAAGCGCGGCGCGGCGTTACCTTCTTCGGCGGCCCGAAGCGACTGCTCTATCTGGCCGCGTATGTCGCCGAAGAGTATGGACACGTCCTTGCCGCGCAGGTCTTCCGAAGAGTAGCCGGTCATCTCTTCGGCCGCGCGGTTGACGGTGTAGACGCGCCGCTGTAGGTCGGTCGTTATCACGCCCGAGCGTATGGACTCGACGATGCGCTCGTGTAGCGCGCGCAGAGAGGCGAGCGCGTTCGCGGCCTCGCGCATCTCGACCTCCGAGCGCGTCTGTCGCACGGCGAGTTGCGCCGCGAGCAGGCCGACGAAGAGGAAGGCCACGTCGTTTAAGCCGACGGCCTCGACCGCCTTCGCGAGCGAGGCGGGCGTCAGCGCCGCGCCCGCGCGGTCGAGCCAGCCCGAGGCTATAGCGAGCATCGTCACTGTATAGAACGCCGCGCAGCCGACCGAGGTCATTAAGGCTCCGCGCGCGCCGAGGAATATGCTCGCCATCGAGATGACGATGATGTAGAGGGCCGTGTAAGGCGAGTAGAGATTACCCGTCACCCAGACGAGCCAGGTGATGAGCACGCCGTCTATCGCGAGCTGCGCGCCGGCCTGCGCCGGTGGACGCACGCGCGTGAATCGCAGCACCAGCGCGTAGACGACCGAGAGCGACAGCACCGCGATTGCAATCGGCGTCGTGCCGCCGACGAGCCTGCCCGTCTCTTCGCGCGCGCCCGTCGCACCGCCCCACCAGAGCGCGCTCGCCCCGAACACGACGGCGGCCGCGAGGACGCGCCCCGCAATGAGCCACCAGACCCAGCGGCGCTGAACGCCCCCGCCCGAGACCTCTTCCGCGCGCAAGCCCATGGGCCATAAGCCTAGCATAAAACCCGCGACCCGCTCAGACTTTGTCCTTCATACGTTGCGACGCGCGCGTCCGCGTAGGACACCCGCCGCGCCCGCGACGCATCTAAGACTCGTGGCGGCGTGCGGCCCCGCTCCGGCGGGAGCCCGCGCTGTGAATCATTAGCGAAATAGAACAAGGCAAGGCGGAATTAACCATGAGTCATACAAAATCCATCTATCGGAACGGGAGCCGCGCGCGTGCCGCGCTCCTCTCGTTAATCGCAGCCCTGACGCTCGCGGGCGTAGGGGCGCGGAACAACACCCTCGCGCAGAACGCGGTCGGCCAGCCGATGGCCTCCGGCCCGGTCTCCGCGGGGCTGCCCGTGCAGACCTCTTACGCGAGCATCGTCACACACGTCGCGCCCGCAGTCGTCACAGTGCGTTCCGAGCGGCGCGTGCAGGCTTCGCAGCGGCAGTTTCCCTTCATGGACGACGACACGATGCGCGAGCTTTTCGGCCAGTCCCCGCGCGGCGGCGGCCGTCAGACGCAGCCGCAGCAGCCGCAGCAGCCGCGCACCGAGCGGCAGGAAGGACTCGGCTCGGGCGTCATCGTCAGTGCCGACGGCTACATCTTGACGAACAACCACGTCGTCGAAGGCTCGCAGGAGATAACCGTCGAGACGACCGATAACCGCGTCTTCAAGGCGAAGCTCGTCGGGACGGACGCGCCCTCAGACCTCGCCGTTCTGAAGATTGATGCGTCGAGTCTGCCCGTCCTCACGCTCGGCGACTCCGACCGCGCGCAGGTGGGCGACGTTGTGCTCGCCGTCGGCAATCCGCTCGGCATCGGACAGACAGTTACGTCCGGCATCATCTCCGCCAAGGGGCGCACGACGGGCCTCGGCGACGGGAGCTTCGAGGACTTCATACAGACCGACGCCGCGATCAACCGTGGCAACTCGGGCGGCGCGCTCGTCAACACGACGGGCGAGTTGATAGGCATCAACTCGCAGATACTCTCGCCCTCGGGCGGCAGCATAGGCATAGGCTTCGCCATCCCGACCAACATGGCGCGCGACGTTATGGGTCAGCTCATCAAGCAGGGACGCGTCCACCGCGGCATGATAGGCGTCGGCATTCAATCCGTGACGGCCGACCTCGCGCAGAGCCTCGGGCTTCAGAATGTGCGCGGCGCGCTCGTCAACGAGGTGCGGCCCGCGAGCCCGGCAGCGACGGCGGGAGTCAGGCGCGGAGACGTTATCGTCGCCTTCAACGGCTCGCCCGTCGTAGACTCGAACGCGCTTCGCAACATGATCGCGCGCACGCAGCCCGGCACGCCCGTCAACTTCACGGTCGCGCGCGATGGCCGCGAGCTTCAATTGAGCGCGACGCTCTCGGAACTGCCCGTCGAGAAGTCGAAGGGGGACGAGGACGAACAGTCGGCCGCCTCCGCCGCATCGAACGCGGAGACGGGCAGGCTCGGCGTCGCGGTCGAGCCCTTGACGCCCGACGTGGCGGCGAAGATGGAGCTTCCGCGCGACACGCGCGGCCTGGTCGTCACGAGCGTTGACCCCGAAGGCCCCGCGGCCGACTCGGGCCTGCGTCGCGGCGACGTAATCTCCGAGGTCAACCGCAAGCCCATCGCAACGCGCGAAGAGATGCGCGCCGCGCTCGACGCCTCCGGTGCTCGCCCCCTGCTCCTGCTCGTGACGAGGGAAGGGCAGACAATCTTCCTCACCGTGCGCCTTCGTCAGTAAGCGCGAACGTCGGGCGAAGGTCGTACGAGCTTTGATGATTAACAGATGGGCCGCACGCGCGAACCTTCAAAGGTCGCGCGTGCGGCCCGACTCTTTCCGTGGGACGCCCGCCCGTCCTTCATAAATGACCCTCGCGCGTGCTTCTCTCCGAGTGATTCTTCGACTATAATCGCGGCGCAAACGGGTCGTGAATTTTACGAGTCGAATCGCACGCAAGAGAGGGCCTGTCAGATAATAGTCTACGGAATTCGTCTGAAAACTATTGACGCCCGCAAGTCTGTCGAGTAGTGTGTCCTCTCAAGCTTCTTCGCGGGTGCTGGCCGCCCCCGCCTCGAAACACAAATTGCGCATGTCCGCGGGCACGTGCGCTGAAGTCAGCCCCGCCCGCGCTTGTCCCATTCATCTCACCTCAAAAACGGGAATTTGTTGACTGCAAAAGATTTTGCAGTCTTAAACTTCGTTTAATAACCTATTGAAACTAAAGCAGTTGACAGACCGGCTGGCTTCCGTTAAGCTGTGCGCCGAACTGAAGGCCGCATCCCGTCGGTTCGTGCAATTGTCGCCTGTCTGTTTGCTCCCTACTGGACAACTACTGCGAATGAGAAGTAGAAGCAGGCTTTCTTACGTCTACGCGGCTAGGTCTGTCTGGCAGAGGGTCGCGCGGGCTAATCTTTCCAAACCTTGGAGGCTACAGTGAAAAGAATTCATCTCTCCCCAGTGACATCTCTGTTGATGTCATTTTCCCTTGTCGTCGGCATACTGGTTTCCGGCCTCACGGACTCCAGCATCGTTCCCGCGGCCAAAGCGCAGTCCGGTTCCGTGTCGCTAGGAGCGCGCGTCAGGTCAACCATAACAGTTGCGAGTACCGCCGTAACCGCGAGCCATATCACGGTTAGGGGCGTCATCGTCAACGGCATCGCAACGGACGGCAGCTTCGAGGGCACCGGCGTTTATGTAACTGATGGCGTCATCGTTAACGGCGTTATCGTTAACGGCGACCCCACAGCGACTGACGGCGTCATCGTCAACGGCGTCGGCAGCGGCGATCCCACATTGACTGACGGCGTCATCGTTAACGGCGTTATCGTTAACGGCGACCCCACAGCGACTGACGGCGTCATCGTCAACGGCGTCGTCAACAACGGCGATCTCACGTTGACTGACGGCGTCATCGTCAACGGCACTACAGGGTCAACGGGCGAGATAATAATAACGGGCGGCGTGTTGCAGGGCGCCAACGTGAGCGTGGTTAACGGAATCATCCACGGCGACAACCTTACGGTCGCGGGCGCGGTCATCAGCTCTCGCGTGCTTTAAGCCTCCGGCGCGACAGCCGCAACGCCCGCGCGTTGAGGCGTAAGAAGGGACAGGAGTCGCCAATATCTCTGGCGCTCTTGATGGAAGGGCAGCGGCTTTTGGGCTGCTGCCCTTCCGTGTTTCTTGAGTCCGTTTGTCCGGGGCCGCCGGAAGAGAATGGTTATCTACGCCTTTGACGCTCAGGGCCGATTGTCCTCGCGCGCGTTTGGGGCTATGATTTTCTACGCCCTACCTCACCCGTATGGGTGTGCCCTATTTTACGAACGCGGCGGGCGGGTCGAATGAGTTCGCCGCGGGGCTTGCTACGTGCTGTGAACTTGCTACGTGCTGTGAATAAGAAACGCATATTCGACTTTTACTCGTGGCTCGTCATCGTAGCCGGCGTGGTCGTCTTGGCGTATTCAGCCTCTAACGTCTCTGCCTCTCTGCTCGACGTGAAGCTCATACTGCTGGCACTCCTCACCGTCTTCGTCAGCGCGCGCATAGCCATAAACATCCCGAAGGACGGCGGCCACCTCACCATCTCCGACACCTTCATCTTCCTCATCATGCTCATGTACGGCGGCGAGGCGGCGGTGCTCGTGGCGGCCGCCGAGGGTGCTTACTCTTCGCTCCCTTACAGAGAGATGCGCCGGACGGTCGTGGTCAACGGCTCGATAATGGCGATCTCGACCTTCCTTTCAGCAACGACGCTCAAGCTGTTCTACGCGCCGATAACGAAGCTACCGACGACGGATAATCTGCCCGTCTTCGTCGCGGCCATCTGCGTCATGGCCGTCGTGCAGTACTTGATGAACTCGGGGCTTGCGGCCATCTACACCGCGCTGCGGAGGGGCCGCAGCGTCGGTTACACCTGGAGCACCTATTATCTCTGGTCGTCCATCACGTATCTGGCGGGCGCGTCGGCCGCCGGGATCATCTCGCGGCTCGTCACAAAGTTCGGCTTCTACTACGTGCTTCTGACGACGCCGATCATCTTCATCGTCTATCTGACCTACAAGACCTACTTTAAGAACATCGAGGCTTCGGCGGCGCAGGCCGAGCAGGCCGAGCGCGAGCGCATGCGCGAGCAGTACGCGCAGATGGAGAAGCTCTCGGCTCTGGGCGAGCTGGCGTCGGGCGTCGCGCACAACTTCAACAACACGCTCACGGGGATACTCGCGCGCGCGCAATTGCTGCTCGACACGCAAGACCACGACGAGATGCGTCGCGGCCTCGGCATAATCATCCAGACCGCCGAGGACGGCGCGAAGACCGTCAAGCGTATACAGGACTTCGCCCGCCAGCGGCGCGATCAGGACTTCGTCCCGCTCGACGTTGACCAGCTCATGCTCGAAGTCGCGGAGATAACGCGACCGCGTTGGAAGGACGCGGCCGAGGCGAAGAACGTACACATACGACTCGTGCGGCAGATTGGCTCGAACGCGGCGATACTCGGAGACGCGGGCGAGCTTCGCGAAGTCCTGGTCAACATGGTCTTCAACGCCGTGGACGCGATGCCCGAGGGCGGCACGCTCACGCTCTCGACGCAGGAGTCGGGCAGGGCCGTCGAGATATGCGTCACGGACACGGGCACGGGGATGACCGAGGAGGTTCGCTCGCGCATCTTCGACCCGTTCTACACGACGAAGGGCAAGGGCGGGATGGGGCTCGGTCTCTCGGTCTCGTACGGCATCATCCGCCGCCACGAGGGCTCGGTCGAGGTCGAGTCCGAGGTGAAGCGCGGAACCATCTTCCGACTCCGCTTCCCGAAGGCGGACGGCACCATCATGCCCGCGAAGGCGTCCGTGCTCCCGCAGCTACACGAGCGCGCTCAAGGGAGTCTTCGGGTTCTCGTCGTCGATGACGAGGACTACGTGCGCGAGCTTCTCTACGACATACTCGCGCGCGAGGGCTGCGAGGTCGCGCTCGCGTCCGAAGGGCCAGAGGCTCTGCGCCTCTTCGACGCGCGCGAGTTCGACGCGGTCTTCACAGACGTTGGACTTCCGGGCATGAGCGGTTGGGAACTCGCGCGCGCCGTGCGCGAGCGCGACGATAGAGTCCCGCTCGCGGTCATCACCGGTTGGGGCGACACGGTGAGCCCCGAAGAGCAGTCGGCCGCGAAGGCGGACTGGGTCGTGCCCAAGCCCTTCACAATTGATAGGATCACAGACCTCGTACGCGAAATCTCACACCGCAAGTCAGAGCACCAAGACCTCTACGCCGTCCACAAATAAGGCGAAAGTAAGAAGTCAAAAGTCAGAACCGCCTGCGGTAGCAGTTGGGTCGAGGCTCCGAGACAGATACTCTTATCGAAGCTTGCGACCCGCCCGCTTGCGGCAGGCGGTTCTGACGGGAAGAGCGGCCTTCATCAACGGTTGATGAAGGCCGCTCTTCTTTCAGTCTTAACTTTTGCCTTCCGCCCTTTTACTTTTGCCTTTCCCGCCCGCCCGTCGTAAGCTTGGCCGCAAAGCGTTTCCACAATTCGGTAAGGAGGTAGGGCATGGCAGACGACGTGCGGCCCGTTGCGGGCGACGAGCAGGAAGTCTCTTCTTCTGGACTCTTACTTTCGGTTGACCCCTTGCAGGGGACTTCCGGCTACAAGCTGGCGGGCGACGACTCCGACTCTTCGGACTCGTCGGACATTCTCGGCGGCGACTCCGACGCTTCCGACTCGGACTCGTCAGACAAGGGCGGCGGCGGCGGCGACTCCGACTCAAGCGACTCGGACGCGAGCGATTCGGACGCCACGGACAAAGGCGACTCGGACTCCGGCGGCGGCTCTGACGCCGACGGCACGGACATCTCCGACGCGGATGGCACGGACACGGGGCTCGACGCCGACGGCATGGATCCGCTCGGCATCGCGCCCGAGAACGCGGACTCTTCGGACGCGGACGGCACAGACGCGAAGTGAGCACCGCCGGTCGAAGTACGGATGCACGCGCCGAAGGGGTCGTCGCAAGTAAGCACGACTCCTTCGCGCGCGGCGGGCCGGGGCTCGACGCGCTGGCCCAGATACTCGCGCCACACGCCCCAGAGGAGTTCTTCGACTCCTTTTGGGGCGTGAACGTCTTGCACGTGCGCGGGCGCGCGGGCCGCTTCCGGCACCTCATGCCGTGGCCGCGCCTCGGCGAGATACTGCGCCGCCACCGACTCGACTTCCCGCGCCTGCGACTCGTGCGCGACGGCAAGCCCTTGCCCGTCGCTTCGTACCTTCGACACATCTCGGGCGGCCGACAGAGGGCGACAGTCCCGCGCATAAAATCCGCGGAGTTGACGAAGCATCTACGCGAGGGCGCGACGCTCGTGCTCGACGCGGTTGACGAGTTGAGCGAGCCCGTCGAGGCGTTGGCCGTCCACCTCGAACTCCTCTTCCGCGAGCACGTGCAGGTGAACATGTACGCGGGCTGGCAGACCTCGCGCGGCTTCGACCTGCACTGGGACGACCACGACGTTTTCATACTCCAGGTCGCGGGGCGCAAGCGTTGGAGCGTCTACGGCGAGACGCGCCGCGCGCCGCTCGTGGGTGACGTTGAGAAGGCGTCGCGCCCGACGTGCGAGCCCATCTGGACTGAGACGCTCGAAGACGGAGACCTGCTCTACATACCGCGCGGGTGGTGGCACGTCGCAGAGCCTCTGGCCGAGCCGACGCTGCACCTGACGGTCGGCGTCCACAACCGCACGGGGTTGGACTTGCTGCGCTGGCTCTCGGAGCGCATGCGCGCGAGCGAGGCTTTTCGCCGAGACCTTCCGCGTGCGTCTTCTCAGCAGGAGCGCGCCGCACACTTGAAGCGCCTTCGGGAAGAACTGGCGGAAGCCTTCGACGACACGCTGCTCGAACGCTTCTATGAAGAGATGGACGCGCGCGCCGACGCGCGTGCGCGCGTCGAGCTTCCGTTCGACGCCATCCCACAGCAGCGGTCCGCGTCACTCGGCGCAATCGTGCGACTGCTCGCGCCCCGGCCTCTGAAGCTGGAAGCGTCGGGCGGCGTCGTAGAGTTCGAGGCGTTGAAGATGCGCTGGCGCTTCGCGGAGGACGCGCTCGTCGTCTTGCGACCTCTCGAAGAGCGTCGCGAGTGCACGGTCGCGGAGCTTTGCGAGTCCGCGCGCTTAAGGCTCGACGAGAGAATCGTCCGCGCGTTCGTGCGCGAGTTGGCGCAGCGGGGACTCGTGGCCGTGACTGAAGGGGTCGAAGAGACTGAAGGGGTCGTAGGGACTGAAGAGTTAGAAGGCGGCGAAGGTAGCGAAGGGGGTCAAGGGGTGAGCGGCGTTGCCTGAGCAGTCAAAGCCCTTCTTCTGTTCGGAGCTGTCGCGCCGCTCCGCCGAGAAGACTTTCGGCACGGCATCAATCGGCGCGGTCTGGCTTCTGCTCGAATACCCGCACGGCTGGGGCCGCAACGCTCTCGAAGAGAGCGCGCTCTCGCCCGCGGTCAAAAATTTTCTGAGAGGGACGCTCGCGGGGATTAAGCACTCGCGCCTCCTCTTCGTCAAGACAGACCGAGGCCGTCGCGACGAGCGCATGAACCTCTTCGTCGTGCGCTGCCGCGAGCGCGAGCCGTTTATAGTTCGCTTTCAAGTTAAAGACTACGAGGAGTTGCGCGCGTTCGACATCAATGCGGCCGCACGGGGGCGAGACATACAGAACGGAGAGTTGACGAAGGAGCCGCTTCATCTCGTCTGCACGCACGGCCGCCGGGACAAGTGCTGCGCGAAGTTCGGCATCCCCGTCTATAACGCCCTGCGCGATTGCGAGGGCGAGAACGTGTGGCAGTCTTCGCATGTCGGCGGCGACCGCTTCGCCGCGAACGTCGTCTGCTTCCCGCACGGCCTCTTCTACGCGCACGTGACCGACGAGACGGCGCGCCGCATCGTCTCCGAGTACCGCGCGGGCCGTATCGTGCCCGACAAGTTCCGCGGCCGCGCCTGCTACCTCGGCTTCACGCAGGCCGCGGAGTTCTTCGCGCGCACGGAGTCGGGGCTCACGGACTTGGACGCGCTGCGCTTTCGCTCGTCCGTGCCCGAAGGGCCTTCCGCGTGGCGCGTGCGCTTTGTCGAAGAGGGGGCGCGACGCATGCACGAGCTTCTCGTCGCGAGCCACACGTCGGAGTTCCAAAACTTCATAACGTGCCACGCGGAGGATGAGCGCCCCGTGCCGCAGTTCGCACTCGAAGAGTACAGGCTTCTGCCCCTGTAGGCGCTCACGGTCGGAACCGCGAGCGGTAGCGAGAGGGTCTCAAGCTTCGATGAGAGCCAGCCTGTAGGGACTCGCGACCCGCTCGCTACCGCTCGCGGTTCCGTCTTAACGCCCGAACGACGAAGAGGGATTCGGATGATTCGACCGGCGATGAAGATTCGTTTGGCGCTGATGCCTCTTCTACTGCTCGCGGCGAGCGCGTCGGCGCAGACGCACACGGCGCTCGTGTGGAACGACGAGTTCGACGGCGCGGCGGGCTCCGGCGTCAACTTTACGAAGTGGGGCTTCGATGTGGGCGGCGGCGGGTGGGGCAACAACGAGCGCGAGTACTACACGAACACGACCGACAACGCGTCGATGGACGGCGCGGGCTACCTCGTCATCACTGCGAAGCCGAGCGCGCTGAAGAAGCTCCGCTGCTGGTACGGCCAGTGCCGGTACACCTCCGCGCGCATCCTTACGAAGGGCAAGTTCACACAGGCTTACGGCCGCTTCGAGGCGCGCATAAAGATTCCTTACGGGCAGGGGCTGTGGCCCGCCTTCTGGATGCTCGGCTCGAACATAGACACGGCGGGCTGGCCCGCCTGCGGCGAGATAGACATCATGGAGAACATCGGCCGGGAGCCCTCAATCGTTCACGGCACGATACACGGCCCCGGCTACTCGGGCGCGAAGGGCATAGGCGCGCCCTATGCTTTAACGTCCGGCAAGTTCTCCGACGCCTTCCACGTCTACGCCGTCGAGTGGGACCCGAACCAGATACGCTGGTACGTTGACGGCAACCTATACCAGACGCGCACGCCTTCGGACTTGCCCGCTGGCTCCGCTTGGGTCTTCGACCACCCGTTCTTCATCATCCTCAACCTCGCCGTCGGCGGCTACTGGCCCGGCGACCCCGACTCGACCACGGCCTTCCCGCAGAAGATGCTTGTGGACTACGTGCGCGTCTATCGTTAATTGGCGTTAAGACGCCGCGTCGTTGATTTCGCGCGCGGCGCGGTTGCCGGACTCGAACGCGCCCTGCATCCAGCCGAAGAGAGAGGACGCGTGCTCGCCCGCGAAGTGTATGCGCCCTTCGGGACGCGTGACGTGCGGCAGGAGCGAAGCCATCTGGCCGGGCCTGTACCACGCATAAGCGCCGCGCGCCCACTCGTCCTCGTCCCAACACTTCGTCGCGCCGACCTCGAACTCGGTGCGGATGCGCGGGTGAACCTTCTCGACGAGCGCGAGCGTCGAAGAGATGCGCTCGCCCTCGCGCAGAGCAGCCAGGCGACGCGCCTGCGGGCCTGCGAAGTAAACCTCGATGATGCCTCGACGCGGGGACTGGCCTGGCGCGCCGTCGAAGACGAGCATGTTCGAGAGGTCTGTCGTGGCCGAGCCGGTCAATCCCTCTTCGAGCCAGAACTTCGTAGAGGTTTGCAGGTAGGTGCGCGCGACCGAAGTGTACGGCATCTCGTCCACCGCGCGATGCTTCTCGGGCGTGAAGTCGGGCGAGACCTTTATGCGCCGCAGGATGGAGAAGGGAACTGCGCAGACGACCCGGTCGGCCGTCAGGCTCTCTCTCTCTCCCGCGTGAAGGTAGGCGACGCGGACGCCGTTCGAGTTCTGTTCCATACCGACGACGGGCGCGCCGTATCGAATCCTGTCCGAGAGTTTCGCGGCGAAGGCGCGCGGCAGAAGGTCTGTGCCGCCGCGTATGTAGTAGTTCTGTTTTGTCTTCGACCTGTGCGCTATCTCGCGCAGCATGACGAGCGCCGAGACCGCGCCCGCGCCGTCGCCGAACGCGCCAATGGCCCCTAGCCCCAAGAGCCCGGCCGCGTCGGGCGATGCGCCCTGTGCGCGCAGGAAGTCCGTGAACGTCACGCGGTCGTACTTCAAAAGCGCGGCGCTCGGCCACCCCGCGGCGTCGTAGTCGCCCATGTCCTTCGCGACCGACAGGACGTACTTCTCCCACATCCCCCTCCGCCCCAACCTCTTCTCTTCCGCCGTGAGGTCGAGCGGGTACTCGACGGGCTGGCCCTGCTTCGCTACCATGCGTCGGCCGCGCATGTAGACGACGGAGGCGAGCGTGGACGGGGCCGAGAGGTCGAGCGTGAGGCCGAAGAGTCTGATGTACTTCAGAGTCCAGTCGTGCGTGTCGTAGACGTTCATCGCGCCCGCCTCCGCGTAGAGCCCGTCGGAGAACTGTTCGCGCATGGTCTGCACACGCCCGCCGGGACGCGCGCGCGCTTCGAGCACGGTCACGTCGTGGCCCGCCTCACGCAGCTCGTAGGCGGCCGCGAGCCCCGCCACCCCCGCGCCGACGACGACGACCTTCTTCGGCCTCCCCTTAAGTTCAAGCGGGCCTTCGGAGGCTTTCGCGGCCTGTGTGGATGCGGCGAAGGCGTTCGCCTCGCGCGCCGAGAGTGCGAAGCCCGCGGCGAGAGCGGTCTGCTTCAGAAAATCACGACGCTTCATAAAGTCCATGCTCCTGTCCGTCCTTCCGTCTCTTATGGTATATTGCTCCGCGCATATCTTTATAATGATGGGGTCGGGCGCAGTTGTGGTATTATATGGCCTTCGGTAAGTAGTTCAGGGTTTCTCCCTTCAAACGAATCGAGTTCGCCAGAATCACACAAAACCTGAACCCGATCCTGCGCCCATCCGAGGGCGTAGGACGTGCGCGTTTTTAAGTTCGCCCCGAGCGTTCACCCCACGGAAAGCAAGATGAAGATACTACTCTACAACCCTGATAACGGCGTGACCCGCAACTTCATGCCTCATCTCTGGATGTTTCTGCTTCAGGCGCTCACGCCCGAAGGCCACGAAGTCATGCTCGTGGACGGGAACGCCCGCGCGATGGACGACGCCGAACTCGTACGCTTCGCGCGCGAGGAGGGCATCGGTCTCGTCGGCATCGGCGCGATGACGAGGATGGTCGCCAAAGCCTACCGCGTCGCGGACGCCCTGCGCGCGGCTGGCGTGCCGGTCGTCATGGGAGGCCCGCACGTTACGGAGTGTCCCGACGAAGCACTGGGCAAAGACGGCGGCCCGCGCCATGCGGACGCAGTGGCTCTGGGCGAGGCGGACGAGACTTGGCCGCTCATCGTCGAAGACGCGGCGCGCGGGTGTCTGAAGGAGGTCTACCAGCCCGAGCACGACGCGAAGGGCCTGGACAAGAAGCCCTCCTTGCAGCCCTACCCGAACATCCCTTGGGAGACTTTAGACCTCGACCAGTTCAGCCTCGTGCCCAAGTTCTTAAGTCCGATGCTCTCGAAGATGGGCGCGGGTTGGGGCAAGTTCCACGTCGTGCCTTTGGAGACGGGGCGCGGCTGCCCATACGGCTGCGAGTTCTGCACCGTGACGGGATTCTTCGGCGACTCGATTCGCTTCCGCACGAACGAGTCCGTCGTCGAAGAGCTTCTGCGCCTCAAGGCGCGAGCGCGGCGCGAGCGCGGGCAGATAGCCGTCTTCTTCATCGACGACAACCTCGCCATCAACATCAAGCGCACGAAGTCTCTGCTCCGAGACATCATCGCGGCGGGCGCTCAGTTGCCGTGGGTCGCGCAGATAAGCGCGAACCTTCTGCGCGACGAGGAGTTGGTTGACCTCATCGCGGAGTCGGGCGGCAAGTGGGTCTTCATCGGGATGGAGTCCATTGACCCTGCGAACATGGCCGACGTTAACAAGAACTTCTCTAAGCCCTCGGAGTACGGCGCGGTGCTCGAACGCCTCGCGCGACGAAACATCTACGCCATCACGTCCTTCATCTTCGGGATGGACAACGACACGCCGGGCGTGGCCGAGCGCACCGTGGCGGAGATAGAGTCCTGGCCGCCGGGCCTGCCCGTCTTCGGGCAGCTCACGCCGTTCCCCGCGACGCCTTTATACGACAGACTTGAGAAGGCGGGCCGCCTCGCGCGGCCGAAGCACTGGCTCGACTTCGCGCCGTTCGTGATGGCGCACGCGCCTCTGAAGATGTCTATCGAGGAGGCGCGCCTTGAGACGCGCAGCGCCTGGGAGTGCTCCTACAGCCCCGAGCGCAACGCGAGCGCGGTCGAGGCCATACACGACCACGACCTACAGTATCGCATCGGCATGATCGTCGCGCGCCTCTTCTTCCGGGGCATATACTTCCCGCAGATGACACGCCGCGCGTGGCTCAAACTCATCTACGACAACCGCCGCACGCTCACCCCGCTCGTGCGCGAGGGCTTCTCGAAGTGGCGCGCCTCCCGACGCCGCGACGCGGAAGCAGGCGAGGTCGCGGCCGCGTCATAAAGACGTGTAACAGAACCGCGAGCGGTAGCGAGCGGGTAGCATCACGGCAAGAATAATTAACAGGGATGGACAGGATAAGGGGTTGACCTATCCTGTCCATCCCGTCCATCCCTGTTAATGTATTCCTCCGGCGTATGGCCGACCCGCTCGCTACCGTTCGCGGTTCTGTTCCGCGCCCCTGCCTACTTCAGCCCGAGCGCCTTCAAATATCCCTCGTTGACCTTACAGTTTTCGACCTTGATGTTCTCTAAGTAACCGTCGAGCGCGCGCTTTATGACCTCGCGCGGCGGGCGATTCTTACGAACCTCCTCGAAGGTCGTGCGCGGGCCGTCTGCGAAGGCGACGATTGCGTCCCAGCCTTCGGGCTTGCGGACGGAGACGACGCCCGAGGCCGAGTCCATCTTCTTATAAGGCCAGAAGCACCAGCCTATCCGGTTGCGCTCAAGGAGCGAGCGGAAGGAAGCGACCCACTCATCTGTGTTCTCGCCCGACTCGCCGAGCCACACGGGCACGCCGTAGCGCTCGCGGAAGTCCACGTACTCCTGAATCGCCTCCTGCTTCACGTCCATCCAGTATTTGTGAAACGTGTACGCGAGCTTCGGGTCGAAGGGCGGGCCGAAGACCTTGAAGTTCGTGTCCCACTGCGCGCCGCCGAGGAACAGGACGTGGTTCGTGTCCACCTGCCTGATGCCTCGGACGATTCGCTTGTAGAGCGGTTCGAGCTTCGGGTTGAAGTAGACGGCGTCGAAGAAGTGCGGTATGGGCTCGTTGAGCAGGTCGTAGCCCGCGACCGCACGCTCGTCGCGGTAGCGCGCGGCGAGCTTCCGCCAGAGGCGAACGGTCAACTCCTGACTCTCTTCGCTCTCGAAGAGGAAAGGGTAGCCGAAGCTGTCGTCTATGTTATCGCCCGTCTGCCCGCCGGGCGCTGCGTGAAGGTCTAAGACGACGTAGAGCCCCTCTCGCCCGCACCAACCTACGACGCGGTCGAGCAGTTCGTAGCCGGGGCCTTCGAGACGCGGCGGGTCTGACTCCGAGACGAAGAGGCGATAGCTGAACGCGACGCGGATGGAGTTGAAGCCCGCGCGCTTTATCAAACGGATGTCCCGCGCCGTGACGTAGCGCTCGCGATACTCGCGCCAGAAGCGACGCGCTTCAGCCTCGCCGACGAGCTGGCTCAACGCCGTCTCGATGAGCCGCGGCGAGTTCGTCGCCTTGAACTTCAACATGTAGCCTTCGGGCAGAAGCCAGTTGCCCAGCCCTATGCCCTTCAGGATGAGAGGCCGCCCGTCCGGCCCCGTCAACTCTTTGCCGCGCACCGAGACGAAACCGCCGCGCTGTCTTACGCGCGCGACTCCTCCGCGCGTCTGCGCGCTCGCAGCGACGGCGCACGCACAGGTCAGCGCGAGCGCGAGAAGAAGGACGAAGGCTCCGCTGTGTCTATTTGAAGTCAACTGCCGTCACTCATCGTGAAGTCAACTTCCGTAGCGCACGCCGCGCGTGCATAGTCAGCCTCTAAACGAAACGTAAAAAGTCTAGGCTCAGCCCAATATGCGCACGCGCACGCCCGCGGCCGTCAACTCTTCCTGTAGGCGTTTGTTGGGCGAGACGCGCGCGAAGGGCGGCGTGCGCGCGCGCACCGTCAGATTCTCTTCGAGCAGGTGCAGGTCTATGAAGACCTCGCAGTCGCCGGGATGCGACCTTAAAGTGTCTGCGACGCTGTCGCCCAGGCGCAGAACATCTTCGGCCGTCGGGAACTCTATGACGAGCGCCTGTGCGCGCAGCCGCCCGCTCTGGTACGAGCGCGCGCCGTTCGCCGGTACGCGCGCGCGTTCGAGCAGCGTCACCTCGTCGCACACAATCGTCAGAGAGCCCTCGCCCTCGCAGCGCCCCGACGCGACGAGCATCGCGTCGTCGGCCGCGTCCGAGCCCTTCGTCTTGAAAGACTCGGGCCACAGCACGCATTTGACGCTCGCGCCCGAGAGGTCTTCCAAGCGGAACATCGCGTAGCGGTCGCCCTTCTTCGTGTTACGAACCGTGAAGTCCGAGACGACGCCGACGATTCTCACGCGCGAGTTAGGTTCGAGCGTGCTCAACTCCGCGACGGGGCAGCAGCCGAGCGACTCTATCTTTTCGAGGAAGTCTTCGAGCGGGTGGCCCGAGACGTAGAAGCCCACGGCCGCCTTCTCGCGACCCAGAAGGTCTTTGTGCGTCCAGGGCTCGACGCCCGCCACGGGCAGCGGCGGCTCGGCCTCTTCCGCGCCGCCCGCGTTCGCCGCGAAGCCGAACATATCCACCTGCCCGCTGTCGCGCTCTCGCCGCGCGCGTTGTCCGCGCTCAAGCGCCTTGTCCACGCACGCGAAGAGGCGCGCGCGCCAGGAGTGCATCGTCTCGCCCTCGGGCTTCAGAGAGTCGAACGCGCCCGCGCAGACTAGACTTTCAAGCACGCGCTTGCCCGCGCCCTTCTCGCCGACGCGCTCCGCGAAGTCGAAGACGGAGCGGAACGGGCGCTCCTGCCGCGCCTCTATGATTGCGCCCACGGCCGACTGGCCGAGACCCTTAATCGCGCAGAGCCCGTAACGCACAGCGCCCTCGACGGGCGTGAACCCCGGCCCCGACTGGCCCACGTCGGGCGGCAGCATCTTTATCCCCTGCGACCTTAGCTCCGACGCGTACTTAAAAATCTTCGCCGTGTCGTCGGTCACGTTCGTCATCACCGCAGCGTAAAAGTGCTC
Organism: Pyrinomonadaceae bacterium; assembly: GCA_045807805.1. Classification (GTDB taxonomy): domain Bacteria; phylum Acidobacteriota; class Blastocatellia; order Pyrinomonadales; family Pyrinomonadaceae; genus QHXN01. Next base: position 1,516 of record JBJMGR010000333.1, on the reverse strand, counting down.
CGGGTAATGCGCCTTCAAGTAAGCGGTCTGATACGCCACGTGCGCGTAGGCCACCGAGTGCGACCTGTTGAAACCGTAGTCCGCGAACTGCGCCATCAGGCGGAAAATCTCGCGGGCCTTCTTCTTCTGAATCTTGTTCTTGACGCAGCCCGCGATAAACTTCTCTTCGTGGACTGCCATCTCCTCGCGCTTCTTCTTGCCCATCGCGCGGCGCATGAGGTCTGCCTCTCCCAGAGAGTAGCCGCCGAGCTTCTGCGCGAGCTGCATGATCTGCTCTTGATACACACAATTATGGAGGATGACGTTGTTGCCGACGAAGTTGTGTATGCCCTCGACGGTGATGTCGTAGACCTCTTCGATGCCCGCCGGTCTTATCTCTACTATCTCCTCCCAACGCACGTTGAGATTTTGTTCGGTGCGTGGAAGGGCAAGGCGCGCGGTCAGCTTACCGGCCGTGGCGGCGCCCACGCGCGGTCTTCGTCGGACGTTGCCGGGCAGAAGGTGCTGCCTGTCCACGCCGAACTCGCGCATCAGCGCGCGTGCGGAGCCGCGCCATGCGAGCGACAGCTCTTCCAGAAGGATGGGGCGCGACACGGCGTCGCGTGTCTCTTCGCCCGTGAACTTCGCGCGCGGCATCGCCTTTGAGACGAGGTGGGGCGCGACGTGCTCGGCGAAGGCTTTGAGGTTGTAGACGGTGACTTGGTAGGCCGAAACTTCGCGCCCGCGCCTCGCGCTGTGGTATCGCGATTCGTAGACGGCGGAGTGTATGCCGAGGCGCAGGAGCAGCGTCTGAACGTCAGAGGCGAGATGCAGCGAGATGGTCTTGTAGTGACAGAGGCGCGCGCCGACGTGGCCGTCGCAGTCCCAAAGCGATGCAAGGAAGAATGCTATGCGGTCGCGCGTCAGGCCGAAGACGAAGTCGGGCACGAACTTGTCCTCCGAGCCGCACCCGCCGCGCGTCGTCTTAAGACCCAACTCGCGCAGCATACGGACGAGACTGTTCGGCTCGTGGTAGTGAGTCTTGTCCGAGCCCTTCGTCATAACCCTCTTGACGCCCCGCACCTGTTCGAGCGTGCCGGTCGTGACGCGCTCGAATCCACGGCGCACGCGCGCCTCGTACTCTCCTATCAGCGCCGCGTCTTTCGACACGAAATCCGCGGTGCATCCGGCGGAGGTGAGAGAGCCGTCGGCGAGCAGGTATGCAAGCACGCGCAGTCTGTCGCGGTCGTACTCTCTCTCTTCCGCGACGAAGAGGCGGCGCGGCGTGGCGATAGCGTCGCCGCGCCGCAGCCCGCCTACTTCGCGCCAGCCGTCTTCGGTCAGAACCTTGTGATCGGGCGTGAGCCTCACGCGCGCGCCGTTGCGCAGACGCACCTCAAGGACTTCGCGCCGCCCGTTCGAGAGCCAACGGGTCATGCGCGCGCGCCGTGGCCGCAACTCGTCGTCAACGCCCTGCACGTAGAAAGAGCCGGAGCGCGACTCCAACTCGTCTATGCGCACGCGCGCCCCCGTGTCT
>JBJMGR010000332.1:0-2921 GCA_045807805.1 Pyrinomonadaceae bacterium | reverse complement strand
TTGATGCCGATTAACAAGCGCTGGCCTCTGGCGGAGCTGCTCGCGGCGTGCAAGGAGTTTGAAGAGTCTTTGAAGCCGGGCGAGATGTTCACCTTCGAGTACGTGATGCTCGACGGCGTCAACGACTCGGACGAGCAGGCGCGACAACTCGCGCGTCTGCTCAACCGCCATTCCTTGCGCGCGAAGGTCAACCTAATTCCGCACAACCCCGCGGACGAGCTACCCTACAGCCCTTCGACGGAGGAGCGCGTCGCTTCCTTCAAGGCGGTGCTCGAATCCAAAGGCGTGCGCGCGTTCGTGCGCCGACCGCGCGGCCGAGACATCTACGCCGCGTGCGGACAGCTCGCCGCGCGACGCGACGCAGCGCCCGCGACGCTGCACCAACTGACCTGAAGTTCGACCCGAGACCGAACCCGACGAGAACCATCCAGTATGAGACGAAAACTTTTCGCCCCGCTCGCGTGCGCGCTAACGCTCTCGGCGTTGACGACAGCGCCTTCGACTATGAATAAGACCGAGGCCGCGCCCGCCGTCATTATTCATAACGCCAACGTCGCCGCGCCCGAGCCGCAGTCGAGCAACATAGGCGTCAACGGCTTCTTCTCCGTTGACCCCGCGCGGCAGGGCAGCACGTTTCAGGCGGCAGTCGTGATGGACATCCCGCGCGGCATGCACGTCAACTCGAACCGCCCGCTCGGCAAGTACGCCGTGCCGACGGTCGTGAAGGTTGACGCGCCGCGCGGCATGCGCGTGACACCGGTCTCGTACCCGCGCGGCAGCGTGCGCGAGTTCCGCTTCGGCGGCTCGGACGCGGAGCGGCTCGCGGTCTACGAGGGGCGCGCAGTTTTCCGCTTCAACGTCTCGGTCGCGCCGGGGCAGAACCTCGGCGTCGAGACCGTGCGCGTGAGCGTGCGCTTCCAGAGTTGCAACGACGAGGTATGCTTCCCGCCCGCGACGCGCAACTTGAATCTGCGCATCGCCATCGTCGGCCGCGACACCCCCTCGAACCGCATCAACGGCCAGTACTTCGGCGGCGGCCGTCGAAGACGCTGATTCGATTGCGGATCGAGGCAGGATGAAGGCGTCGCAAAGGGCGCAAAGGCTAATCTGAAATTCGCAATCCTATTACCGATAGGAGTCGGCCCGTGCGGCCGTGGAGTTTCCGGTCGCGTCGGTAGGAGAAGAAGTCTTCGGGGCGGCACATCGTGCAGAGCGGGAGCGCGTGTATGCGCTCGACCGCAACGCCCGACTCCGTGAGCTGTTCGAGGTTCGCGCGGTGGAGGTCGATGAGCGCGTGGCCTTCACTCGTCGGCGTAAAGAGTGCGTCGGCGTTCGTGAACTCTGAGCGGAAGGCTTCGATGACTTCGGCTCCGACCTCGTAGCAGCACGCGAGCGCGGCGGGGCCTATGGCGGCGCGCACGTCCTCGGGCTTCGTGCCGAACTCTTCAGTCATTCGCGCGAGTGCGTGCCGCACGATTCCGGCGAGCGTCCCGCGCCAGCCCGCGTGAACGGCCGCGCACGCGCCCGTACGCGCGTCGCCGAGGATGACGGGCACGCAGTCGGCGGTCTTGACGCCGAGCAGCACGCCGGGCAAACCTGTCATGAGGGCGTCGCGGCGCTCGCTATCGTTCCGCGCCTCCGACGCGTCGCGCACGACGCGCACATCGCGGCCGTGAACCTGCCAGCAGGTGGCGAGCGTCCACTCGCCTTCAAGGAGCGAGAGGAAGCGCCGCCGGTTCTCGTGTATGTTCTCGGCCGAGTCCTGGTCGAAGCCCGCCAGGTTGAGCGACGCTTCGGGGAAAGGGCTCACGCCCCCGCCGCGCGTCGAGAAGGCGTTGGCGAAGCCTTCGCGCTCCAAAGGCTCGCAGACCAGAGCACGCAACTTCCCTTCGCCTTCGCGCCAACGGAAGCCCGCGCGCGCGACTTCCGCCGAATCGGTGTCAGACGTGATCGTCTCCATAGGCATAGACATTATCGAAATCCGACGCGTGCGTGAAGTGCTCGCGCGCACGCCGCGCTTCCGCGAGCGCGTCTTCACCGAACGGGAGCGCGCATACTGCGACTCGCGCGGCGAAGAGATGGCCGCGCAGCACTACGCCGCGCGCTTCGCCGCGAAGGAGGCAGCCTTCAAAGCACTCCGCACGGGCTGGCGCGGTAGCCTCTCATGGCATCACGTCGAAGTGACTTCTAACGAAGACGGCGCGCCGCTACTTCAACTCTCGGGTCGCGCACGCGAACTCTTCGACGCGCTCGACGCGACCCACGCGCACCTCTCACTCTCGCACACCTCCGAGCACGCCGTCGCGCAGGTCATCTTTGAACAGAACCGAGAGCGGTAGCGACCGGGTAGTGCTACCACAGAAACACAGAGGCACGGCTAAGATTCAATTAGCCGTGCCTCTGTGTTTAATCCCTGTCGCAACCCGCTCGCTACCGCTCTCGGTTCTGTTTTGCGCCTTACTCACTCCTGCCACTCGTCTGAGTTCTTCGGCGCAACACTCATGTCGTTCGTGAGCCGGCGGCGACCGTCGCGGCCGGTCTCGACTCGCGTCGGATTCGCCTGCCCGTAAGTCTCGCGCGGTGCCGTCGTCTCTACCTGAGCGGTGTAGAGAGCGCGCGGCGTCGAGTCGTAGACGACGGGCGCATGTGCCTCAGTCTCAGTCGTCGTGGTCAACGCGTCGGACGCCGACGAAGATGCGGCGAGCGCCTTGAGGCCCCAGGGGTCGCCGTGTATCGAGCATTCGTGGTCGGGGACGAAGTTGGGCGCGAGTGCGACGCGCTCGCGCTGCGTGCAGGAGGCGGAGGCGAGTTGGCCCGTCTCGGCGTCAATCTCGACGGTCGTCATCGCGGACGGCCGGTCGAAGGCGCGGCCTCCGAGTTCGGGGCGAAGCTCGGTCGCGTTCTTTACGAACTCCGTCCAC
>JBJMGR010000331.1:0-10413 GCA_045807805.1 Pyrinomonadaceae bacterium | reverse complement strand
AGCAGTCCCGCGATCATCGCCTCGGCCATCACGCCGACGCCGACGAAGGAGAGTTGCGAGCCACGCAAAGAGTTCGCGGCCGAAGGGGGAGGCGTGCTTGTCATGCGCCAATCATATTCACGCGCGCGCCCTCTCGTCCACCGGGCCGGGTTGAGAATCGGTGCGCCTTGTGTTGATATTGCACGCCGCGAGGCATGCGTCCGCGTGCCCATGTCGGCGAGTTTTTACAAGAGAATTACAACTGCGTGAGCACTTCACGCGCGTTTCTTGTTAACATCCGTGGCCTACAAGAGCGTGTGCGAGCGGCGCGCGCACAAACGTCCCACGCTGGACGTGTCGGCGCGAGCGGCGCGCGCGAGCCTTCAACGAACCCTTGCGTCGAGCACTAACGAGGAGAAGCATACATATGAGAACCCCCCGAACGTCCCTGTCGCGCGCGGCCGCGCTCGCGCTCATGATACTCGCCGCGTCAGTCTTCGCGTCAGCGCAGCAGCAGCCGCCGAAAGTGCGCTTGCCGCAGGCGAGCCCGCAGGCCACACTCAACGAGACCGTGGGCGTCACGGACATAACCATCGTCTATCACCGACCGTCCGTGCGCGGCCGAACGCTCTGGGGCGACGTGACGCCCGAGAAGACGGCCGCCGTCTTGAAGGCGACTTCGTATCTACCGCAGAACTCGCCCGAAGGCACGCTCGACGGCGGGCAAGGCACGGGCAAGGAGTTCCCGATGGTGCCCAACGGCCACGTCTGGCGCGCGGGCGCGAACGAGGCGACGAGGTTCACCGTCACGGACGACGTGCTCGTCAACGGCCAGCCTTTGAAGGCGGGCACGTACAGCCTTCACATGATACCGGGCAAGGACGAGTGGACAATTATCTTCAACAAGACGGCGGAGCAGTGGGGAAGCTACAGCTACGACGCAAAGCAGGACGCCCTGCGCGTGAAGACGAAGCCCGAGTGGACGGCGGAGTCGCAGGAGGTTCTCGGCTACCAGATACCAGCGGCGACGGCGAACACGGCGCGCGTCGTCCTGCGCTGGGAGAAGATTGCGGTGCCCTTCACGGTCGAGGTTCCGAATCAGGACGCGCTCGTCCGCTCGAAGATTGACGCGCTCGTCGCGGCCTCGCCCGACGATTGGCACGCGACGATGGAGGTCGCCAACGCCTATGCCAACGAGGATAAGATGGAAGATGCGCTCGCGTGGGCCGACCGCTCCATCAAGGTCAAGGAGACCTTCCAGAATCTACGCATGAAGGCCATGCTGCTCCTCAACATGAACAAGAAGGACGAGGCCATCGCCGTCGCCGAGCGCGCCCTCGCGCGCGGCAAGGCCGACGGCGAAGACACCACGCGCTTCGAGAAGCGCCTCGCGGACATCAAGGCCGGGAAGATGTGAGGAGAGCATGAAGGCGAAAGGATGAAGGATGAAGGTAAGGCTGTTGAAGCCTTACCTTCATCCTTCATCCTTCCATCGCCCGGCGTCGAAGAGTTGAAAAAGTTTCGACTCTACAGACCGAGGAGAAGTCTAGATGAAGTCACACGAAAAGTTCCTCCACGCGGCAGCCGCGGCGCTCATGTTCGTCGCGGCCATCGCCACGGCGCACGCGCAGCAACCGAAGGTGCGCATACCGCAGGCCAGCCAGATCGCCACCGTGACGCAGACCATCGGCGTCACGGACGTAACCATCACTTACCACCGTCCCCGCGTCAAGGGCCGCGTGGTCTGGGGCGACGTGCCTGCGGACAAGTTGGCGAAGCTCAGGAACGCCGGGACGGGTGAGCCGGTGACGGGCGAGATGACGCTCGACGGCGTGGACGGCTCGGGCAAAGAGATTCCGCTCGCGCCGAACGGCCACGTCTGGCGCGCGGGCGCGAACGAGGCGACGAGGTTCACCGTCACGGACGACGTGCTCGTCAACGGCCAGAAACTTCCGGCGGGCGCGTACAGCCTGTATGCCATACCGGGCAAGGACGAGTGGACAATCATCTTCAACAAGACGGCAGACCAGTGGGGCAGCTTCCGCTACGACGCGAAGCAGGACGCTCTGCGCGTGAAGACGAAGCCCGAGTGGACGGCGGAGTCGCGCGAGTCGGTCACCTATGAGATACCCGCGGTGACGGCCAACACGGCGCGGGTCGTGCTGCGCTGGGAGAAGGTGGCCGTGCCGTTTACGGTCGAAGTCCCGGACGTGAACGCGGTCGCGCTCGCGAAGGTTAACGCGGCCATCGCCGCCAACCCGACCGACTGGGAGATACCGCTCGCCGTCGGCAGCGCCTACGCCGCCGACGGCAACTATGTGGAGGCGATGAAGTGGGTCGAGCAGTCCATTAAGTTGAAGGAGACCTTCCAGAACCTGCGAGCGAAGACGAACGTCCTGCTCGGCATGAACAAGATGCAGGATGCTTTCGCGGTCGCGGAGCGCGCCGTCGCGCGCGGCAAGGCCGACGGCGTAGACACCACGCGCTTCGAGAAGGCAGTCGAGACACTCAAGGCCGGGCAGAGGTAAGGAAGGGATGAAGGCGGAAGGATGAAGTGAAGGCTCAATGGCTTTTTCTTCATCCTTCCGCCTCTATTCTTCCAACGCGCGGCGCGAGGTTTTGAAAAGTTTTGAGTTTTACAGACTGAGGAGAAGTCGAGATGAAGTTACAGGAAAAATTCTTCCCCTTCGCGGCCGTGGCGCTGCTTCTTGCGCTCGCGGCGGCCACGGCGCAGGCGCAGCTTCGCACGCCGCGCCCGAGCCAGAAGGCGAGCGTGATGCAGACCGTCGGCGTCACGGACATAACCATCACATACAGCCGCCCCGGCGTTAAGGGTCGAACCATCTGGGGCGACCCGCCCGCAAGCGCTTCCACAAACGCGGCCACGCTCGACGACGCGAGCGCGCGTGCGAAGGACGCCGCCATAGTCCCTTACGGCCACGTCTGGCGCGCGGGCGCGAACGAGGCCACGCAGTTCGCCGTCACCGACGACGTTATGATTAACGGCCAGCCTTTGAAGGCAGGCACGTACAGCCTCCACGCCATACCGGGCAAGGATGAGTGGACTATCATCTTCAACTCCGACGCGGGGCAGTGGGGAAGCTTCACCTACGACGAGAAGAAGGATGTGCTTCGCGTGAAGGCGAAGCCGCAGGTGGCGTCCGACTCGCAGGAGTGGCTCCAGTACACCTTCGACCCCGTCGGGGAGACTTCGGCGCAGGTCAACCTTCGCTGGGAGCGCCTGCGCGTGCCCTTCACCGTCGAGGTCAAGGACGTGAAGGGGCTCGCGGTCGAGAAGATGCGCGCGGCCGTCACCGCGGCCAAGCCGGGCGACTGGCGCACGCCCTTGCAGGCTGCCAACTACATCTTCACTCACGACGACCTGAAGGCCAATAATGAGGAGGCTATGCAGTGGCTCGACAAGTCTCTCAAGACCAAAGAGACCTTCGGCAACCTCTACACGAAGGCGCGCGTGCTCGGCCAGATGGGCAAGGCGGCCGAGGCAGTCGCCACCGCCGAGAAGGCTTTGCAGATGGCGAAGGCTCCGAACTCCGGCGTTGACCCCGACACCATCGCAGACCTCGAAAAGCGCATGGGCGAATGGAAGGCTAAGATGTAAGAAGGCGGTAGGCAGAAAGCAGAAGGCAGTAGGCAGCGGGAGCCGCATGAGCGCGGCCCGCGTTACATAGAAGAAGGCGGTCGGTGAGCAAAGAGCTTCCCGGCTGCCTACTGCTTTCTGCCTTCTGCCTACTGCTTTCTGCCTACTGCTTTCTGCCTACTGCTTTCTGCCTACTGCCCTCTTCTGTCGAACGGATTGACGGCGTGCGCGGCGAGGACGACGACGGCTGCGCCGACGAGGTTGAACCAGAGGAATGCGACGGACGTGAAGAAGAAGCAGTAGAGCACGGCCGCTTCGCCGGCGAGAGCGCCTAGAAAGGCGGCCGTGCCGCGTATGCGCTTGAAGTAGAAGCCGAGGAGGAATATCCCGAGCAGCGTCCCGTAGAAGAGTGAGCCCAGACGGTTGACGGCCTCGACGAGCGAGCCTAGCTGGCCCGCGTACTGCGCGAACGTTATCGCGAAGAGCCCCCACATGACTGTCGCGAGCTTCGACGAGAGGAGGTAGTATCGCTCGTCCGCGTCTCGCTTGAGAAGGCGGCGTTGTATGTCAACGACGGTCGTCGCCGCGAGCGCGCTCCACTCCGAGGCGGTCGAAGACATCGAGGCGAAGAAGACTGCCGCGAGCACGAGCCCCACCAACCCCGCTGGCATGTAGTGCGTCACGAAGTTTAAGAAGACGTAGTTCGTGTCGTTCGGCTTCGCGTCGAACTCCTTTATGATTTCGACCGCACCCGCCCTCACGCCGTTCGCCCTATCCTGCGCGACCTTGAGCCCCTCGGCCGCCGCGTCGGCCGCCGCGTCGTCTCCCGAGCGCAACGCGCCTATGTAGCCGCGGGCCGCGCGCTGCTTCTCGTCGAAGGCCGCGGCGTAGTCGGTTTCGAGTGCGCGAAACTGTTGGCCGTGCGCGCCTGCGCGCGCGCGTTCGGCCTCGGTCGGATTGAAGAAGATGGGCGGCTGCGTGAACTGGTAGAAGGCGAAGACCGTCGCGCCGAGGAAGAGTATGAAGAACTGCATCGGCACTTTGACGAGGCCGTTGAAGAGGAGCCCGAGGCGGCTCTGCGCGACGGACTCGCCCGTCAGGTAGCGCTGCACCTGCGACTGGTCCGTGCCGAAGTAGGAGAGCGCGAGGAAGCAGCCGCCGACGAGCCCCGACCAGAAGTTGTACTGGTTCTTTATGTCGAAGGAGAAGTCCACGGCGTTCAGACGCCCGAGCTTCCCGGCGACGTGCGCGGCTTCGAGGAACGACACGTCGGCGGGCAGCAGCCTGACGATGGTGAGGAAGGCGACGACCATCCCGCCCATGATGATGAGGAACTGTAGGAAGTTCGTGTTGTCTACGGCGCGCGCTCCGCCCGTCGCGGCGTAGAGCATGACCGCGCCGCCGATGATGAAGATGACGAGCCTTATGTCCCAACCCATGATGACCGAGAGGATGAGCGACGGCGCGTAGAGCGATACGCCCGTCGAGAGCCCGCGCAGCGCGAGGAAGAGGAGCGCGGCGAGCGTGCGCGTCTTCAAGTCGAAGCGACCTTCGAGGTACTCGTAGGCCGTGTAGACTTTGAGGCGGTGATAGATGGGAACGGCCGTCGCGGCGAGTATGACCATCGCGACGGGGAGGCCGAGGTAGACCTGCACGAAGCGCATGCCGTCGGCGTAAGCCTGTCCGGGCGTGGCGAGGAAGGTGACGGCGCTCGCCTGCGTCGCCATGATGGAGAGCGCGACGTGATGCCAGCGCATGCGTCTGTCCGCGACGAGGAAGTCGTCGAGGTCGCGCGTGCGCCGCCCCTTCCAGAGACCGTAGACGACTATCCCGGCGAGCGCCGCGAAGAGCACGGTCCAGTCGAGCGGCCTCATCGAAAAACCCTCGTGAAGAGATAGAAGAGCACGACGAGCGCGGCGAGATTCAGGAGGACTGCGAGGTATAGATTCTCCCAACGCCCGCCGAAGGGGGGCGGCTCTTCCGTCGCGTGAGACCGGCGGTCGGCGACGGCCTCGTCATGCGTCGCAAGACTCTTCGCCGCGTCTGTCTTCGTCCTCGCTCTGCTCTTCGTCATCACTTCTTTCCCGCCGAGATCATGTTGACGAAGAGGCGGTAAGCGCCGGGCACGCCCGCGGGGAGTTGGCGGAAGAAGGCGAGCGAGGTGAAGACGTACGTGCCCCGCCCGTAGCGCGCGACGAGCGTGGAGCCTTTCGAGTCCTGCTCGCCGGGGTCGTGGCTCGCGAAGAGCGGCGTGTAGCGCGCGTCCCAGTCCGAGGCGAAGTAGAGCCCGCGCTCCTGCACCCATCCCTTGAAGTCCTCGTCCGTGATTCGGTTCGGCGCACTTATGAGCGCCTCCGTCGGCGCGAGCACGTTGATTGCGGCCGTCTCGTCCGTGACCCTGTCCTGTGTGAGCTTGAAAGGGTAGGGGCCGACCTGCGCGCCTTCGAGCGTGCGGTCGGGCGTGTTGTACTGGACGACGAGCGTGCCGCCGCGCTCGACGTATTCGAGCAGGCGCTTCTGCTGTCGCCGAAGCACCGCGCGAGTGTTATAAGCGCGCACGCCCGTAATCAGAGCGTCGAAGCGCGAGAGGTCTCCGCCTTCAAGCTCTTCGTCCGAAAGAAGCGTCACGTCGTAGCCGACCTGTCGCAGAGCCTCCGGCACCTCGTCGCCCGCGCCCATGACGTAGCCTATGCGGCTGCCGCGCCTCTGCAAGTCGACGCGCACGAGCTTCGCGGCGGCCGTGGGGAAGAGCGTCTGCGGCGGGATGTGCGGGTAGTTGATCTCGTCGAAGCCGCGCGTGAAGCTCTCTCCCCCCGAGTCGAACTCGGCCGCGAGCGTTGCGACCGAAGCAGTCGGCGGCGGCGTGACGCTGAAGGCCGCGCGGAACTCCTCGCCCTTGCCCTTGAGCGTGACGGGAATCTCCGCGGGCGTTGCAGTCCAGCCCGTTGGCAGCTTAAGACGAAGCGTGCCCGCGCGTTCGGCCGCCGTGTCGTTCTTCAAGACGACGCGCACCTGTTTCGGCGTTCGGTCCGGGAAGACGAGCGTCTTCTCTTCGACGCCGACGGCCACTTCCGGCACGACCGCGACGGGGCGGTAGAGCGTGCCGCGCACGGGGTCAACCCAACGGTAGAGCACCGGCACGTCGAACCTCACGCGGTCTCCGCCTCCGCCCGCCGCGATTGAGACGGGCACGGAGAGCCGCGGCGCGTTCTCGGGCTGACCTACGAGCCAGCGCGGGTTGACCGAGAAGAGTCCCCCGCGCGGCTCCTCGCGAAGCCAGTAGGGCTGGCTGTAGTCGTCGCCCGCGGGCAGCGGCAGTATAGTCTCGCGCGTGAGCGGCTCGTTGTTCTTCAGGTCGGCGAGCCTCACGTCAACGCCCGCCGAGGATGCGCCGACGGTCTCGACCTTCAGTGGAAAGTCGGAGCGGTTGACCAGCGTGGTCGTGACTTTGACCTCGACGCCGGGTGTGACGTAAGGCTCGGCGGCCGTGGCCTCTATCCAGAGCCCCGCGCACGCGCGTATGACTTCGCCGAGTTCCTTCTGCTTCTCGAAGACGAGCGGGTCTGCCATCAACTTCGACGTTGCCATGTTACTCAGGAGCGCGTACGCCCGAACGAGCGAGGGCAGCACGGCCGAAGGGCTCGACGGGTCGTACTTGCGCGCGGCCTCTTCGAGAAGTTGGCCGACAGCGTCGCCACCTCTGATTCGGTGCCAGGTCATGTCAACGCCGTCGAAGATGTCTTTCGACGCGGGCTCGCCCTTGATGTGCGCGAAGAAGTTGGGCGCGGGGCCGCGACGCTCGGGCGTGCCCTGCCCCTGACTCTTGTGCATCGTGCGGCTCTCGGCCGCAATCTCCGTGTAGGACTTGCCGAGCAGAGGGTCGTACGCGCCCACGTCGGCCGTCAGCATCTTGTCCGCGTCCTTCGGACGGCCGCCGCCAAAGTTGAAGACGTTCCAGAGCAGACGCTTCGGCTTCCAAGGCTCCACGTCCTTGAGCTGTTCGGGGAAGCGCGCGGGGTCGCCCGCCGCGTCGAAGGCTTCGGAGGCGAGTATCGCGGATGCAGTGTGCTGGCCGTGGCCGCCCTCGCCCGTCGTCGGAAAGCGCGCGATGATTACGTCGGGGCGGAAGCGCCGCACGACCCAGACCACGTCGGCGAGGACTTCGTCGTGGTTCCAGATGCGGAAAGTCTCTTCGGGCGACTTGGTGAAGCCGAAGTCAATCGCGCGGGTGAAGAACTGCTCTGCGCCGTCAATGCGTCGCGCGGCGAGAAGCTCCTGCGTGCGCACGACGCCGAGCATCTCGCCCTTCTCAGTGCCGAGAAGGTTCTGCCCGCCGTCGCCGCGCGTCAGCGATAGATATGCCGTGCGTGCGCCGCGCCCGCGCGCGAGGTAGGCGAGCATCGCTGTGTTCTCGTCGTCCGGGTGCGCGCCGACGTAGAGGACGCTCCCGGTCACGAGGAGCCTTCGGAGCGCGGCCTCGGTCTCGGCCGCGTCGGCGCGCGCGGGGCTCTGCGCGTGCGCGCCCGAATGCGCGAGGAGGAGCAGCAGCAGGAGCAGCGTGACGAGTGTCGAGAGGCGCGTAGGAAGTTTCTTCATGTGTGAAAGGGAACCGGCTCAGGCTTCGACGCGACTTCAAACGTCTGACTTTCGACGGGCGCGTTCATTCTTCCGAAACGTATACGTGCGGGTCAAACGCCTCGGTGTAAAAAGTTGTAAAGGTATGTGGCGCGCTGATGGTCTTAAGGGCACGTGTCTCAGTCCCCCGGCGGCGGTTGCAGCGGGTTCCTGTTTGTCGCGCCTGTGGGCGTGCGGGGCGCGTTCGAGTTCGAGTTCGCGTTCGAGTTGTTCGCGTTGGAGTTCTTCTGATCCTGCTTGCGCATCTGCTCCTGATGCTTGCGAAAGTCCGAGATGCGCTCGGCCCCCGCCTTCGCCTTCTCAAGCAAGTCCTGCGCGGGGTAGTTGTCCGGGTTGACTTCGAGCGCCTTGTTCAACGCGCGCACGGCCTCGTCATACTGCGCGAGTTGGAATTGCGAGAAGGCCAGCTCGTAGTACTTGTCGTCGTTCTCCGTGGGCGAGGTCTTCACGGCCTCTTTAAGAACCTTGACCGCGTCGCCGTACTCGCCGAGCTTCTCGTAGCAGAGGCCGAGGAAGTAGAAGGCGTCGGAGTTCTTCTCGTCGCGCTTCGTCAGCTTCTCGTAAGCCTTGACGGCTTCGCGGAAAGCCTTCTCGGCCTCGTCCGTCTGCTTCAAAGCGTTATGCGCGAGGCCGAGGCGGTAGAAGCCTTCGGCGAAGTTCGGGTCAAGCTCGACCGCGCGTCGGAACGCCTCGACGGCCTCGTCGTCGCGGTCGTTTCGGTAGGCCGTCACGCCGCGCTCAAAGGCTTCGCGCGCGTCCGCCGACGTTTGCGCGTCCTGCTGCTGTTGAGCGGTGCCGTCCGCGGGGGCGTTGGAGTTTGAGCCCTGATTCGTCTGCTTCCCCGAGCACGCGGCGGTCAGTAGAAGCGCGGAGACTAGTAGCGCGTAGAGTGTGAAGCGAAGCCTTGTCATGCCTGTTATTTTCTCTCGGAAGGGCTTGTGGACGAAACACGTATCTACGCCAAAAAGCGCGCGGAGTCAAACGGCCGCGCGTCGGGCGTCTGGACTGGTTTTTGCTTTTAAGTGAGGGCGGAAGCGAGTCGTGTACGGGCATAATTCAAAGGGGAGTGGTGTGAGATGGAGCGCAGAAGTTTCGGCGCGCACGTAAGTCCAACGGAGAGGACAGTTCCGAATGACCCCGAGCGGACTGTAGCCTCGCCGCGCTTTGACGAGAAATCCGTACAGCGCGCGCGGCCCGCGGTGCCGCTCACTCTGCGAAGCAAGGCGCGCGCGTGGCCGCTCGCCGTCGTCTTCACATGCGTGCTCGCGGGCCTCGCGGGCGGCCTGCTCGGCGGCGTGGCGTTAATGAAGTATCAGGGCTCGAAGTCTCGCTCGGAGCCGAACCCGTCTTCGACGCAGCCGCCCGACACGCAGCCCGCGAACAGTCAACAAGGCGAGACGAAGCAACAGGCGTCGAACGACGAGCAGGCCGCAAACAATCAGACGATGCCCGACGGCGCGCGGCCCGCGGCGGCGGATGACGAAGGCGTCGCCGGCTCGAAGGGCGAAGATGTGAACGCGGGGCCGGGCACGCGCGCGGAGTTGAGCGCGGCGCTCGACGGATGGATAGCCGCGACGAACGCGCGCGACGTTGAAGGGCAGATGAAGTTCTACGCGCCGAACGTCGAAGCCTTCTACCTCTCGCGCAACGCTTCGCGCGCGACCGTGCGCGAGGAGAAGTCCAGGCTCTTCTCGCAGGCGCGCGCCGTAGACGTTCGAGCCTACGAGCCGGACATACGCCTCGGCCGCGACGGCCGCACGGCCGTCATGCGCTTCCGCAAGCGATACCGGATAGACGAACGCGGCGGCGAAGTCCTCCAAGAGCTTCGCTGGCGTCACACCGGCACCGGCTGGCGCATCGTCGGCGAGCGCGACCTGCGCGTCATACAGTAGAAAAGTGATGAGGACTGAGGGCTGAGTTAAGAGCTTGCGTCTTTCACTCAGTCCTCAACACTCAGTCCTCAACACTCAGTCCTCAACACTCAGTCCTCAACACTCAGTCCTTATCACTCAGTCCTTATCACTCAGTCCTCATCGCTCAGTCCTCAGTACTTTTAATTCCTTCCGCGTTTACTTGAAAGCGGCGGCGGCCTGCGCGGAGTCCATGTACTCGTGGAAGCCTACGATCCGGCCGTCGCGGACGGTGAAGACGTGCGCCCAGTGGCAGTTTTATTGGATGAGCGTCGTGTTGTGTATGATTTT
>JBJMGR010000330.1:0-7924 GCA_045807805.1 Pyrinomonadaceae bacterium | reverse complement strand
GGGGATGAGTTTGTCGCCACGATTCATAGGCCACTGGCGCACAGTATTCCTGAGTGCTTGGTTACCGGCACTTAACCCCTCCTTCAGCCCACCCTCTACGTATCCCTCGACGAAGTCGTGGGTGGCGTTAAGCACCCCCTGTAGTTCGGTTTCGCGATCCTTGCCCGAATAGCTGTCCACCAGTTGATAGTCAGGATGTGTCGGTTGCACGACGGCTGCCAGGGATTCGGTGTCACAGCCGAGGAGCACTAAGAGTTCGCCGTTAGCTTCCGGCTTATCAGCGTGCGGTAACTCCAAGTATGTGCCATGCACAGCCCTCACTCCATCGTCGGCTAAATAATTCCCGTCGCCGAGCATAATAGCGTTCGTCGTGTCGGTTCCCGGCGGTTGATTGCCATGTGTGGCTATTACCGTGACGGCAGAATTTTTTAGAGAGGCCGTGACATTTTCGAGCGTGCTCTCTTTATACCCGTGCACCTTGATCTCATAGCCGTTCTCCTTATCGACTCGTTTAAGTTCCTTCCAATCCGGCATTTTTTCACCCTCAATTCTCTCCGCGTGTAGACGAGAAATATGTCGATCACCTTGCCGCCAGCGTTACCCTGCCCGTCCTGCCCGTTCGGGTCAGTTAGGGCGAGTGGATTATTATTCACGTACACGTAGAGATTCCAGGTCTGCGGGTTGACGACGCGCTCGTTACTTAGCCTGGTCGGGTCACAATAGGTGAAGCGTCCTTGCGTGGCCGAATAGGCGCGCGCCCCGAAGTAGTCTAAACCCGTCTCGTCATCTCTTTCTTTGCCGGCGAAACGTTGCCTTACGTTATCCGTCAAACCATACCCCGCTTGTTGCGCTCTCCCGCCCGCGCCCGCGTCGACCTCTTCGCCGAAAGGCAGATAGTCGCGGCGCGACCTCACGGCCCCTCCTGCATCCGTTACGACCCTCGTGCTCCCCAGAGCGTCCTGCGTCAGGTAGCTCCTCCCGTCTTGCCGCGCCTGGTTCGAGTACTCGGCGACGAGCCTCCCCGAGGTGTCGTAGATGAAGGCCGTGTTCTCCGAAGCCGACACCTTCCTGACCCTTCTCCCGTCCGCGTCGAAATAGTAGCTAGCGCCCGAGGTGCCATTCCACCCGCCGTCCGCCGCGACCAGCCGGTTCTCGCCGTCGTAGGAGTACGAGTGCGAAGGGTCTTGCAGAAGGTCGCCCGCCGGGTCGTAAGCGTAGCCCTGGTTATTTGCGATGCGGTTCGTCCCCGCGTCTATCTGCGGATTGTATTGCGGGAGCATGTCCGAGGTCGTGTTGGCCGCGTCTATCCGCCGGTTGCCGAACTGCGGGTTGTGCCCTGATGAGTCCGCGTAGGTGTAAGCCTGACGCCAAGCGTCGTCGCCCCCGGCCGTCGGCGACTCGCGCGCCGAGAGCAGCCGGTGCACCTCGTCGTAAGAATAGGTTTGCGTCAGGTCGAGACCGCCCGCTTCGATGCGCTGGCTAGTGACGTTGCCGTTGTTCCGCGACGCGGTACCGTAGCCATAAGTCAGCCGTAGCCTGCTCGAGTCAGTGGCCGAGACGCCGAGCCCCGTCTGCTCGACCTGAAGCCGAGAGTTGAACGAGGTCTGCTCCCACAGCCCGTTGCCCAGGCGCAAAGCCTCCGCCGTGCCGTGCGCCGCGTAGCGTATGCGGCTCGCGGCGTCTGACGCCGCCCCGCCCGCGTAGTAAGCCCCCGTCGCATTATTTCTCACGCCCGCAACCCGCCCAGCCCCGTCGTACTCCGTCTCCACGACCTTGCCGGAAGGGTATTTCTCTGAGGCGAGATCGCCAGCCAGGTCGTAGGCGTACTCCATCTTGTACGAACGCTCGGCCGCAGTGTCCGGGTCTGAGATTTGCCTGTGCCTGGTGACGCGCCCTGCGGCGTCGAACTCCGTATAGGCGGTCTCCAACACAGAGGACTTCACGGCCGTAAGCCTGCCTGCGGAGTAGAGCGGCGCAGGCAGTTGCGCCCCGTTCTCCGAAGGCATCCCCGTCCCGTCGTAGAAATAGTGTACCTCCGGCGTGGCGACGTAGCCGGTAGGTGCAGAGTAGCCCTGCTCAATGGAATAGGTGCGCCTGGTGGCGCGGTTCAGCGGGTCGTACTTGTAGGAGGTCTCGTACCCGTAGCCCGCTACGCCGGGAGCCTCCGTCACCAAGACGAGCCTGCCGAGCGCGTCGGACACACTGTTCCTGGCCTTCAACGCCTGATCAGTCACCGTCACGCGAGCCCCATTGAGGGAGTCCGTCAGGCATGCATCGTAAGAGGTGGAGACGTATGCCCCGTCAGGCGTTGTCACCTTCCTCACCCTACTCAGATGGTCATACTCGGTGGTCGTGATGTTCGCGGGCGTGAAGTCGCCCAAGGTGGTGAGGAACTGCGGGTTCGAGGCGGACGCCTGCCTGCCCATGTTGTCGTATGTGCTCTTCACGCCGACCCACGTGCGGTCGGGCGCGCTCCCGTCATAGGAGTAAAAGCGCGAGGGGCGGCCCAGCCCGTCGAAGTATTGATAAAAGTCCGTAGAGCGCGAGGCGTCTATCGCAGTCCGCGTGCGCACGTAGAAGCTGAATGGCGTATTGCCGTATTCGTAAGAAGTCCAGCCCAAGTCCGGGTTCTCGACCTTGCGCAGGCGGTTCAGCGGATCCATCTGGCCCGACTCGTTTATGTAGTAGAAGCGGGTGGTCTGTCCGTTTGCGTCCGTGGCCGTCTTGATCAGACCCGTCTTTGCATCGTAAGTGTTCTCGGACGTGAGCTGCGCCGACGAGCCGCTGACCCCCGTCGGGTCGGGCGCTGGCGTCTTCGTCCCTTCGAGGTACGTGTACTGGTAGGCGGTCGTATACGTGTACTCGCTCACGCGCCCGTGCGTAGCGTCTGTCTCCAGGTGCGCGTCCCTGGACTCCCGCACGTTGCCTGCTTGGTCGAAGCGCACGTGCGTCTCTACCCAGGCGTTATCCGTATTCACCCAGACCTTGGAAGTGGTGGCGTCGCCGCGCGCGTAGGTCTGCGGGTCAGTCCAGCCCGCGATGCCTGGGCAGGAGACGACCGGATAGTCGGCAATCTCGTCGTACTTCGTCAGCGCCTGCGAGGCGACTACGCTGTCTGTGGTGCCAAAGACGATGGTGGAGGTTGGCAGCGCGACTAGGTTGCGCGCGCGGTACTCGTCCTTCTTCGCCTGATCGATGTTGGGGTCGGGGTCGTTTACGAGGTATGTCGTCGCGGACTTGCGGAGCCGCGCGCCGTCGGCGAAAGAGTCCACAGCCGAAATCTGGCCCTCGGCCGCCTGCGCACTCTGCCGCGTTACGCGCACGTAGCCATACTCGGTCCGTGATGTCACGTTCTGGTCACTGTCGTAAGTGTAACGGGTCGTCCTCGTCAACACGTCAGACTGCTGGTCGCCCTCCGGGTCAAGCGTCACCTCCACCTCTCGCGTCACGCGCGGCTTGCGGCTCACGCGGTAGCCGCCGAACACGATCCCCGACCTTATGTAGTAGTCGTAATCCCACTTCGTCAGCTTGCGCCGCAGAAGTGCACCCTTCTGCCCTCGCTCGGCACCGGGCGCGTAGAGCCTCTCCTCGAAGACCATCCCCGAGCGAGCGTCGTCGAAGTCGAAGTACTTCACTCCTGGCAGGAGGCTGCGATGGATGAACCGCTCAGTAACAGTGTTGTCGGGGGCAATCGTTACAGTCTTGAGCACATCCGCGCTAACCTCGACGGCGTCGTAGTCCCAAGGCTGCTCGCTCGCGGCCGTGCCGTCGGGACTGACGAACCGTTGCTTAACGCCGCGGTTCGTGCTCGCGTAGGGCGAGTTCATCGCCGTGATGCCGGGCACCGCGCCGTATACGAACCTCTCGTAACCGCCCGTCGGGTAGACGATCTTGTCTATCTCGCCGTAGAGGTTGTAGGTGAAGGTGTAGGCGCTCCCGTCCGGGTAGGTGATGCGGTAGAGCACCGACGGGTTGAAGATGCCTCCTGAGTTAACTCTATCGGCCGACGAGTCGCCGCCGAACAGTCCCGGAGTGTCGTTGACCGTATTACCGCTTCACGTGCCGTAATAAAGGAGGGATTGGCTAAAGTCTGTTAGGGCGCTCAGCTCTGGGTGGTTCGCGACCTTGAGTTGGCGGTACTCGTAATTGATGTGTATGGTCGTGTCGTTGAAGCCCGGCATGTTCTCGATGCTGACGGCGCGCCCCAGCGCGTCCGTCCACGAGGTGCCGTCGAAGCTGATCGTGTTGCCGTGGCAGTCTATGAAACTCCCCGCCCCACCGTTACCGGTCGTCACGTAGCGAGAGCCGTCGGGCAGGTAGGTGATCGCCTGCGCGTTGGTGTTGATGATGTCGCCCAGCTCCTTGTATATCAGCCGCGAGCCGTCCACTGCGTAGTAGGTCACGGGGTAAGGGTTATAGTTTGACGGGTGCGGGTTGTCGTCCGCCTTCAACTCGTGCGTCGAGCCGTCGGGCATGTGCAGCCTGACGCGCATGATCTTGTTATGATCCTGCCCGGTCTCACCGCACTTGTCGAAATCGCAGGGCTCGCCCAGGATGGTGAACCATTCGGGGTCGGTGCTGACGTAAGGGAGCTGTAGTGTGCTCGACCAGCCGGGCGTCATGCGGTCGTGGTTCGGGTCGCCGTAGACCGCGTCGAGCGTCGTGTACGCGTTGTCGTCGCAGAACCCGGTGGGCTGGCATGGCGGGTGGTAGCCGGAGCAGTCCAGCCGCCAGAGCTTCGACGAGTATCGTAGTGCGACCGGCATCGAGGAGTCGCCGCGTCCCTTGTACGCGCCGAGCGTTATCTCTATGTTGAGCGAGAGCGATACGGGGTCAATAGAGAAGTCGTGGCGCAGCCCCATGTCCTGTGAGCTCTTCGAGTGCTGGACGTTCTGCGCCGCAAGGCGCGCGGGTAAGAGCACGCAGAGCAGCAGCGCCGCCAACGCCGGCGCCTTCCGGAGGTTCCGCATCACCCCATTCAGGTACGATGTAGGTCGGTTGTAGTTTGCGCGCGCGGCTACTTGTGTACTCTCCATGATTTCGGCCCCGTATCAGGTAAGAGAAATAGGTGGAAGCTGCCTTTTATGTGCGACGATCACTGAAGGCTTAGGAGTACAAGTATCTCGCCCGTGCCGCAGGCTAAAGGTTCGAGCGCCTTGCCAATGATGGTGCCCGGTCGGTGTATCTTCACGCCGCCCAGGTCGACCTCGACAGACCTCATGGCTACACCTTCTGTATCGCTCGTCACCAATAGGTCTCCGACGTGGATGGCCGCTCGCGTCGCGTCCACCTTCACCCGCACCCTCCCCGTCGTCGCCACCTTCAGTTTGTCCTCTCCACTCTGACCGAGTATGACGCCCGGAGAGTCCGATATGACTCCCGCCACGCCCGTGTCGTAAGCCTTCGTCGAGGCCAGCACGTGATTCGTCCTCTCAGTGTCGAGAACGACGACCGTCCCGGCCGCGAGCTTCTGCGTCGAGGGCACCCACTCGGCAACGTCCTGATACCTCGCCTGTATGCTCCCGCCCGTGATGGCCCCCGTCGCGTTGATCGTCTGCGTGGCGCTGATAAACCCCACCACATCGAGCGTGGCCTGCGGCGCGGCAGTCCCTATCCCGACGTTGCCGTCCCCGCAGATGTAGAACCGTGTCGAGGAGCCGCCGATGTCGCGCACGCGGAAGAAGTAGCTGTTCGACGCGTTCGCGCCCGTGTTAAAGCTTCCGACATCGATGGACATGGCACCGATAGGGGCGCTGCTGGCCGGCGCGAACAGGTGGAGGTTGTTGGACGGGCTGGCCGTCCCTATCCCGACGTTCCCCGAGGCGACCACGAGCCCGTTGTGCCTGACTCCCACCGCCGCCCCGTCTGAGAAGGTCGGCTCGATGTAGAGGGCCGTCGAGTCGGCGTTGTTGTTCGCGGCAGGGATCGTTTGCTTGAACCTCGCACCGTAGGACGCTCCCTCCGACAACACCCCGGCGTTCTGCACGTCGAGGCCAGCGCCCGTCGCCGTCGTACCGATGCCGACGTTGCCCGCACCCGTGGCGAGTGCGTTGTGTGTGTTCCCGACGGCCACTCCGTCGTTGAACGTGGGGTTTATGTAGAGCCCGTTGAGCGTGCCGTTGTTGATCTGCGCCGTCAGCGTCTGCTGAAGGCGCGCGCCGTAGGCGGTCGCCGCAGTCACGGGCGTCTGCACGTCTAGCCCGGCGGAGAGGTTCGATACCCCCATGCCGACCTTGGCCGCAGCGCTCGTCACGCTCACGCTCGTCCCCCCGTCTGTCCAGCCCGAGGGAACAGCCGCCGGGCTGTTGACGACCACCTTCTTGTTGGCCGCGTCGAACGAGATGGTCGTTGCTCCCGTTCCCTCGAATCTTAGCGCGTCCGTGTTTGACCCGGCCGAGAACTGCGTCGCGCCCGCCGCGTTCGCAACGTTCTTGAAGATGTTCTGCGACGAGCCGGCATCTGAGTTCGTCAGCGTCAGAGTCCCGCCCGCGCCGAGCGTCGTCGGGCCGTCGCCGGAGAGCCCCGTGCCGGCCGTGACCGTCAGCACGGTGTTACCCTGAACGGCCGTCCCGGCTGTGGAGCCGAAGGCGACTGAAGAGGCGGCCGTCGTCTGCGTCGTGCCGTCGGGGAAGACGAAGCCGCCGCTCGACGAGCGTATCTGCCCCGAAACGTCGAGCTTGAAGCCGGGCGTGGGAGTCCCTATGCCGACTCGGCCCGCGTCGTCTATGCGCATCCTCTCGCCGGTCGTCAGGACGCCGCCGGAGACGACGCCGCCCGTGCCGAAGACGAGCTGGCCGTTGGCGCTGTTCGAGCCGTTGGGCCCCGCATTGATGATGACGTTGCCGCCCGCGCCGCCCGAAGACGCGCCCTGCTGGGCCGAGAGGATGATGGGCAGCCCCGCGCCGCTCGACGCGACGAGCCCGCGCACGTCGAGGATGCCCTCTGGCGCGGAGGTGCCGACGCCCACGAGCCCGCCTCCCGGCTGAAGATAGACGTGGCCGTAGTTGCTCACGCCGAAGCGGCTGACGTACAACCCCGCCCTGTAGACCGACATGTCGAGCGTGCTCTCGTTGTTGGCCGTGCCGCCGACGGCGAAGGCCGTCCCGCCGTGCATCCCCGTGTCCATGTGCAGCATGGTCGTGCCGCTGTCCGTACCGCTCACGAGGTGAAACTTGCTCGTCGGGTTCGAGGTGCCGATGCCGAACTTGGCCGAGGCGCTGCTCAGGTAGACGCTGTTTACGTTGAGGAACTCGACGTAGGAGCTGGTGTTGCCGCCGATGCGCATGCGCATCGTCTGCACGGCGCTTGAGTTAGGAGTCCAGAAGCTCAGGCGCTCGGTCACGCCCTGCATCTGCCCCTCGGGGCCGCTGAAGGTGAACTTGAACCTTCCGCCCGCGACCTTCAGGTCACCGCTGACGGCGGCCGTGCCCGTAACGTCGAGCTTAGAGGTGGGCGAGGCCGTGCCGACGCCGACGTTGTTGATGCCAGCCGCAGTGTTGGTATTACCGCTCGCGTCTGGCGTCGTCCACTGCGCGCGCGCGGCGGCCGGCAGCAAAATCAACACGGCGAGCAACGCCAACACGTGCGCGCACGGCCGCGCCAAGACGTTCTTCACATTCGGTCGCTCGTCTCTGTTCATCGCCTTCTCCTTCAACTTAGTCGTCTCCGGCCGCCTTTAAACTCTTTCGCCGGCCCGCCCCGCGACAACTCACCTGAGCTTGTCGCGCACGTCCTGCACGTGAACCGCCTTGACCGGCTGAGACGACGCTATCGACGTGTCATCGGGAACTCGGCCGATGCCGAGTTCGTCGAGCGCCTGGTTCAGGTTCGTGCGCAGCTCCGTGAAGTGATCCGCGAGTATCAGGCCGTTGGTCAACGGCGCGGGGTTACCCTTCCAAGTGCCGGCACCTAAGCCCGCGAGCGT
>JBJMGR010000329.1:0-5624 GCA_045807805.1 Pyrinomonadaceae bacterium | reverse complement strand
GAGCTTCGCGAATACCTGAAGTCGAGACTGCCCGAGTACATGGTGCCCGCGGCGTTCGTGACGATGGAATCTCTGCCGCTCAACGCCAACGGCAAGGTAGATCGCAAGGCTCTGCCCGCGCCGGACTACGCGCCTGCCGCGTCCGCGGACGAGTACGTAGCGTCGCGCGACGAGGTGGAGCGTGCGCTGTGCGAGGTATGGGCGGAGGTGCTGCGCGTCGGTCGCGTCGGGATACGCGACAACTTCTTCGAGTTGGGCGGCGACTCCATCCTCTCGATACAGGTGATAGCGAGGGCGGCGCGGCGCGGAGTGCGCGTCACCCCGCGACAACTCTTCGAGCATCAGACGGTGGAGGCACTCGCGGCCGCGGCCGGGTCGGGCGCGCGCGCGGAGGTCGAGCAGGGGACTGTCGGCGGCGATGTGCCGCTCACGCCCATACAGCATTGGTTCTTCGAGCGCCGATTCGCGGAGCAGCATCACTTCAATCAGGCCGTGCTGCTCAAGGTCGAGGGCATGAGTGTGGACGTGCTGCGTGAGGTGGTCACGCGCCTCGTCGCGCACCACGACGCGCTGCGGCTGCGCTTCACGCGCGAGTCCGGCGGCGAGTGGCGTCAGCACAACTCGCCCGTCGAGCCCAACGACCTCTGCCAGGTCATAGACCTCTCTTCGACGACAGACGCCGAGCTGCCCGCGGCAGTCGAGCGAGAATGCACTTCGGTGCAGCGCACGCTCGACCTCACGCGCGGGCCGCTTCTGCGCGCGGCGCTCATAGAGTGCGGCGCGGGGCGCGGCCAACGCCTGCTTCTGACGGTTCACCATCTCGCCGTTGACGGCGTCTCCTGGCGCATCCTGCTCGAAGATTTCGAGCGCGCCTACACACAGGCTGTGCGCGGTGGGTCAACAGACTTCGGGCCGAAGACGACCTCATTCAAGCAGTGGGCGGAGCGTCTTACGGCTTACGCGCGCACCGAGGCCGTGTGGAACCAGGCGGCTTACTGGCGCAGGCAGTCGGAGCGCGCCGCGTCGCAACCCGCGCGCCTTCGCGAAGGCGTGAGCGACACGGCGGGCGGTGTTCGAGTCGTCGAGCGATACCTGAGCGCCGAAGTCACTCGCTCGCTGCTCACACGCGCGTCGGCCGCATGGGGCACACAGATAAACGACCTGCTCCTGAGTGCGCTCGCCTTAAGCGTACCGTCGCTCGTCGGCGCACGCGAAGGCGGTGGCGTGGCCGTCGAGCTTGAGGGGCACGGGCGCGAAGAGGTTGTCGCGGGCGTTGACCTGTCGCGCACCGTGGGCTGGTTTACTACTCGATACCCTGTATGGCTTGAGAGCGCGGATGGCCTTCTTGAGACGCTTCGCGATGTCGGCAAGTCGCTGCGCGAGGTGCCGGAGCGCGGGATAGGCTACGGGCTGCTGCGTTACTGCGGAGGCGACGAGGCGCTGAGTGTTGACGAAGGAGCGCGGCCCGGACTGAGCTTCAACTATCTCGGGCAGTTCGATCAGGTGCTCGACAGCGGAAGCGGCGGAGGCGGCGAGAGTCTGCTGCGCGCGGCGCGCGAGTCGTGCGGCGAGCAGGTGTCCGCGCTCGGCGAGCGCGCGCAGGGCGTGAGCGTAGTGGGGAGCGTGGCGGGCGGGCGTCTGAGCGTGGAGTGGGTCTACTGCGGCGAACTCTACGGCGACGTTGAAGTGAACGAAGCCGCGGACAGATTTATGTCGGCGCTTGAGGAGTTGGCTGCGCTGGCGGAGGCGGGCGCGAGTCTCCCCGAACCCGAGCCGGTTAAGGACGCTTTCTCGCCGGAGAGCTTCCCTCTGGCGAAGCTGGACGAGAAGAAGTTGGAGCGGATCGCCCTTCTGCTTGAGGACGACGAGGAAGAGGAAGTGGCCGCGGGCGTCTGAGGAGAGCGAAAGATGAGCGAAAAGAAGTTCTACTGTAAGCCGAATGTTCTAATCGAGCCGCTCTTCGGCCGCTGGTACGCGTGGCCGCAACTCGTCTACCCGGCGTCGGCGGCGATGTACGTCGCCAATCTGCACCTGGGCATCATGCGTTCTTACGTCAAAGCGCCGCAGGTACACGCGGCGGCGGTGAAGAACCCCGCGATGTTGGGCGGCCCGTTCATAGACTACGAAGTCAACCGCGTCGCCGAGATAAAGCAGTTGCTCGAACAGACCTCGACGGAGCAGGCCGAGTTGATAGACTTCGCCGCGGCCGTCAAGAGCCTCGACCAGACGCTCAAGGCCGAGGCCAAAGGTAACTCGCTCGAACCTCTCTACGAGAAAGTCCCCGGCGCTCTGAAGGGCTACGTCGAGCTGGTCTACGACCTCAACAATCACCCCTCGATGCGCTTCCTCGAAGGGCTGCTCTACCGTAGCCCTTACTATAACCCCGCGCTGCAAAGCGTATCGCTCTCGCTCGTAGGGCAGGACTATCGCCCGTTCGTGCTGAGCACGCCGCGTCTGCCCGACGACAAACGGCTCGACCTTCAGCTTCCCTTCAACCACGAAGGCATAGACGAGTTGTGCCGTATGCGCGCCGTGCCGCGGACCTTCGGGCACATAAGGGAGGCGCTCGGGCTCAAGGCGCACGACGAAGCGAAGCTCATGTCGCTTCTGACCGAGGAGCCGCCCGCCGCGCGCCGCGCTCCGAAGTTCGACGGCGAAGGCGTCAGGGTTCGCTACTTCGGCCACGCGTGCGTGCTCGTCGAGTCGGCTGGCGTCAGCATACTCACAGACCCGGCCGTCAGCTACGACTTCGAGAGCGACATCCCGCGCTACACGTTCGCAGACCTGCCCGACGTGATCGACTACGTTCTCATCACGCACACGCATCAGGATCACGTCCTGCTCGAAACACTCCTTCAGTTGCGCTGCCGCGTGCGCAACGTCGTCGTGCCGCGCAGCGGCGGCGGCACGCTCGCGGACCCTTCGCTGAAACTCATCCTGAAGGCCGCCGGATTCAAGAACGTCATAGAGCTGGACGAGTTGGAGACGCTCGACATCGAGGGCGGTTCCGTGACGGGCGTCCCCTTCTTCGGCGAGCACGGCGACCTGAACATACGCACCAAGCTCGCGCACCTCGTCCGACTCGAAGGTCGCACCGTCCTGCTCGCGGCCGACTCGAACAACATCGAGCCCGAACTCTACCGCCACGTCCGCGAGGCGGTCGGCGACATAGACGTGATGTTCCTCGGGATGGAGTGCGATGGCGCGCCGCTCAGTTGGGTCTACGGCCCGCTGCTGACACAGCCGATTGACAGACGGATGGATCAGTCGAGGAGGCTCACGGGCTCCGACTATCTGCGCGGGATGGACATTGTCGGCCGCTTCAACTGCCGACAGGTCTACGTCTACGCGATGGGGCAGGAGCCGTGGCTGAACCACATCATGTGCCTGCGCTACAGCGACGACTCGCCGCAGATAACCGAGTCGAACAGGCTCGTGGCCGAGTGCCGCGCGCGCGGCATCCATTCCGAGCGCCTCTTCGGGATGAAAGAGGTTCTGCTTTAAGCGCCCGCCGGGCCGCGTGAACGAAGTGAAGGTGACGAAGCTTTGAAGAACGTCGAAGACATATTTCCGCTCTCACCGTTGCAGCAGGGCATTCTGTTCCACACCCTCTACGACCCGAAGGGCGGGGCCTACGTCGAGCAGTTCAGCTACACGCTCGAAGGCGAGGTGGACGCCGTCGCGTTGCGCGCGGCGTGGGAGCAGGCGTCGGAGCGTCACCCAATCCTTCGCACAGCCTTCGTCTGGGAGGGTCTGGACGAGCCGCTTCAGGTCGTGCGCAAGCGCTGCGCGCTGCCGTGGGAGGAGCACGACTGGCGCGGCGTCGTGCCCGCCGAGCAGCAGCGGCAACTCGCCGCACTCCTCGACGCAGACCGCGCGCGCGGCTTCGTGCTGACGAAAGCGCCGCTCGTGCGACTCACGCTCGTCAGGCTCGCCGCCGACCGTTCGCTCCTCGTCACAACCTTCGACCACATGCTCCTCGACGGTTGGAGCGTCGCGCTGCTCACGGATGAGGTCTTCGGCGCGTACCGCTCTCGTAACTCCGCCTCTCCCGCACAATTTACGCCCGCGCGCCCATACCGCGACTACATCGCGTGGCTGCGCCGTCAGGACAAGACTGCCGCGCGCCGCTACTGGCAGCAGTCGCTCTCGGGCTTCACCTCGCCGACTCAACTCCCCTGCGCGGGCACGACGGGCGCGGGCGCGCACGGCTCTTACGCGCGACTGGATACGAGGCTCGGGGTAGAGCAGACGAGCGTGCTGCGCGAGATGGCGCGACGACACAGGCTCACTCTCAACACGGTGGTGCAGGGCGCGTGGGCGCTCCTGTTGATGAGGCACGCGGGAGTCTCTGACGTAACCTTCGGCGCGGTGGTGAGCGGTAGGCCCGCGGCGCTCGAAGGCGCGGAGAGTATGGTCGGCCTCTTCATCAACACGCTGCCGGTGAGGGCTCGTGCGGAGGGCGACGAGGTTGCGGCCGAGTGGCTGAACCGTTTGCAGTCGGAGCAGGCGTGCGCGCGCGAGTACGAGTACGCGGGCCTCGCGGAAGTCCACGGGTGGAGCGAGGTCGGGCGCGGCACGCCTCTCTTCGAGAGCGTCATGACCGTCCACAACTTCCACGGCGACTCTCAAGGCTCGACCGACGGCGGCGACGCATATATGCGCGACGACGAATTGAGGGAGTCGCAGAAGGCAAGCTACCCCCTCGTCGTCAAGTTCACGCCGGGCGCAGACCTCGGGCTGGCAATCGTCTACGACCGCGGACGTTTCGACGACGCGACGGCCGAGCGGCTCATAGGTCAAATCAAGACCGTCCTCGCGCAGTTCGCCGCGGACCCTTCGCGCCGTCTCTCGGAAATCTCCCTCTCCGACGCGGCCGAGACGCGGCGGTTGTTGGAGGAGTGGAACGACACCGCACGGCCCGGCACGCCGAGCGCGTGCTTTCAACAACTGTTCGAGGCGCGCGTCGAGCGCGACCCGGAGGCCGCCGCGCTGGTCTGCGGCGACGAGCGTTTGAGCTACCGCGAGTTGAACGAGCGCGCGAACCAACTCGCGCACTACCTGCGCCGTCTCGGCGTCGGGCCGGAGACGCT
Source organism: Pyrinomonadaceae bacterium (assembly GCA_045807805.1). Classification (GTDB taxonomy): domain Bacteria; phylum Acidobacteriota; class Blastocatellia; order Pyrinomonadales; family Pyrinomonadaceae; genus QHXN01. The sequence continues at coordinate 531 of JBJMGR010000329.1, read as the reverse complement.
CGTGGGCATCTCTATGGAGCGCTCGGTTGAGATGGTGGTCGGCGTGCTCGGCATACTCAAGGCGGGCGGCGCATACGTGCCGCTCGACCCGGCCTACCCGCTCGAACGCCTGTCGCTGATGCTCGAAGACTCGGGCGTCGCGGTGCTGTTGACGCAGGAGGCTGTCGTTGACGCACTGCCCGCGCACTGGGCGCAGGTCGTCCGCATAGATTCGGAGTGGGACGCAATCTCGCGCGAGAGCGTGGAGAACATATCTTCGGCGGCCACGCTTGAGAGTCTCGCATACGTCATCTATACGTCCGGCTCGACGGGCGTGCCGAAAGGCGTCATGGTCACGCACCGAGGGGCGGGGAATCTCCTGGAGGCGCAGAGGGATGCCTTCGGCGTCGGCCCCGGCGAGCGCGTCCTACAGTTCGCCTCGATGAGCTTCGACGCGTCGGTCTTCGAGCTGTCGATGTCACTGCTCTCGGGCGCGACGCTCTACCTCAACGGCAGCGAGTCGTTGATGGTCGGCCCAGACCTGACTGAGTT
>JBJMGR010000328.1:0-13365 GCA_045807805.1 Pyrinomonadaceae bacterium | reverse complement strand
TGTACGCGCCCGCGACGGCCATCGCGAGCCCCCCGAGGAACTCGCCGATGCCGCCCGGCGTCCCGCCCGCGCCGCGCTTCACGCGCGCGCCTTCAACGTCATCCTCTTCCATCGGCTCCATACGAAGCGAAAATTATGAGCAGGGTTGTGCGCCCGGACTCAGAGTTATAACGCAGCCTCCGAAATCGAGTGGCTCGTCGCCCCCGCGCTCCGTAAGCACGATTGCGACGAGCGCGACCGCAGAGGCGATGGCGACGATAATTCCGGCGCGCTTGCGTCCGAAAAAATTCTGCCGCGTTTGAGGGCCGCGTGCGGCGCGCGACTCTTAACGGAGAGGATTCTTGACATGACTTTAAAACTCCCGTGCCGATTCCGTTCGTCGAGGCGTTAGACTTTTAAGACGGTTCACGCGCGAAGTCAACACCAGCGCGCTCAAGCGTTCATTCGTGAGCGCGTTCTACTTCTTCGAGAATCTCGATTGTCCTTGAAGCCCGTCATCACCCGCCGCACGCGGCCTTCCCGCTCGGCGCGGGCGGGGCGGGCTTGTTCGTGCGCTGGAAGCTCTTGCCGTCGAAGCTCCAGACTTCGAGAGACTTCTTGACGACGCGCGCGGGCTCGCGTGGCCGCGTGCAGTCCGCGTCGTCGTCATTATCTATGCAGCGCGCCGTCGTCTTCTCGATGACGAGGTCGTAGAACTCTCCGCCGCCCGCGCGCGGCGAGATGAGCGAAGTGGTCTTTATGACGGGCATGCCTTTGCTCGCGCCCTGCGGGTACTCGCGCTCGACGACGGGCTCGGCGAAGACCTGTCGAAGTCGCGCGCCCTCGACGCGGTAGAGCGTGAGGTCTGTCGCGTAGTCCTGCGCGGGGAGCCACATGTGTTCGCGACGTATGCCGAGGAGAGTCTCGCGCTCGTTAAAACAGTAGGGCGCGAGGTCGAGCTTGACGGTCGGGTCGTGGCCCGAGATGAAGAACGGGGCGAAGGCTTCGTCCGATGCGCCGCCCGAAGTGCTCTCTTCGCCCGCGACAGCCGAAGCGGGCACGTCTTGCCGCGCGACGAGCGTAAGCGCGCGTCCGTCGCGTTTGAGCACGGCGAGCAGTGCGTACATCGCGCAGTTGCCGCAGAGGTCTTCGAGGTCGTAGTCGGTGCCCGCGAGGTCTACGAGCACGACGAGGTTCTCGCGCCCGAGGGCGTACCACGCGCGCGCCTCCCTGATGCGTACGAGCGCGGGCTGCTTCTCGCCGTTGAGCATCGTAGCGACCCTGCCCGTCCGCGCGTCGTAAGCATCGAAGACGCGTCCGAGTACTTCGTCGGCGGAGAGGTCTGCGAATGAGCGCGGGAGCGTCGCGTGTTTGGGTCGCGGCGCGGGGCCGTCCTGCGCGAACGCGCAGACGACGAAGAGGAGCACGAGCGCGTTCGCCGCCGTCGCCTTAAGACTCTTCGCGGTTATGTTCACTAATCTCCTCTCGCGTCTCAACCTCTCCGGCCGCGTTTGCCCGCGACCTTCGACGCGGGGCGCGAAGAGTTCGCGGAAGACTTACCAGACTTCGCGGCCGACTTACCCGAAGTCTTCGACGAAGCTTTGCCTGATGCTTTAGGCGAAGCTTTGCCTGACGCCTTCGCGGAAGACTTTGACGAAGACTTTGATGAAGTCTTGCTCGAAGTCTTCGCGGAAGACTTCTTGCCCGAAGCCTTCCGCGAACTCTTGCGCGACGCGGCCTTCGCGGCGCGTGAGGCTGTCTTCTCGGTGCTGCCCGCGTCAACGGCCGGAGCCGCCGGGCGAATCAACTCCGCCGCGGCAGGGCTCAACGACCCGACCGCCTCGGCGGCCGTGCCGAGTGCCGCGTTCGCGAGGCCGGTCGCCTGTTCGCCCGCCTGCCCTATCAGCCGCGACGCGGTGTCAACGGCCCCGCCCAGAACGCCGCGCGCAACGTCGAGCGCGCCGCCGCCGCGCTTCTCCTTCTTAGCCATTCCATCTCCTTAATCACTCAGCCTTCAGCTAAGACAAAAAGCTGAACGCCGAAGGCTTCTCTACAAAACCTTCCCGTGCGCGTTGCCGCGCGCGTCGCTCGTCGTGAGCGAGTTGGGCGCGTCGAGGTGCGCGCCGTCGTCAACGCCCACGCCGAGCCGGTCAACAAGCTCACCGCCGAGCCAGCCCGTCGCGCCCGCTATTAGGAATGCGACGAACGACGCCGCGAGCGCCGCGCCCGTCGGGCGGTGCATACCCGCCCCCGCCGTCGTCGTCGCGCCGTACCGCATCCACAGACTCACGGCGAAGAGCACAAGCACGAAGACGTTGCCGACTCCGTGCAGAAGCCCGATCGATTTCGCTCGCGTGCCTGAAGGGATTGCGAGGTAGTCTATTAAGCCGAACGGCGCGGCCACGAGCCCGCCGACAATGCCCGCGGCAATCATCCAGAACGCGACGGTCGCGAACGTGTCCGCCGTCGCGGGGCTACTGACGAAAAGGTAGATGATGTCGAAGATGACCGCCGTCGCGAGAAGCCCGAACGGGAACGGTATCAACATCTGGTGAATCGGATGTCCGAGTGCCTTAGCCCTGCTCTCCATTTTGCCCTCCTTGAAAGAGACCCGGTCGCGCAAAGGGTCGCGCACCTTTTTTCCGAATCCAACTCCAAAAAATGTCCGCGTGTCGGCGTAACTCTTGAGGCGACGTTTCGCGAAACGTCGCCTCAAGAGACGTGGCCGCGCGTCCGTTAGCTTGGGAGGTTTTCCGCGTCGAGGATAGTTCCAAAGACGCGCGCTGTAAAGACTCTGCGGCGCAGTCGGGCGTGATAAACTGTCGCCCGGAAGGGGGGCTATAAAGAACAGATGAGCAGGAAGATGCCGGCCGCGCACGCGGCGGCCGAGGGCGCGGCGGCCGACGCCGTGGCCGAAGAGAGCCCGAGCAAGGTTGAGTTGCGCAGGCAGATGGAGGCCGCGCGCGAGTCTATCAGCGACACGGTCGCCGAGATAAAGTCGGTCGTCGTTAACCAGTACGAGGAGGTTCGAGGGACTGTCGAGACCGTACGTGCGGAGGTCGGCGAAGTCCTCGACTGGCGCGCGGAGTTCGAGCGCAACCCCCTGGTGTGGGGCGCGGGCGCGGTCTCAATCGGCATCCTCATAGGCTTCGGCATCGCGCGCGCATTCGACGAAGAGGACGAAGGGGCGCGCGGCAACAAGAAGAAGAGCGGCACCTCGACGGGCGGCCACATCGTCGCGGAGCTTTCGGGCTTCGCAGACCTCGTGCTGCCCACCATCTCCGGCAAGGTCAAAGAGCTTTTCGGGCTCGACCTCGACGCGTACCTGCGCACGGCGCACGCCGAAAGGCCCGCGCGTGAGCCGTCCGCGAAGAAATTAACGCGTAAGAGGAAGGGGGCCGCGAAGAAGAGCGCGGCGAAGAAGGGCGCGACGAAGAAGTCTACCGCGAAGAGTCGCCGCGCGAGCGTTAAGCGCGGCGCGCGCTGAAAGTCCCTAAAGTGCATTCATCCCGACAGAGACTTCCCGTCTCTGAAATACACACACTGAGGAGGGAACATGAGAATCATCGGAGCAATAATCATGCTGCTCTGCGTCTCGACGGCGGCGTTCGCCGATCTGAAGATAACGCGCAAGAGCGGCGCGAGCGGCTACTCGGGCCAGAGCACCGTCTACATCAAGGGCGCGCGCGAGCGCACAGAGATGCAGACCATCACGACGATAAGGCAGTGCGACCTCCATCGCACGATTCAACTCAACGACCGCGCGCGCAAGTACGTCATCGCCCCCGACTCCGTGGGCGACGGCGTGGCACCCGCGCCCGCGCCGCCCACGACGCCGCAAGGGCCGAAGACTACGCGGCGCGGAGCTGTCGTCACGCACACCGTCAACATCACGGACACGGGCGAGCGAAAGCAGATGTTCGGCTACACCGCGCGCCACATAAAGACCTCGACCATCATGGACGCGCCCGCCGAAGCCTGTAGCCCCGGCCACATGGAGATGGAGTCGGACGGCTGGTACATAGACTTCGCCGCGGGCGGCCCCGCGTGCGACGTTGACCGCCCCACGCCGCCGCCCACGCGCGGCACGCGCCCCGACTGCGCTGACCAGGTTCGTTACAGGACTACGGGCTCGGGCCGTCTCGGCTTCCCCGTCATGGTCACGACGAAGATGAAGATGGGCGGCGCGCAGGGAGGCGACGAAGAGGACGCCGAGGCCGCAGCCGTGATGTCTAACGCGATGACCGCGACGCTCGAAGTCACGGAGATCTCCACCGTCACGCTCGACCCTTCGCTCTTCGACGTGCCCGCGGGCTACACGCAGGCCGCAAGCATGCAGGAACTCTACGGCCCGCCGATGGGGATGATGGGCACGGGCGGTATGGCCGGCGTAATGCCCGGAGGCGGCATGCCTCCCGGCGCGCATCCGCCTTCGGACGCGGGGCAGAGCATGGGCTCGATGAACGGCGCTGCGATGTCCGCCGCGAAGCCCAAGCAGCCGGGCATGATTCGCGTCGGCGTCGCGGGGATAAGCAACCGCGCGGGCGGGTCTGTGTCGCTCGGCTCTCTGCGCGAGCGTCTGGTCGGCTCAATCTCTGACTCGAACGTCGAGGCCGTTGCGCTCGACGCGTCAGACCCGACGGCTGCCGACGCGGAGGCGAAGGCGAAGGATTGCGACTTCGTGCTCTACACTGACTTGTCCGCGCTCAAGCAGTCGGCGGCGAGCAAGGTCGGCGGCATGTTCGGGCGCGTGGCGGGCGTCGGTGGCTCGGAGAAGTATGAGACGCGCGTAGACTTCCGCCTCGTCGCGACGGGCGGCTCAGCGCCCTCGCTCGAATCGAACGCGACCGCCAAGGAGGAGGGCGCGGACGCAAGCGTCGGGGCCGCTCTCGAACGCGAGGCCAAAGCCGTCAACGCCGCCGCGAAGAAAAGGCAGAAGTAAAAAGGCAAAGGGCAAAAGCCAAGCAAGGAGGATGAGAGCAAGCCTTACTCTCATCCTCCTTCGTTCAAGACAGAGCGGCCTTCGTCAACGTTGATTGATGAAGGCCGCTCTGTCTTAACCCTTCTGCCTTTTTATTCCGCGTCCGCGAGGCCGCTGATGGCGGGGCCGTTGACGACGTGGCCGTCTCGGGCGGCGAAGCGCGAGCCGTGACAGGGGCAGTCCCATGTCTTCTCTGCGTCGTTGAATTCGACGATGCAGCCGAGGTGTGTGCAGACGGCGGAGTGTTCGTGGAGCGCGCCCGAGTCGTCGCGGTATGCTGCGATTTTCGAGAGGCCGCGGCGGAGTATCGCGCCCGAGCCCGCCGCGATCTCGTCAACTGAATCAACCTCGCCGCCCGTTAAATAGTCCGCGTACTGCGCGGCGACGTTCAAATTCTCCTTCGCGTACTCGCCGCCCGCGCGCAACGAGATGCGCGTCGGGTCGTAGAGCGTTGACCAGGCGTTGTCGCGCCCGAGTATCAGGTCGGTGAGCAGGCGGCCCGCGATTGTGCCGTGCGTCATGCCCTGGCCGGAGTCGCCCGTGGCGATGAAGACGTTGTCGGAGTCCAGAGGGTTGCGGCCGATGTATGCTATGCCGTCAACGGTCTCCATGACCTGACCCGACCAGCGGTACTCGAACGACTCCACGGCGGGGAAGCGCTCCCGCGTCCACTCTTCCAGACGACGCCAGCGCTCATCGAAGTCTTCGGCCTGCCCCGTCTTGTGATCCTCGCCGCCGACGATGAGTACGTCGTGCGCGGGCTCGCCTTCGTCCGCCTTGACGGTCTGAATTCTCACGTAGTGGTAAGGGTCTTCCGTGTCCCACATCAGGATGCGCGGGACGGAGCCCGTGGGCACGCGCGCGCCGACGACGTAGGTTCTGTAGGGGGCCTGCTTCGTGTGAATGGCTATGCGGTCGTTGACGGGTGTGTTCGTGGCGACGACGATTGAAGAGGCCGCGACCTTGAAGCCGCTCGAAGTTTTAACGTGCGCGTCTTCGCCGCCCTCTATGTGCTCGGCGTGCGTGCGCGTGTGGAGGCGTCCGCCGCGCCGTGTGAAGGCGTCGGCGAGCCCCTTCATGTATTTGAGTATGTGGAACTGTCCCTGATACGGGAACCGCAGGGCCGCGCCGAAGTTGTAAGCATCGTAAGGCAGGCGCTCGACGTACTCGACTTCCGTTAGACCGGCGCGGTGCGCCGCGCGTAGCTCGTGGCCCAGTTCTTCGGTCGAGCGTCCGGGCGCGACGAAGAGGTATCCGTCTAGTCGCCCGAAGTCGCAGTCTATCTTCTCGTCGGCGACTATCTGCTCTATCAAATCGACGGCGGCCGTGTGGCTCTCGGCCGCGATACGCGCGCCGCGCTCGCCGTGCAGTCGTTCTAGTTCGTAGTAGCGGTCGTCGAGCGCGTTCGAGAGGTGCGCGGTCGTGCGCCCCGTCTCGCCGCCCGCGACGGGGCCGTCTTCAAGGACGATAACGTCGCGCCCCTCGCGCGCGAGTAGATACGCGACGGTCAGTCCCGCTATCCCTGCGCCCACGACGCACACGTCCGCGCGCGCGTCCGAGTTGAGCGGCCCTGCGCTGCCCGGCTCATCCGACGTAGCCATCCAAACAGAAGTAGTCCGCCCCGAATCGCTCTCCATGTAAGCCCTCCTTGAGAACGCGCGGACGAATGGAGCACGGCCCGCCTTCCCGGCCGACCACGCCGACCTTCATCCGCCGTTGTTGGTATCGGTTTTGGTCAGACCTTAGCACCAACGCGCGACGCGCGTAAACCTAAAAACGACGGCGCGCGATTCGCGCGGTTTACGAATTTTTGGAGAGGGCGGGCCGAAAATTTGGACGCGCGGAGCGGAAGCGCGTCGTTAAGGCCGCTACTTTGTGCGGTAGTTTGCAGTCGCGCACATGGCATCCGCATTGCGTGCCTCCGTAGTCAAGCCCCAACCCGGCCCTCGTGCCGAGTACCTTCCCACATGCGGCGCTGTCGGCGCCCGAACAAAGGTCGCATCAGTCACACGTCTCTCCGACGCGCCCGCCGCACGCCTGCGCCGCGCGCCGCCGGTGAAGGCCGAACATTCCTGCCAGCCACAAGGAGAGTCTTATGCGCGAGAGGAAGATCAGCCCGTTGTTTCTGAAGACGCTATCGGCGGTCGCGCTCTGCGTGGCCTTCGGCGTCACGGCCCACGCACAATCTACCGCGACGCTACAGGGCGCGGTGACAGACCCGCAGGGCGCGGTCGTCCCGAACGCCAAGGTGACCGTTCGCAGTCAGGCCACGTCCGCCGAGCGCACAGCGCAGACGGACGCGGACGGCAACTATCAGATAGCGTCCTTGCAGCCGGGCGCGTACCGCGTGGAGGTTCAGGCACAAGGGTTCCAGACGCAGGTCGTCGCCGCGCTCAACGTCGAGGTGGCGCGCACAATCGTGCAGAATTTCCAGCTCACCGTCGGCAACGTCTCGCAGGAGATAACCGTCACCTCCGACACGGCCGTCGTCGAGACGGCGACCACCTCGGTCGGCACCGTCATCAACCAGCGCACCGTGCAGGAGATTCCCCTCAACGGTCGACACTTCGTCGACCTCGGCCTGCTCATCCCCGGCTCGGTCACGCCGCCGCAGAACGGCTTCCTCACAGCGCCTCTGCGCGGGCAGGGCTCTTTCGCCATCAACACCGCGGGCAATCGCGAGGACACCGTCAACTTCCAGATTAACGGCGTCAACCTCAACGACATGGTTCAGAACCAGATAACCTTCCAGCCCTCCATCAACACCGTCTCCGAGTTCAAGGCCGACAACTCGACCTTCAGCGCGGAGTACGGCCGCAACTCGGGAGCCATTGTTAACATCGCCACCCGCTCGGGCACGAACGCCTTTCACGGCGAGCTGTTCGAGTTCCTGCGCAACGAGGCGCTCGACGCGCGCAACTTCTTCGACGCGCGCAAGCCTCCCTTCAAGCGCAACCAGTTCGGCTTCGCCGTCGGCGGCCCGCTGCTTCTGCCGCACTTCGGCGAGGGCGGAAGCCCCATCGGCTACGACGGCAAGAACCGCACGTTCTTCTTCTTCTCCTACGAGGGGCTTCGACAGCGTCAGGGCTTGACGCTCAACACGGACGTGCTCAGCGACGCGCAGCGCGCCGCCGCCACGAACCCGACGACGCGCAGACTCTTGGACCTCATCCCGCGCGCGAACGCGACGGGCGCGAATGGGACGCCGCGCTTCGTCGGCTCGGGCACGGCGCCCGTCAACATAGATCAGGGGACGATTGACCTCACGCACAACCTCGGCGCGAACGACCGCCTGCACGGCTACTATGCGTTGCAGCGCGACCAGCGCGGCGAGCCTACATTGCAGGGCAACTCCATCCCCGGCTTCGGCGACACGCGCCAGTCGCGCCGGCAGATTATGACCTTCAACGAGACGCACACCTTCGGCGCGAACCTCGTCAACGAGGCGCGCCTCGGCTTCAACCGCATACACATCGCCTTCACGCCGAACGCGCTTCTGAACCCGGCCGACTTCGGCATCAACGACGGAGTCGCAGGGCCCATCGGCATACCGCAGATAACCATCACCGGCTCGGCGCTCAACTTCGGCGGCCCGACCGGCTTCCCGCAGGGGCGCAGCGACACGACCTACGTCCTCTCGGACACGCTCAGCTATCTGCGCGGCTCGCACTCCTTCAAGTTCGGCGGCGAGTTCCGGCGCTTCCTCAACAACAACTTCGGCCAGGACACGGGCACGCTCGGCTTCGCCAACATAAACAACTTCCTCGCGGGCACCGTGAGCACCTTCACCATCACGCTCGCCGACGCGGGCAGCAACAACGTCACGAACAGCATCAGTCAGGGCGCGCTCGGCCTCTTCGCGCAGGACAACTACAAGCTGCGTCCGAACCTGACGCTCGAACTCGGCCTGCGCTACGACTGGAACATGTCGCCCACGGAGCGCTTCGACCGCTTCGTCAACTTCGACCCCGTGACCAACAGCCTCATACGCGTCAACCACGGGCTCGCGCCCGTCTACGCGACGAACAACCGAAACCTTCAGCCGCGCGTGGGCTTCGCCTGGGATCCTTGGGGCAACGGGAAGACTTCGGTGCGCGGCGCGTACGCAGTCCTCGTTGACCAGCCCATCACGAACCTCGTCACGGGCCTCGCGTCCAACCCGCCGTTCGCGAACCCGGTCGCACTGCCCGCCGGGCGCACGACCACCTTCGCCACGGCAATCGCCGACGCGCGCGCCTCCGGGTCTCTCTCGCCCAACGCGACAGACCTCGGCTTCGACAACGCGTACATACAGTCTTGGAACCTGAACGTGCAGAGGGAGCTTGCGCGCGGCCTCGGGCTGACGGTCGCCTACGTCGGCTCGAAGGGCACGCATCTGCGCCTGACGCGCAACCTCAACCAACTCCTTCCCAACGGCGCGCGGCCCTTCCCAGTGCTCTCGGCGTCGAGCCCGGTCGCGCCCGGCCTCGCCTTGACGAACATCACGGAGCGCGAGGGCACTGGAAACTCAAGCTACAACGCGCTCTGGGTGACTGCGCAGAAGCGTCTCTCGCGCGGCTTGCAGTTCAACGCCTCCTACACGCTCTCGAAGTCCATCGACTACAACTCACAAAGCTCGCAGGGCGTGACCGTGCAGGACAGCTATAACCTTCGCGGCGACCGAGGGCTCTCGGACTTCGACGCGCGCCATCGGCTGGTCTTCAGCGGCCTCTACGAACTGCCGTTCCACGGCAACCAGCTCTTCGAGGGTTGGGAGCTGACTTCGATAGTCCAGTCGCAGACCGGCAACCCCATCACCCTTCTCGCGGGTAACGCCGTCGCCATCGCGGGCGCAACCGCCGCGAACGCCAACTCCTTGACGGGGCTCGCCACGCTTCGGCCCGACCAGATAGGCGCGGTGCAGTACGTCGGCACGCCGAACCAGTGGTTCACGAACACTGTCTGCGACCCGCGGCCGGGCGGCTCTTGCCCTTCGGGGTCGGCCTTCGCGCTGCCGGTGGCGGTCGTCGGCGGCCGAACCGTCTACCACTTCGGCAGCCTCGGTCGCAACCGTATCGTCGGCCCGCGCTTCGACAACGTAGACTTCTCGGTCATCAAGAACACGAGCCTCTCGGAGGACGTGCGCGTGCAGTTCCGCGCGGAGTTCTTCGACATACTCAACCACGCGAACTTCGGACAGCCAGGCCGCACCGCGCAGCCCGGCAGCACGACCTTCGGCGTCATCACCAACACGCGCTTCGCCACGGGCGACTCCGGCTCCTCGCGCCAGATTCAGTTCGCCTTAAAGCTCCTCTTCTGATTTTGGGGGCTGGTTGCCGGAGGCTAGGGGTTAGTAAATTGCCCCTAGCCTCTAGCTGGTCTTTGTCACAGTAGATTTGATGGCCGATCTTTGAACCTGTAAAGTCCGGTCAACCGCCACGGAAGGCCGAGGCCCGGCTGGTGGCCGAAGCGTGCCTCTCATGCACATTGAATGAGGGACGCGGGTGATGCCGGGCGGTAGACGGCTTCGGGTGACGTAGGTAATAGATATGTCCAAGAGCAACTTTCGATTGTTAATACTCGGCAGTTGGGCCCTCATCGTCATAGAGGTCGCGGCGCACTTTATCGCGTTGCGCTGGCTGCCCGTCGAGCTACGGGCTTGGCTGGAAGGCTATCTTTCCGATCCACGGAATACGGCTTCTGCCCCGAAGCTGCTACTCGATGTGCTTTATCTCGTCTCTTACTTCATTATCTCGATAGGTCTATTCCGATTCCGCCCGTGGGCCAAGTCTCTTCTCCTGCCGAGTATCATTCTGGGGCTGGTACTTGGCGCGACGCGGAGGATAAGTGTGGATGTGGGGTGGGTGGTCTCGTTAAGGTATCTCTCGGGCATGGTGTCGGGTGTGCTTCTTGCTATCGTCTACTGGTCGCCACTAAGCGGCATGTTCAGAAAGGGCGCTCTCTAACAAAGCGGCGAGGTCATCTACGAATCCGGCGGGCGGCAGAGCTACATCTACTTTCCGACCAACGCCATCATCTCCTTAGGAACAGGGGCTTATCTCTTACGTGCGCGGCCGCGTCACCATCCTCGACGACTCGGGCCTGAAAGCGTATCGTGAGGCAAGGCCGCTCACCACATGTAGTGTTCGGCAATCCTCGCCTGCAACGCGGCCGGCATGTCTTCCTCATTAAAATAGGAAAGTACCTTCGGATGCCATTCCGACGGATGTAGGCGTGTGAAGCGCCAACGGCCCGGCCCGCTCTTATCAAGTAGCCAACGGTAGTGCGGGCCGCCCGCGCGTTGCGAGTAGAACACTCCACCGGCGTCGTGCGTGCCCGCGCTCACCCTGTCGGTATAGATGCGTAGGTTGAGCATCGTATCGTTACTCCGAGCTTTCAAAGCTCAAATGACCTTCGGCAACTCCGGCGCGGTTGTGGGAGACGGCAAGACGCTCGGCGGCTCAGAGAGAGTCTCCATCTCGTCGAGACTGTAGAGAACCACGGGCTGGCTGCTCCCCTTGAGTCGAACTTTAATCACGGTGTATGAAGAGGGGCCGACTTGGTGGTCGAAGGCGACTACTTCCCCGGTTCTGCCTCCGTGCCAGCCCCGGCGTATCCTGACCGTCGCACCCAGTAAATTATCCGTCGCCATGTTTACCTTTCTCCCTTCGGGAGTCCTTTCGATGTCGGGGGTTCGTAGAGGACGCTAATTGGAGCGTAGAAGTAAGCCCCCGTCATCCTGCCCCGCTCCGCATCAAACAGCCGCCGCGCGCCGCATCTCATGCAGGAGCGGTATGTCTCTTCGCCCCCGGTAAAAGGGGGGCTCATATGTCGGTGCCGACATCCGAAGAGACGCGTCAGCCAGCGATTCGGGATCATCCTTTGTAAGGGTGCGCCGGTACGACCTTCGTCTTGCACGGCTATGTTTTTATCGGCTTGCATGAAGGTTCCGGCCACAAAGCGAAGTGATATCTACACACCATTAGCTGCTCGACGAGGCGTGCTGTTGACTTCAGTTGATCTGGGAAATTCCAGAGGAGCTGAGAAGGGAGCGAGCTTCCGTTCGGTTCGTAGACACGTTGCGCCACATGCGGAAGCTTGTCAAGCCGATGAATCCGGCAGAGGCTATTGCAGAGCGCGTGACGCGTCATTTGCCCTTCACCGCTCGCTTCTTACCCGCCTTCTTGCCTGCCTTCTTGCCTGCTTTGGTGCCCGCCTTCTTCTCGTCCGCCAGCTTCAGCACGTCGCCCGGCTGACAACTGAGCGTCCGGCATATCTGCTCCAGTGTTGGGAAATTGATGCCCACAGCCCGGCCTTTCTTCAGACGCCATAGTGTCGTGTGGCTGATGCCCGTCTCCTTCGCCAGCCAGTAGAAAGTCCGCCCGCGCTCTTCCAATAACGCGTCAATCCTGATCTCGATCAAAGCATGCCTCCCTTCCGTCTTCTACTATTTACCACATGCAGTATATCTTAGATACGGTCTATATCCTACAGTTGACATATAGCGTTGTCTAGCGTAAGGTCGTACGGAACCGAGTCCGCTTACTCTCTTCTCAGCTCCTCCGGAATTCTCCGGATCACCTGAAGTCCACAGCCAACCCAATCCGGCGGAAAACCTACGAGGAGAGCTACCAGAAGCCATGACGACAAATATCAAGCCACTACATGACCGCGTGATCGTGAAACGCATCGAGGAAGGTGAGCAGGTGCGCGGCGGGATTATCATCCCCGACTCGGCGAAGGAGAAGCCGCAGGAGGGCGAGGTCATCGCCGTCGGCGAAGGCAAGCACGGGAAGGACGGCAAGCGTCAGGCGTTGGACGTGAAGGCCGGCGACCGCGTCCTGTTCGGCAAGTACAGCAGTTCCGAAGTCAAGATTGACGGCGAGGAGCTGCTCATCATGCGCGAGGACGAGATTCTCGGAATCATCAGTCGCGCGGGCGCTGCGGCCGGCTCGGCGGGGGCAAGTAAGGGCAGCAGGTAATTGTCCGTGGGGCGTTAGCTCGACGGAGGCCCCTCCGGGGCGTTAATAGAAGATTTGGTCAGGAGAAGAGAGAAAGATTATGGCAAAGCGAATAGTTCAAGGCGGCGAGTCGCGCGCGGCGATTCTGCGCGGCGTCAACCAACTCGCCGACGCTGTCAAGATCACGCTCGGGCCGAAGGGCCGCAACGTCGTCCTCGACAAGAAGTTCGGCTCGCCCACCATCACCAAGGACGGCGTTACCGTCGCCAAGGAGATAGAGCTGAAGGACAGCATGGAGAACATGGGCGCGCAGATGGTTCGCGAGGTCGCGTCGAAGACTTCGGACGTTGCGGGCGACGGCACGACGACGGCGACCGTCCTCGCGCAGGCAATCTACCGCGAGGGCCTGAAAATGGTCACCGCGGGTTCGAACCCGATGGAACTCAAGCGCGGCATCGAGCATGC
>JBJMGR010000327.1:0-48646 GCA_045807805.1 Pyrinomonadaceae bacterium | reverse complement strand
CCCGCCGTGTGGCCCCGCATACGTTATGACGGCGTCAGCGTTGACCACCCCGAAATTCTAAACGGCCCGCCGCCCGTCCCGTGGCGTCCCAAAGACCCGCGCCCCGTCGAGAAGTGAGAGCGACTGGGAAGACTTAACGACCGCAGAGACAGAGGCACGGCTAATACTCAATTAGCCGTGCCTCTGTCTCTGCGGTCGTTAACCTTCGCCGCTTTAGAGCGGGAAGCGCTCGCGCAGACCCCGCGCGATGTCGCGGTAGAGTTCTTCGACCTTCTTCTCGTACTTGTCGCGCGAGCCTGTCTCCTTCATGATTTTAACGTCGTGCAGCTCGTTCAAGTCCCACCAGCCAACTTCGTTGAGATGGTCGGCCGGGATGATGTTGCCTGACCCGTCCGCGAAACTCTTCCGCACAATTATCTTCCTGCTCTTCCCGTCGCTGCTCACAAGCTCCGGCTGCCACGCCTGCGACGTGAGCGACACGAGCCCATCGTTGTCGCCCTCCTCCTTCTTGATGATGTCCCACGAAGATTGTAGGAAGATGAAGGTCGCGTCGCGGCCCTCCGAAGCCGAGTAGGTCTGGTAGAAGACGCCGTTTGAAGCTTCGGCGTCGCGAACCTCCTCGTTGAATCTCCTGCAAGCGTCGCGCGTCAGGTCTTCAAAGCCGCGGAAGTCAATCGCGTTGGCGACGTGCTCGATGAGCTTCTCTCCGCCGCCTTTGAGTTTAACGTCGGCGAAGGATGTGCCGAAGTGCGGCGTGCCGATGGTCGTCAGACTCGCGACCTTATCGGCCATTCCGAGCCGCGCGATCATGGCGCGCGCGTCGAGCCCGCCCATCGAGTGCGCGATGATGTGCACCTTCGCCGCGCCCGTCGCCTTGAGGATGTCCGTGACCTGCGCCTTCAGGTCGGCGGAGCGATCCACGAGCCGCGACGCGAAGCCGACAGTCGTGTGGTGCGTGTCGAAGTGGTCGTCGTCGAGGAAGGACTTGATGCCGCGGAAGTAGTGCAGGCCGTCGGTCACGACCTTCACGCCGTGGTCTTTAAAGAAATTGATTATGCTGTCGAACACGCCGCCGAAAAGCTTGCGCGACTCGCGGTCTAAAGAGTCCGCTAAAAAGTCGAAGCGCGCGATGCCGGTCACGAGTGCGATGGGGTAGGTCTTTTTTGAAGCCACTTTGCCAACTCCTTTTCGAGACGCGTTGACGCTTCGAGCGCCGACCGCGTCGGCCTTCTGTTTCGTCTAACTTCTGTTTCGTCTAACTTCTGCTTCATCTAACTTCTGCTTCGGCCGACGAGGTTTCACTTACTCGCCGCGCACACGCTTGAACGCGACGCGCGGGCCGGTCACCTGCGCCTCGGCCTTCGCTGCCCTGCCCGTCGCAAAATCCGTCGCGACGAGACCCCACGGCTCGCCGAACTGCTCCTTCGTGCGCTCGGCGACGCCCTTCAGGTGCTCCGCCAGTTTGCGTCGCAGCCCGTTGAAGGTGTTGTTGTCGGGGCCGACGGTCGGATTGTCCTTGAGGAATTTGCGTATCTCCGCGAGCCTCTCGGCCATCCCGCGCATCTCCGTCGCCCACCAGCGTATGAGTGCGCGGTCTGACGCGAGGGTCTGGACGATGAACGCGATAGGAATCTTCTTCTCGGCCTTGATGCCCTTCACCTTCTCCATCTTGCCGAACTCGTTCATGTTGCCCGCGTGCTTCAACTCGTTCCAGAACGCGTTGTCGGTGGCGAGCAGGCGTCGGTAGTCGTTCTCGTCGCCCGTCTGAATCAGAGACTTGAGGGCGTCGCGCCCCGCCTGCTCGAACTCCTCCTCCTTGCGCGGCGTCCCGTCGGCGTTGAGGAAGAGCGCGGTCGCAAGCGCGTCGTCGTATCGGGTCAGGAGGTAGAGCGTCGTGTTGCCGAAGGCTGTGGAGCCCGCGACCAGTTTCTCCTTCTCCTGCTTCGTCATCAGCCCCAGTGCCTCCACGGCGTCGAGGCTGTCCTTCATCGTCCGCGGTTTGGTGTCCGAGTGCGACTCGAAGTAGCTGTGCGTTATCTCAAGCGTCGGGCTCTGCGCGACGGTCTTGCTGCAACGGTATGCGGCCGTGATGAGGAAGCTCTCGGCCAAAACCTTGCGCAGCTTCGACTGGTCGGCGGCGAAGTTTGAGATGGAGGCGGCGATGCGCGTCGCCGTCGCGCTGTCCGTGATGAGCAGCTCGCCCGTCTCGGGCACGAACATCACGCGACCTTTGAGCGTGAGCGCGCTGATGGAGATGAAGCTGTAGATGCCGAGCAGGTTGAGCTTGAGCGTGTGCTTCTTCTTCTGTATCTCCGTGAAGATGCTGCGGCGGAGCGTGACGCCCGTCGGCATCGAGGCGTCGCCCGCGAGCGCCGTCAGGTCGCCGTCAAGCGCCTTGTGTACCGCCTGCCGCCCTTCGGGGCCGAGCTTCGCGAGGTCTATCTCGTAGTCGAACGCGGCCTCGTTCGAGCTCGATGCGCTCAGCTCGAAGCTCGCGGCGAGTTCGAGCTTGCGTGCGATTGCGGCCTTGACCGCGTCCTCGATCGCGGCTATCTGACCCGCGTTGAGCCCGGCCGCCTCCAACTGCTTCTCGTCAACTTCCGGGTCACGGCTTACGGCCTTCAAGACGCGCTCGAAGAGGTCGAAGCCGCCGACGCTCGCGGAGGCTCCGCCCTTCGCCGTGACTGTGAGCGTGAACTCCTTGCCGCGCTTCTTGTAGATGCCGAGCCGAACCCTCTGCTTGTCGAGCTTCTGCGCGCGTATCTGGTACTCGCCGAATAGCTGGAACGTCGCGCCGACTTTGACGGAGCCGCCCGAGACGACCTTCAACTCGCCGGGGCCGGGCGGGTCAACGGTCGCCAAAGGATTGACGACGCTCAGAAGCTCGGCCTCGGCCGAGAACTTGAGGTGGCCGCTGCCTTCGACCGTCGCGACCAGACCTTCACTCATCTTAGAGAGGTCTTCGATGTCGCCGAGCAGCACGAAGTCGCGCGCGGTCTCCTCGACGGCCTGCACGAAGGGCGTGAACGCGCCGTCGCCTGCGCCCGACTTCGTGAAGGGCTTGTAGATTGAGAGCGATACTTGCCCGCCCGCGTCGAAGCCGAAGCCGAGGTCGCGCGCCTCCGCCGAGAGGTTCGCGGCGAGCGAGGCCGTGACGCCGATTGAGACGTAGAGCTGGTCGTCGTTAATCTTTACGGGTTCACCGAAGACCTCGGGGTCGAACAACTGTTTGTCCTTCGGCCCGAAGAGGCGTAGACGGCCGCCGCCCTCCGCCTTGACGGTCATCTCTATCTGGTTGATGCCGACGGGCACGGGCTGCTCGAAGGAGAGGCCGCTGCTCGCGCTCTTCAGCGGAACCTTGTCGAGCGGCACCTGCATGAGCGCGGACAGATTTATGTCTGAAACCTTTATCTGCCGGAGGCTTTGGATGTACTTGACGACGCCCGCGTCTTCGGGGAGCTTCACGTCGCCTGTGAAGCCGAACGCGTCTGTCAGTTTTATGATTGGCATGTTGAACCTCGACTGTCTTTATCGTTAAGCACGTCTCTCGTCTTCGCGCGCGTTTTCATGACTCGAAAGCTTCCGTCAACCCGACTTCGCGGCGGCAGGGTCGAAGTCGTTGACCGCGCCGCGCCAGGATGTCCACATGCTCTTATAGTCGAGACGGTCGGGCGAGAGCGGTAGCATCTGTCTCTCCCGCATGTCGTCGAAGGCGAGCACGCCGTCGAGCAGAAGCGGCGGCGACGTGGGCACGCTCCAATCAGCGCCGATGAGCTTCGCTATGGCCTCCACGTCGCCCATGCCCTCGAACTCCTTGCGAAGCGCACTGTTCACGAGCCCGAGCAGTGTCCTCCCCTGCTCGATGGTGCCGTGGCGGATGATGTCGTAAGCGGTGATGAGCGCCATCAAGGGGTCGAGCCAGATGTGTTTGACCAGGTCCTGCCACACCTCCGCGTCAGTCTCCTGTAGGAGTTTCTGCACGGAGCGCTTGCGCGCGAACTGGCTCTGCGAGAAGGCCATCGTGCGTACGACGCCGAGCATGTTGCGCTCGCGGTACGCCTGCACGGACGGCCCCGCCTGCTCGAAGAGGTGTCGCAGAGGAAGCATGAACTGGTGGAAGGTCAGGCGGCCCTCTTTGTCCTCTGCGACCGCCGCGAGCGTGGCGCGGTTCGGAAGGCATTGAACCGCGAAGGTCGCAGGCGGTTGCTTCGGCAGCTTGAGCGAGAGAAGATGCGCGCCCGCTTCAGCCGCGAGCCGTCGCTCGTAAATCCTGTAGAGCCCTTCGACCTCGCGCGGCGTGTCCCAAGAGACCTCCGCGCCCGAACTCAAGCCGACGCCGAACCCGCCCGAAGACTTCTCGAAGCCCGCGAGTAGGTAGACGACCGACTCGCCCTCCTTTATGTCGTCGAAGGTTTCGAGCTTGAGGCGGCCGAGCTTCGAGAACTCGCCCGGCGTGCCGACGATGCGCGAGGCTCCGAAGAGCGAGAGCCAGATGGCGAGGTCTGCGCTGGCGAGCGGCCCGAGCGCGTGCTCCGAGAAGACGGACGCGCCCCCGACCGTGTCCGCGCCGACGGCCTTGATGATCGTGTCGCGCACCCTGTCTTTGGGTCGCGCGAGCAGGTTGACGGTCTTCTTATCGCCCGCCTTGAGCGTCACGTTGCGGCGGCTGACGGTCGCGCCGCGCTCGACGACACGCACGACGTACTCGCCCGGCACGACCTCTTTATCTAACTCGCCCGCGCCGTTCAGCACCTCGCCGGTCGTCAAACTCTCCGCACTAACCTCCGTCTCGGGCGCTGCCTTCAAACGAAGCGTCGCGGTGAGCGGCCGCGCTGCCGGTGCAGGCTCGCCCGCGGCTGATTCCAGAATCGCGCGCGGCGAACGGGTGGCAACAGTGCCTCTGCCCATGATTTTGAAAACGTCCTCCACGGGCATCAGAAAAACGTGCTCGCCTTCCACGGACTTCTCGCCGTAGAGCTTTCGGAGCGCGGCGACGGCATCGTCGAGTGTGACTCCTTCTTTGAGCAGCCCATCCACGACGCCTTCGAGTCGCGCGCGTACGTTGGTCGCTATCACGGGCGGGAGATATGTGTCTAAGTCTAACGGCGTGGGCGCGGGCGTCGTCGCCGCGGACGGTTGAAACTCGAAGCTGATACGGCGTGGGTCATAGAGGTCGACGGCGTCGGGCGGCGGCGGCTCTTTGCGCACGACCGCGCCCGAAGAGTTTTTGAGTTCGAGGAAGTATTCGTCGGGGAAGAGTTCGACTTTGAAGGACGCGCCCTTGAACTTATGCTCCGTGTCGAGCCCCTTTATGTCGCGGACTGTGAGCGTGAACTCGTCTTCGGGCTTCGCGCCTTCGACGTTTATCTCGCACGCGGAATGCTCGACGGGATTGAGTTCGAGTATGTATCCCTCGCCGCTCCCCTCGCGCTCGTAGTCAACGTCCTGACCCGACGTTTGCATGGCCTTCTTCATGTACTCGCAGAGCAGGTCGAAGACGACGTACATGTGGTTTGAGCGAAGGCCCTTCGCGCGCCCGCCGCCGCGAAGCCCTTTGACGAGCGTCGGCGTGAAACCGCTCTGCGTGTCCGAGGTCTTGTTCTGCGCCGTAGAGAACATCTTGTAGACGGTCGGCGTGCCGAGCTGCGACGTGGGGAAGCCGAGCCCCGTGCCCGAGAGCGAGAGCTGGTCACCGGGGATGAGGTTGCGGCACGCATCGACGAAGTAGTAGTGGTGGCGCGGCCCGAGCGACTTCCAGAGCTTCGTCTTTATCTCGTTCAAGGGCAGGCACGCGCGCCCGCCCGTCTCAAGGTTCGTGAAGTCGGACGCGACGAGCACGTCAACAGACTTCTCCCACGGCGAGGTCGAATAGGAGAAGCCGTGGCCGCTGAAGAAGAAGTAGAACTCGTCCGTGTGGTCGGCCCACTCCTTCACGCACTTCCCCAACTCCGCGATTATCTCGCCGCTGGTCGTCCCCGCCGTGCGCCACTTCAACGCCTTGCTCGAACAGCAGCGCACGTAGTCCTTGACGGAGCCGGGCTTCACGTCCTTCAGCTTCTTTTCGAGCAGCCAGCTTATGAAGCTCTCTGCGTCGCGGTTGCAGCCTTCGAGGCTCGGCAGGAAATCTCCCTGACTGTAGTCCTCGATTGCGATGACGAAGGCTCTTGCGGCCATGATGGGCTTTCGGGTTCTCAGAGGCGCGGGCGTATGAACGCGTCGAGCGAAGCGCCGTCCACGGCCTCGTTACGATAGAGAAAGTATCCGTCGCGGTGTAGACCCACGACGCGGCCCGTCTTCATCGAGAAGATGGGAGAGCCGGAGTTGCCGCCGAGCGTCGAGCAGTCGTGGAAAATCGACCTTGCCCCGCGCCCCGAGCACTCGCCGGGCGCGGCGCGCTTGACGCCGAACGTCCCGCCGAAGAGCGCGCTGATGAAGAGCGGGTTTCGCTTCGAGTCGTCGAAGGGGTAGCCGACGGCGACGACCGGGTGGCCCTCTTCAATCGGCGCGGTGTCTAGTTCGAGCGGCTTGCGCGCGTCCGTGAAGGTCTGCTTGTCCACGGTGAGGAGCGCCACGTCCAACTCCTCGTGGACGGCGAGCACGCCCGTGATGTTCGCGGGCTCCTCGTCGTCGGGCATCCCGGCCTCGAACTTGAAGCGGACGACGGCCTGACCCTTTTCGAGTTGGCCCGTCCCCTTCGAGAGCACGTCGAGGACGTGTCGGTTCGTAACAATCACGCCGTCCGAGACGAGCCAGCCCGTGCCGACTCCATCCTTTGGCCAGAGGTCTATGCGGCCGACCGAGTAGAGGTGCGGCTTGATGGAGGTTTGAAAGCCGCCCCAGTCGGGGAACGACGGCGCGACCTTCGAGTCGAGCGCATCGAGCGCGCCCTCGCGCGAGAGCGGCACGGGGCGCATGAGCCTTATGACGAATTCGAGCGCGGCGAGTTGCTTCGGCGTCGGCTTCTTGCCGTTCTGCATCCGTTCGAGCGCGGCTTCGGCGAGCTTCGACTGCTCGACGGGCGGCATGTTGTTCGGGCCGACGATAGCCTTGATCCTTTCCAGAATCACGCCGACCGGCCTGTTCTGGAAGGCGCGCGCGGCCCTCGCTAAATACTGTGTGTGGTCGTCCATCTTAAAGCACCTCACGCGCCGGGCGGGCCGCGTCCCCCGTTCAACTCGGAGGAGACGGCCCGCACGCGTCAGACGAGCTGCCTCTCGTAGATAACCGTGCCGTCGGGCAGGTGTACGAGTTCGTTGATGTGCGGCCCGCTGAACTCGACCGACATGTAGCCTTGCGGGCCGTAGCGGTTCGGGTCGTCGCCGTCGCCGATGAAAGGGTTCGGGCCGTCGAGCGCGCGGCCGCCGGGCGCGAAGTTCTTCTTCGGAAGGACGAACCAGTTAGGGTTCTCCTTGTCCTGCGTGCCGCCCAAATCGCCCCAGGGCTTTCGGAAGTATGGGTAGCCGCCGTGTCCGACGCAGCGCCCGTGCATGAACCAGGGGTCGTGCCTGTCGTAGAGCACGCAGCGATGTTCGTGTCCCCAGTACCACGCGAAGACGTGGCCGCCCGTCAGGATGTCGCCTATCTTTCCGGTCAACTGCGGGTGCTGGTCTTCGAGCCAGGAGAGCGGTTGATGGTGCGAGAAGAGTATGAGCTTTCGCTGGCCGCGCTTCTGCGCGATTGAGCGGAGCCACTGCGCCTGATCCTTCGCGAGGTCTTTATCGGCGTAGCCCGTGTCGAGCCCGACGAAAATATAGTGGTCGTTCTGGAAGGCGAAGTAACTCGCCTTCTGATTGAACTGCGGGAGCGTCTTCCCGAAGTAGGCGTGGCCGCCCGTGTACATCTCGTGGTTCGAGTTGCATGCGCGGCTGACGGCACCGGGGACTTTGGGCCAGATGTCGAGGAACTGTTGCTGAATCTCGTGGTCGTCGCCCGAGTAGTAAACGTCGCCGAGGTGCATCAGCATCCTGTAACTCTTCGCATCCTTCTCGATGCTCCTCGCGCTCGCGGGCGCGCCGTAGAGTCCCGTGCCCCAGTCGCCGAGTATTGCCATGCGGAAGTCGTTGCCTACGCCCGGAAGCTGTTCGGGCTCGGGCGGCGCGGTCTGCCACTTGGCGGGCTTAATCTTCTTCCACCAGGTGAAGAAGCTCCCGATCCAACCGAGCACGTCCTTGTCGTCGAACTTCGCCTCGTTCGCGCCCGTATGCAGCGGCTCGACCTTGCCCTCCTCCTTCGCACGCGTCGCGAGGAAGGTCTGAAGGAGCGCGGCCACGCGATGGTCGGGCGAGACGAGCACGCGCGACTGCGCCTCCGCGTCCTCGGCTTCGAGAATCTTCAGGGCGTTGCCGAGCGCGGCGAGTTTGCTCGCGGCCTCGATGGGGTCGGACGTTCTCGCCTCGGCCTCGCTGTGCGCCTGATCCATGACGGCTTCGTTACTGTTGAAAGCGTGGTTTATCTGTCGGAAGGTCACAATCGGGTTGGGGTTACTCATCAGATGCCTCCAAAAGAGAGAGACCGGCAAAACGTTCCGGGTGCCGCTGACGCCGCCGCCGCGAAAACCATTCGGGGCCGCTCTACGAACGTCCGTCTACCCGGCGAGTAAACTATCCCTTGATCGCTTGCGGAGACACTTTCAGCGCGCATACACGCGTGGCGAGAGTGCCTTTTAAGAGAGATGGCGATGAGTGGGCCGGAACGGCATGACCGGTTCCTTTGGCTACTGAAGACTTGCGTGAGGCCGACGGTGACCAGGGCTCGCGTCAGCTTGGGATACGTTTGACTAAATGCGCCTATAAAATATTCCCCGAGGGTGTTTATGTCAACGGCTTTTCGACGAAGTAATTCGCTCCGGGCTACATGCCGGGCCTTCGGTCTCGCGCCTACTTATGTATGAGGGGCGGCGGCGTTTTATAACACCGTCGCCCTCATCGAATGTGACCGATTAACCTGCATTCATACGCCGGGCCGTAATTCATGACGGATGGCGTCGCAGACGTTTCTGGCCTTCTCCCAGTCTTCGCGCGAGAGTAGCTCTATCTCGTCGAAGGAGTTCAGGCGCGTGCCCGTCATGGCTTCGAGACGGAGCCGCAAACGGTCGCGCGGCCATTCGTACTCAGTCCAGAGATTCCAGACGCGAATCCTCCCTTCGCCGTTCCAATCCACGATGCGCGTCCCGTCCTCGCTCACCAACTCGCCGCCGCTCTCCCTGCCGATGTCGTCGTTCGGCCAGCGCAGACGCAGCGTCGGCAGTATGAGTTGGCCCGTGCGACCGTCGCGCACTTCGGCGGAGTAGAAGCCGTGCGAGAGCATGCGCGTCTCGTCCGGTGTGAGGTTCGAGTTTATCCCGCCGCTTTGGAGCGAGGCCGTGAGCCGTCCGCCGGTCTGCGCGTCCCAGAGGCGCAGCCCGCCCGAGCCGTGTGTCATGATGCGATTCTCGTCGGCGCTGAACGTCGCTTCCGAGAAGCCTTGCGGGTCGCGCGGCGGCGGGATGAGTTCTCTGCCAGTGTCGCTCGCCCAAAGGTGGAGCGAGTGATCTACGCCGCCCCACGTCAGAACCTTGCCGCCGTCGGCGGTCATCGCCGCGCCGCGGACGTTCAACCGCTCCCCCTTCAAAACGGAGAGCACCTTGCCCGTCGCCGCGTCCCAGACCTCGGCGGCGTTCTCATACGCCACGCCGTCGAAGACTACGAACAGGCGCGCGCCGTCACGGCTAAAGAGTGACCACGTGCCGATGCCTGCGGGCGCGCTACGTAGGACTCGGCCCGTGGAGGCGTCCTTCAAAACTACCGCGTCCTCTCCAACGGTCGCCAGACGGTAGCCGTGGAACGCCCACTTGTTGAATTCGCCGCCGCCGCCGCGCCATGAAAGTCCCGAAGGCAGCGGCACGCCGCGCCCCGTCTTCGCGTCCCACGCGCGGAGCGATTCAAAGTCGAAGGTCAGGACTGAGTTCGCGCCGGGGCCGAAGGCGGCCTGAAGAATCGGGCGCGCGTGCTTGATGGGAGGCGTCAATGGGAGCCCCGTGGAGCCGTCCCACACGCGCGCGTAGTAGACGAACGCAGCCTCTTCGTTGTTCCAGCCTTCACTCCACGTCAGAATCGTCGAGCCGTCCGGGCTGTAGACTGCGCCCTTCAAATCCTCGCCGCGCCCGAGCCCCGCGCCGACGCGCTCGCCCGTCTCCAAGTCCATGATGTAGCTCTCGTCGGGCCTGTTGGCCGCCTGCATCAGCATGAGTACGCGGCGGCCGTCAGGGCTGAAGACGGCGTCAAGTATCTGGTGATGCACCTCGTGCCCCGACTGCTCTGAGTCATACGGCTGCTCCGACTGTTTGCGTATGGCGACCTCGTCGCCCGTGCGCGTATCCCAGAGGCGAAGCTCGCCCGTGTCGTCCCACGTCAGGAGGCGGGTGCCATCTCGGTTGAGCTTGCGGCCGGTCGCGCGTGGGTGGCGCATCGTCGCGACGAACTCGCGCCCTTCACGGCGACGCCAGATTCTCGTCGTGCCGTCGAGCCCGAAGGTGGCGAGTGTACGCAGGTCATTTGTGAAGCTCTCTCCGCGAATCGGCTGCTGGTTGAGTATGTGTTCGGAGACGAGTATGCCCGTCGAGGCGTCCCAGAGATGGAGCGCGCCGTCCTTCGTGACGCTGACGATAGAAGCGCCGTCGGAACTGTAGTGCGCGTCGAGCAGGTCGGCCGCGTGGAGCAGCGGTTTGGGGTAGGCCGCCTGTCCCCTCTCGTCGATGTACCAGAGGCGGATTGCGCGATCTCTTCCCCACGTCAAGACCTGCTTTCCGTCCGCGCTGAACTGCGCGCCGCCCACGTCGCCGTCGTGCTTCAATGGCGGCGTCCGAGGCTTCCCCGTCGCGGCGTCCCAGACCCTCGCGGAGCCTCTGCCCGCGTTGTTGCTGATATCTTCGCCGCTCCACGTCAACAGTTGACTTCCGTCCGAGCCGAAGCGCGCGCCCATCACCAACTCCGCGTGTTCGAGGCGCGGGCCTATGGCTTCGCCCGTCCGCGCGTTCCAAAGTTGGGCGACGCCCGCCGTCTGACTCCCGCCCCAGGCGACGAGCCTCGACTCGTCCGGGCTGAAGAGCGCGCCCCGCACCTCGTCGCCCATGTTCAGCGACGAGAGCAGAGAGCCGTCGGCACTCCTCCAAATCTTGACGAACCCGTCGCTCCCCCACGTGAGCACGCGCGAGTCGTCGCGCGAGAAGGTCGCGCCGTTGACTACCTTCCCGTGTTCGAGCGGGGGCGTGAGCGGCGAGCCCGTACGCGCGTCGTAGACACGCGCGAAGCCTTCGGCGCTCACGCCCGTGTCCGACGCGCTGACCCAAGCGAGGATGCGCCTGCGGTCGTGACTGAACTCCGCGCCCTTGAACTTCATGTCGTCGCTCTCGAATCGCACAGGCTCGAAGACCTCGCGGCCCGTCTCGCTCTCCCAAAGGTGCGTCGCGCTTCCGTTCGACCCCACTGCGGTCCAGCAGAGGAGCAGCGCATCCGGGTTCATGAGGCAGTCGCGTATCCTCTCGGGAAGGCTCGCGGGCGTCGAGCGAAACTCGCGGCGGCCTACGTCCCAAGTCCCGAGCGAACTCGTGCCCGCGAAGTTGTCAAGCTCGTCGTAGCTCCAAAGGGCGAGGCCGGTCTGCTTCGGGTCGAAGAGCGCGCCCCACGTAACGCCCTTCATCTCGACAACGCCCTGAAGCTCGTAGTCGCCGACGAGGAACTCCGCGGCGAGTTGCGCGTTGCGCGAGGAGACTTCGTCGCCGACCTGCGAGAAGGCTTCGGCCGCGCGCATAAACTGGTGAGCCGCGAGCATCGGCTGACCCTGCTCGCGCGCCTTGACGCCGTTGTTCCAGTAGATGTTTGCGAGGCGCGTGCGCGCGATGCCGGTCTGCGTCTCGGCCTCCTTCTGCCCTTCGACGGCGAGGCCGCGCTGCTTGTCCGCCTCCTCTCGCTGCTCGCGCTCGGCGAGTCGCGCGGCCACCGCCTGATTGCGCTGCCTCTCCGCCTCGGCCGCGTTACGCTCCGCCTCCTGCTTTTGAAGCTCGGCCTCTTCGGCGCTGGCTCTGGCCTTCGTCTCGTTATCCTGCGCCTTGCTCTTCTGCTCGTTCGCCTCGGTCGCGTTTCGACGCGCCTCTTCGGCGTTGCTCTCGGCCTTCAGAGCGTTGGCGACGGCCTGCGAGCGTTGCGCGAGTGCGACGACCGAGAGCGCGGCGAGCGCGAGCGCGACGGCCGTTGCGAGGCCGAGCCCGATTCGCGTCCCTCGGCTGCGCGCGCGGCGGCTTGAGAAGATGAACTCGATTTCGAGCGGCGTGGGCTGCGGCAGCTTGTCCGGCTGCGCGCTCGTGACGGCGAGCCAAGCCTCTGCGTTCTTTAATCCGTCCTTGCGTAGAAGGTAGCTGCGGTTACGCCGGTTCCTGTCCCAGTTGTCGGCGGCCACGAGCAGGCGGCCGTGCATCTCCATCAGCGCGAAGTCAGTGTTGATGGCCTTGACCAGATCATTCATGCCGCGCTCGAAGTCGTCGCCCTCGCGCAGGAACGTCCACTGTGGCGCGCGCAGCGCCGAGTCGAGCAGGTTGTCGTCGCCGTGCTCGCGCCGCGAGACGGGGAGTATCTGCTTCTTATGCTCGACGGCGAGTGTGAGTTCGTTCCGGCACGCCTCAGACCTTATCGAGTCGGGGCTGATGACGAAGACGAGCGCGTGCGCGCCGAGGTTGAACTCGCGCAGGCGCATCGCGTAGTCTTCGCCGGTCGTCAACTCCCAGTCGCCCTTCGTCTCTACGCCGCGCTCCTCCAACGCCGCCCTCAATGTGCGCACGAACTCTTTGTCCTCGCGCGCATACGAAAGGAAGACGGTTGACTTGCTACGCTGCTGATCGCTTCTCTCCATGTCGAGCGCTCCTCATCCAACCGGCGCGGGCCTAAGCTCAATCTGCAAATGCTGGCCCTATAGGATAGGACATTAGCACCCAACAGGATATGAAGGCGGCGGTGCTTTGATAACACCGCCGCCCTCGTCTCCGCCGAATCGTTCGCGCGCCGTGTCTATTGGTTGTCCACGACCGACTCGATGACGCTCTGTATTGACGTAGGCACGCTTGAGAAGAAGTCGTAGCCGGTCAGCGACTCGACCTGATCGACGCTCACGCGGTAGTTGCGCCAGGGCACTGTGCGTATGCCCTGCGTGTTCGGCATGATGACGGCGATGGTTCGCGTCGAGGCCGTGACGCGCGACACGTCGTTCGTGCCCGCGGGCAGCACGATGATTACCTTCCACGTCTGCGAGGGAACGGCGACGTGGCCCGACGCGACCGTGAAGGTCGTGCCGCCATTCGAGCCCGTTCCGCCCGAGCCCGACCCGCCCGCGATGATATAGAGTTCGTTGCCCGAAGAGACGAGCGTGCGGCAGTAGGATTCGAGCGACTCCCACGGCCCCTGATTGTTGTCGGGCGACTGCGGCATCATGTTCGACATCAGGAACGTCGCCGAGTTGCTCGCGACCGAGTTCGTGCGGTCGCCCGAGGGTGTGTGGTGGCCTCGGTCAAAGCCCGAGCCGGAGTAGTCGGTCGCCTGAACCTGATACCAGCCAGCGGGCAGAGTCGTGTCGGCGCGGAAGTCGTCCTGTCGCGGCGTCGAGCCTATCCACGTCGAGTCGAGGTGCCAGCTAACCCAGTTCGGCCGCCCCTTGTCGCGCGAGTAGCCGACGGCGTACTGCGGCTTGTCGAGCAGGTAGTTATTCGGCTGCGCCGTGTCCACGACGGCGTTCGAGGGGTTGCCCATCGTCAGGTGCTCGCCGAGGGGCGGCGGCGCTGCGAAGGAGTTGACCGTAACGTTGTCTATGTTGAGGCGGTTCACGCCGCCGCTGGTCTTGCGTATGGAGAGGCGGACGGGGGTTGCGGAGTTGACTGTGAAGGATGCGGTCGCGAGAGTCGTCGAAGATGTGTTGACGGTAGAGCCGACCTTGAAGTAGGAGGAGCCGCCGTTCGTAGAGGCCCAGAGTTCCCAACCGGACGCGCCATCGGTGCCGAAGACCGCGTGCTGGATGGTGACCGTGCCCGCCGAGGCGAAGTCGAAGTCCGAGCTTATCGAGCCCGTGTTGCGTATGCGCGCGGAGGCCGCGCCGGTCTTGCGGTCGGTCGAGAGGTTGCCGACGAGCGCGTCGTCGAAGAACCACCAGCCCGTCGAGAGGAACACGTCGGCCGCCGCGTACGCGGTCTTGCTGCCGCTCTCGAAGTCTTCGATTGTCGCGGCGCGCGCGACCGATAGGAACGACTGCATCGAGGCGAGCACGAGGGCCAACGCGCACACGAGCGCGGCGCGCCTGCGGAATTTTCTCATCATCAGTTCTCCTCTGTTTAATTTTGGGAAGGGGGTTTGCCGCGTGCCGAAGTCGGGCACGGGCTCGGTTGAAGCGAGTTACGGCGCGGCCGGAGGGCGACCGCACACACAAGGGCCGGTGAGATTTATTTTAAGACTTGGCGGGGCAGCCGGGGCAGCACTGTAACCGGAACCGCGCGCGCCTTCAAGATAAATTTCAGTTAACGCGCGCGACGCTCGACGCGTTTGACGACGGGGCGGCGCGGAGATAATCGTTGCGGCCTCACGTGAAGTTGCCTATTATTCGGTCTCGCGTCTGAACTGAAACCTTGAACGGGAAGAGCAGTCGCCATGCACGCTTTCGCGGAGAGACAGAACTCGACGTACACGGTCGCGCCCGTGAACCTCTCCGCGCGGAGGGAGCGGCAGGGTTTCAATCGTCACCCACAGTCCTTCGTCAACGACGTGCCGCGACATGAACGCGCGGCGGCGGGCGTCGAGGTTGACGGCGAAGCGGCGCGTACGTCGGCGACGGGTTTCGACTTAACGCGTGTCCCCGTCACCCCGTCGTCAGTCCCGAGCAAGCCGTTCGTCAGCTCTCCCACTGACGAACATGAGCGCGAAGCGGACAAGGCCGCCGACGAGGTGATGCGTCCCGGCGGCAACGTCCCGCGCCTCTCACCCTTGACTTCGCCGTCAATCCAGCGTCAGGCGGTCGCGCCTACGGGGCGGACTACCCCTGCGCGCGTCACGACCTCCGACGAGTATGAACGCTATCAGGCCGCGCAGGAGAAGATGGAGCGCTTCCGCTCGGACGCGCCGTACTTCCTGCACAACTACAGGCCGAGCACGGGCCGGGGCTTCTTCGACGCGATGTACTATCCGCCCAATCTCCACATCACCGTGAAGGTCGGGTTCTATTTCAGAGACTCAGATTTGGATTGGTGGCGAAAGAACGGCAGGCCCGACGCTACAGACAGGGACGTGACGTGGACGCACGCGGAGGAGGAGGCTTGGAGGCAGCGATACCTGACCGACGTGTCGGCGAAGTGGACGAACGAGAAGTTCCTTCTCTTCTGTACGCGGCCGTGGTGGGAGAACCTTACGGCGCAGGTCTCCGTGCGTTTCATGGATGTGGATAAGAGCGCGCCGGAGGGACTGGGGCTTGAGAAGGGCGACGTTAAAACTCACTACGATCTCATCATTAAAAAGATTCCAAAGGGCGCGTCTCTACAGTCGTACACCTCATCCCCAACTGGCAAGAGCGAGAAGGAGGGCATCGCCGTCCTCAACAGCGAGGGGCTCACGCGCGCGCGCAATGAGAGCGGCAACTCGCAACGCTCGGCGGTTCACGAGTCGGCGCACATGCTCGGCCTCGGCGACACCTACGTGCCCGATGACAAGCCCGCGGACACCACCACGGAGGCTGCACACGCCGCCCTCGCGAAGAAGGAGGCGGGCGTGGACATCCCAATCAAAGACGATGCGCGGCTCACCTCACGCGGCGAGGAGTTGGACAGCACCGACTCGGTCACCTTCCTCGAAGCCATGCGAAAGACCACGCGAATCCCCGAATGGGCTCTCGCGCCGAAGCCCGCCGCCCACGTCCCTTACGCGCCCGAACGCATCAACGACGCGGTCGCCCCGCGCGAGACCATCGCCTGAGACGGCCGCGCCCGGAGCGTGTCGTTCACCGGCAGCGACCTGCCGTTGAGCACGACTTGAAGAGAGTGAGGAGAGGCGGAAGCCAACCAGTTTGTCCACCATCGTCAAAGCGCCGTGCGACGAGGCCGTGATTCGTGCCGGGGAGGCTATCGTCCCTTGCTCGAAGCGTCTCGCGCCGTGGGTGCTTGCGGCGACCATCCTCGGGTCGAGCATTACGTTCATAGACGGCTCGGTCGTCAACGTCGCGCTGCCCGTGCTACAGCGCGAGCTTCGGACGGACATCGTCGGCGCGCAGTGGATAGTCGAGGCTTATTCGCTGATGCTCTCCGCGCTGATTCTGGTCGGCGGCTCTCTGGGAGACAGACTCGGCAGAAGGCGCATCTTCTCGGCGGGGCTCGTCCTCTTCGCGCTCGCCTCCGCCGGGTGCGGGCTGGCGCAGACCACCGCGCAACTCATCGCCGGGCGGGCCGTGCAGGGCGTGGGCGCGGCCATGCTCGTGCCGGGCAGCCTTGCAATCATCAGCGCCGCGTTCTCAAAAGAAGAGCGTGGGCGTGCCATCGGCACATGGTCGGGCTTCACGGCCATCTCCGCGGGCGTGGGGCCGGTGCTCGGTGGCTGGCTCGTCGAGAACGTCTCGTGGCGATGGATATTTTTTATCAACCTGCCGCTGGCGGCCGTGGTGCTTTTGATTACGTGGCGGCACGTGCCGGAGAGCCGCGCCGACAGCACGGGCGAGCGCGTTGACATACTCGGCGTTGCGACGGCGACGCTCGGACTGGGCGGTGTCGTCTACGGGCTGCTCGAATCGGGGGCGCGCGGCTTCAAAGACTCGCGTGTAGTTGTGAGCCTTGCGGCGGGAGTTGTGCTGCTCGTCCTCTTCTTCGTCGTCGAGCGAAGACGCGGGGCGCGTGCGATGATGCCTCTCGCTCTATTCCGTTCGCGGACTTTCGCGGGCGCGAACCTTCTGACGTTCTTCCTCTACGGCGCTCTCGGCGGGTTGATGTTCTTCCTGCCCTTCAACCTGATTCAGGTGCAGGGCTATTCGGCGACCGAGGCGGGAGCCTCGATGCTTCCGTTCGTGCTGACGATGTTCATGCTGTCGCGTTGGGCGGGCGGGCTCGTACGTCGCTACGGAGCGAAGTTGCCTCTCGTCGTCGGGCCTATCGTCGCGGGCGCGGGCCTGGCCCTCTTCATGCTTCCCGGCGCTCAGGCGGGAAGTTACTGGACGAGCTTCTTCCCGGCCGTGTTGTTGATGAGTCTCGGCATGGCCGCGAGTGTCGCGCCTTTGACTACGACCGTGATGGGGGCCGTCGAAGAGCGACACGCGGGCATCGCGTCGGGCGTCAACAACGCGGTCTCAAGGACTGCGGGGCTCATCTCAATCGCGGCGCTCGGCATCGTCATGACCGGAGCCTTCGGGCGAAATTTCGGTTCACGCATACAGTCGATAGACCTCCCCTCGGAGACGCGCGTCGCGCTCGAAGCGCAGACGAGCCGCCTCAACACGATCACGATTCCTGAAGGTTTAAATGGCGAGACGAAACAGGCAATCGAACGCGCCGCCGCTGAGTCGTTCGTCAAAGGCTTCCGCGTCGTCATCCTGATAGCCGCCGCGCTCGCACTCACGAGCGGACTTTTCGCTTGGCTGTTGATAGAGGGTCGGGCACGGCCTGTGGATTAAAGGTCGCTCACAACCGGCGAGTGTTACACGAGGCCGCCGTCACTCATTCGTTCTCGCCCGCGCGGTTGTTCATGCTTCGCCAGTCGCCCGACTGTATGAAGCTCGACCAGAAGAAAGGGTGGCTGCGGCTCTGCTTCGTTTGAACGCGTCGCTTTGTAGAGAGACCTCTCTCCCCGGCGTCCCGTTCATCCCGGCCGCCCCTTAACATCTCAAGCTGAACCGCACGCAGCGCCTCGGTGCGCCCTTCGCCCGCCTGTAGACGCTTGTAGTAACCGATCATGAGGTCTCTCGTCGCTTCGTCCGAGACCTGCCAAAGGCTCATCACCTGACTCTCCGCGCCCGCGAGTACGAGCGCGCGCCGCAGCCCGTACACGCCTTCACCATTCTTCACCTCTCCGACGCCTGTTTCGCACGCGGAGAGCACGACCAGCTTTGTGCCGCGCAGGTCGAGCCCCGCCGCTTCGAGCGCCGTCAGCACGCCGTCTTCGCCCTCGCCGCCCTGCCCACGGTTCGCGCCCGCAAGCGCAAGCCCCGAGCGGAGCAGAGGATTCTCGCCTTCGACGCGCCCACGGCCGCCGACGCCGAGCGCCATGCCGCGCGACTCGTCTCGCGACGTGTCAGCCGAGACCAGCGGCTGGTCGGGGAGGAAGAAGCCGTGCGTGGCGATGTGAAGAATGGAGGGGCCGCTCACGTGTTTGAGAAGCGCCTCGCTCGCCTGCGCGTCCGTGAAGACGCGTGCGCCGGTCAGGATTGCTTCGAGCGCGCTGGCCTCGCCCTTCGTGCCCGGCAGCGGCGTGAAGACGGAACTCGCGAAGTCCACGGAACGACGATTCTCTACTGCCTGTGAAGCGTGGGCGGTCGCCGCCGACGCGCCCGCTTCAAACAGCGGGTTTGCAACGACCAGAGGCCCTTCCCTGCTCCCCGCGCTCACCTGCAAGCGCAGCAGGTCGCGCCCGCTCGTCAGATACGTCATCGAGTAGTCTTCGAGCAGGTAGCGATTTCGCTCGTCCACGAGCGCGCCGAACGGGATGAGGTTGAGCGCGCCGTCGGGCGAAAGGAAGATGTGGCGCGCGTCGCCGAGAAGCCGTCGAACGGGACGCATGACCAACTCGTCGAGCGCGCGCCCGCCACGGCTCGCCTCCTGATTCGACGGGTCTACGAGCGCGCGACGCCAAGCAGCGACTCCGCGCTCCACGCTCTCCGCATCTCCCAGGTCAACCCAGAGAGCAGCGCCCGTGCGCCTCAGGACGTAAGCGACATAGCGCGGCGCGCCGAATCTCGACTTACGGTTCGCGGCCGACACGTTGTAGGGACGGTAGACGACGAACTCGACGAGTGCCGCGTCGGCAGGGATGGACTCGCGCACGGCCTTCAGTGTGACCGGCTGTGCCTGCGTGCGAAACTCCGCGCTGCGCTCGCTCACCTTCGCCTCAAGCAGGTCTAGCTCATTCTTCAGGCGCTTCTCCTCTTCCCTGCGCTCGGCCGGGCTTCCGGCGGCCACGCCCTGAAGCACGAGGCGCGCGAGCGCGGAGCGCGTCGCGGACAGACGGTCGAGCAGCGCGAGGTCTTGCGCGTCGAGGCGGCGGCGAAGCGCACCGACCTGGTCGGACATGACATCGAGCACGCGCCCTTTACGTCGAAGGATGGTCGTCAGCGCGAGTTCCACGGCCTCTGGGTCTGTCGGCGCGGCGCTCGTGTGAAATGAGATGAGGCCGTCCGTTTCGTTCGCCAGCGTCGCCATGTAAAGGCGCTTCTGCTCCTCCGAGCCAGCCGTCAGAATTAACGCGAGATTGCGCTCGCGAAGCTCCGCGTTGCGCGTGAGTGCGGCGAGCGCCCGACGTTTGTCGCCGCGCCCCCAGTAGACGGTCGCGAGGTTCGCAAGGTAGAGCCCTAAGTTCGGGTGGTCGGGGCCGTATGCCTTCTCCGTGATGGCGAGGGCGCGAAGGTAGAGCGGCTCCTCCTTCTCGAACTCGTTCTTCGCGAAATAGATGTATGCGAGGTTGCTGAGCGTGACGGCCACGTCCGGGTGCTCAGGGCCGAGCAGCCTCTCTCGAAGCGCCAGCGCGCGCCTGATGAGCGGTTCGGCCTGCTCGTAATCGCCCTGCTCCTCGTAGACGACGGCAAGGTTACTGAGCGTCGAGGCGTAGAGTGGTGTCTCCGTCCCGATAGTCTTCTCCACGATTGCGAGCGCGCGTTTGTAGAGCGAGACGGCCTGCGCGTGTTCACCCTTTGAGCTGTAGACGTTCGCGATGCTGTTGAGCGTCGCCGCAACCGAAGAGCTATTCGGCTCCGCCTTCTCCCGTATGGCTAGTGCGCGCTGGAAGAGCGGCAGGGCGCGTTCGTCGTCGCCCTTCTCGCTGTAGAGCATGGCGAGGCTGTTGAGCGCGATGGCCGTGTCAGGATGCTCCGGCCCCACGGCCTTCTCCTGTATCGCCAGCGCGCGCTTGAGCAGAGGCTCCGCGCGCTGATAATCGCCCTTCGTTCGATAGAGCGCCGCGAGGCTATTGAGCGGCGTGCCGACGAGGGCGTGTTCCGGCCCGAGCAGCTTCTCGAAAGTCGCGAGGCTGCGCTTGAAGAGCGCCTCCGACTGCTCGAAGTCGCCCTTCTCCATGTAGAGGTATGCGAGGTTGTTAAGCGTCAGCGCGACTTCGAGAGTGTCAGCGCCGAGCGCCTTCTCCTGAATCGCCAGAGCGCGCCGCAGAAGCGGTTCAGCCTGAGCGTACAGCCCCCGGTTCGTGAGGGCGTGAGAGAGGCTGAACAACGCCGAGGCGACTTCGGTACTGTCCGGGCCGAGCGCCTTCTCGCGTATGGCGAGGGCGCGCGTGTAGACTTGCTCTGCCCTGACGAAGTCCTCCATGTGGCCGTAGACGGCGCCGAGTCCTATGAGCACATCCGCCACCTCCGCGTGCTCCGGCCCGCTCAGCTTCTCCCGCGCGGCGAGCGCGCGCATGTATGCCGCCTCGGCCTTTTGGTAGTCGCCCTTCTGGTCGTAGAGGAATCCTAGCAGCTTCAGGTTGAGCGCCGAGGCGAAGTGCTCCGTGCCGAATGTTTTTTCGATGATGGTCTGCGCCTGCTCGCGCAGCCCGGCGGCTTCGTCGAGTCTCCCCTGCCGTTGCAACTCGGAGGAGTGCGTCATCAACTGCAACGCCTCCGTGAGCGCGCGGCTCTGCTCGGGCGTCAACTTCTTATCATCCTGCGCGGCCCGTGGCGCGGCAGCCCACGCCGTGTTTGATGGAGCAAGCAGGCCGCAGGTCAGTGACAGAATGATGACGAGCGGGATGTATGCGAAGGGGATGTTCTTCATCAAGTCCTCGCGTACGGGGAAGAGAAAGAGAGAGTGACGGCGACCGAAAGGATGAGGGCTGAAAGCGCGCCTGTCAATGCGGTGTCACAAACATGTATGGTTGTCCGTCTAAGCATGTAGGGGGATAATTCCATGGTGGCTATGGAGTACACGGGCAGTCGCGGCATCGTGTTCGAGCAACTACGGCGGCGACTCTTCTCGGTCGCATACAGGATGACGGGGACGCGTGCCGACGCCGAGGACATCGTACAGGAAGCCTACCTCCGCTGGCATCGTACGGACGCGGCCGAAGTCCGCTCGCCAGAGGCGTGGCTCGTCAGCGTAGTGACGAGGCTCGCGATTGACCGCCTTCGCAAGGCGTCCGTCGAGCGCGAGGCGTATACAGGCCAGTGGCTGCCCGAGCCTCTCTTCGGCGTCCCGTCGCCCGAGGAGCAGCTCGAACTCGCGTCCGACCTCTCGATGGCATTCATGGTGCTCCTTGAGCGTCTCGCGCCGTCGGAGCGAGCGGCATTCCTTCTGCACGACATCTTCGACTGCGACTATCCCGACATCGCGCGCATACTTGGAAAGAGCGAGGCGACCTGCCGACAGGTAGTGCATCGCGCGAGGGAGCGCGTACGACGCGACCAGAGGCGGTTCAGTGCCCGTGAGGAAGACCGCCGCCGGTTGATAGAGAAGTTCATGGCGGCGTCGAGCGCGGGCGACGAGGCTTCACTCCTCTCACTCTTCGCGGAGGACGCGACGCTGACGAGCGATGGCGGCGGAGTCGTCCACGCGGCGCGCAAGGTGGTCAAGGGCCGCGGGCGCATCGCACACCTCTTCATCGTCGTCGCGCGTAAACTCGGCGCGCGACTGACTCAAGCCATCCTCCCAATCAACGGCGAGCCCGGCCTCGTCACCTTCGTTGACGGAGCGCCTTTCTCCGCCACCTCGTTCGAGACGGACGGTAGTTCCATCATTGCACTCTATAACGTCCTCAACCCGGAGAAGCTGCAAGGCATCCGGCCGCTCGAAGATGCGCCCGACAGATAAGAGGGCTGTCACGGAAACACAGCCGCGTTCGTCTTCAGGTTAGAGACGGGGGAGAGCGTGGCAGTCAGCGGCGAAGTTAACCCCGCGGACTTTTTCTTGAAAGGGAGTGAAGCAATGAAACAGCGTTTGAACTACACGGAAGTTGGAAAGGGCGCGGTGAGGGCTATGTACGGGCTGGAGACGTATCTGGCAAAGTGCGGGTTGGAGCGACAGCTACTCCACCTCTTGAAGTTCCGCGTCTCGCAGATAAACGGCTGCGCCTTCTGCCTCGACATGCACTCGAAAGACCTGCGCGCGGGCGGCGAGACCGAGCAGCGTCTATACCTGCTCGACGCTTGGCGCGAGTCGCCCTTCTACACGGAGCGCGAGCGTGCGGCGCTCGCGTGGGCAGAGGCCGTGACGCTCGTTACAGAGGGG
The DNA here is from genome assembly GCA_045807805.1 of Pyrinomonadaceae bacterium. Lineage (GTDB taxonomy): Bacteria > Acidobacteriota > Blastocatellia > Pyrinomonadales > Pyrinomonadaceae > QHXN01. The sequence continues at coordinate 26,238 of JBJMGR010000327.1, read as the reverse complement.
CACGTCCCCGACGAAGTCTATGAAATGGCACGCGCGCAGTTCAGCGAGGAGGAGTTGGTCAACCTGACGCTTGCCGTCGTGACTATCAACGGCTGGAACCGTCTGAGCATCTCGTTCCGCGTCGAGCCGGGCAAATACCAGCCTGCCGCTACGGCGTGAGTGTTCCGGGGAGGAAGGGCTCATGCCTGATGCCTTGATTGATACCGATGTTTTGATTGTCGGCGCGGGGCCGGTCGGGCTATTTCTGGCGAACGAGTGTGCCCGCCGCGGTCTGAGATGGCGAATCGTCGAGGCGCGTTCGACACAGTCGGCACATTCCAAAGCGCTCGCAATCTTCCCTCGGACGCTTGAGATATTCGACATGGCAGGGGTCGTCCGTCCCTTTCTCGAAGCGGCGAATCGCGTCACGTCGGTCTCCGTGATAACACACGGGCGCACGCTCGCACACATGCGCTTCGCGCCCGAGGAGAGCCCCTACTCCTTCATCGCAATGGTTCCACAGGACGTAACCGAGAGACTGCTTGTTGAGCAGCTACGGCGCAGAGGCGGGGCCGTCGAGTACGAGACTTCATTCGTCTCGGCGGCCCCGCGCGACGACTACGTGAGCGTGACGCTTGACCGGAAAGGACGACGCACGGAGCTTAACGCGGCGTTCGTCGTCGGCTGCGACGGCGCACACAGCGCGGTTCGGCATCTCTTGAATCTGCCGTTTGAAGGAGCCCGGTATGACTCTCTCTTCATGCTGGCCGACATACAGACCAACGAGACCCTGCCCGCCGACGAGTTGCAGTTGTGCCCGAGCGAATCCGGCCCCGTCGCGATCTTTCCCATGAGCGCCACTCGCCGCCGCATCGTGGCGACAATCGAGCACGCGGAAGAAGAAGCCCCGTCACTTGAACTCGTGCGGGAGATACTCAAGCAGCGCGCGCCCGCAGGCATCGAGGCGCAAGCTCTATATTGGAGCAGTTTTTTTAACATCCATCACCGGCAGGTTGCGCAGCTACGCGTCGGCCGCATGTTCATAGCGGGCGACGCCGCACACATTCACAGCCCCTTCGGCGGGCAGGGGATGAATACAGGGCTGCAAGACGTTTGGAATCTGGTCTGGAAGCTCGACCTCGTTCTGCACGGTCGCGGCAACGACCGTCTGCTCGACAGCTACAGCGCCGAACGCCGCCCCGTCATCAAGCACGTCATCGAGACCACGGACATCCTGACGAGGGTGATGGGGACTCCGAACAAACTCATACAGGCATTGCGCGACACAATCATACCGATGGTGTCGCATCTCGCCCCGTTTCAACATGCCTTCGTCGAGAGGCTCTCGGAACTCGGCATCGCCTATCGTGGAAGCCCGATTGTCGAGGGGGCCGGAAAGCGTTTCTTCGACGATTCTATTCGCGGCGGCGAAGGCATACGCAGCCGATTCCTGCTCGCGTTGGACGAGGACGCGGACTCTTCGACAAAAGAGTCCGCGAAACAACTCGCCGAAGCGTTCGGCGATATCGTCGAGCTGCGGTCGGGGCCTTATCAAGACATAACGCTCGTGCGGCCTGACGGCTACGTCGCATACTCCGCGCACAAACACGACGGAGTCGCGGCGTTGCAATCCGTGCGTTCGGTTCTTGAGCGCCAAACTTCTTCTTGAGAGATACGCGGGGCCGAGCCCGCACCTCAATCAATCGCGTGACGACTTCCGGCGCGCGCTCGCGCGGCGCACGACGGACGACGGCGTGACGCGGTAGGCGCAGCGACGGTCGCCGGAGACTATGTGCTCCACGCGCTCGACCTCCACATTCGGCCCGAGCACCGTGCGGAACAGGTCTAACTCCGTCGAGCAGAAGCCCTGACACGCGTTCGCAGCGGCGCAGATGGGGCAGTGGTTCTCGACGAGAAGGAAGCCGCCGCCCTCCTCCGGCCTGACCTCGGCCATGTAGCCCTCCTCCGTTCGCACGCGCGCCAGTTCGGCCAGTCTCTTCTTCAAAGGGTCGTCGGGGCGTATGCGCTTCACGTAGTCCGACTGCTGCCGCGCGCAGCGCGAGACGAGCACGCGGTTCAACCCTTCGGCCCCGAAGGTCTCCTGCATGGCGTCGATGAGCGCGACGCTCAGCTCCGCATAGGCTTCGGGGAAGTGCCGGTCGGCCTCGCGCGTGAGCCGCCAGAACTTCGCTGGCCGCCCGACTGGCGAGGGCCGGTCTTCGGCCGTCACGAGCCCCTCACTCTCTAACGCATACATCTGGAGGCGTACGGCCATCGCGGTCAGGCCAAGCCGTTCGGCAAGCTGCGCCGAGCCGAGCGGGCCGTCGGTCTTCAGGAGTTTGACGATGGCGCGTCGCGTCTTGCGCTCGCCCGTCTGGTGCGTCTCAAGGCTCATGTCACCTTTCTAAAGAAAATACTTTACAAAGTCAAGTCTCCGTGATAGCCTCTGCCTTAGTAAAGGTTTTTCTTTAGAAAGGGTGACACTTGAACATGAACATATCTTCCGACTTCTCTTCCGCCGAACGCGTCGCGCGCGGCGATGCGGCTGGTGGGACAAATATTTTCGACGGTCTGCGCGTCGCGGTCACGGGCGGCACTTCCGGCCTGGGCCTTGCGCTCGTGCGCGAGTTGATGAAGCGGGGCGCTCGCGTCGCGTTCGTCGCGCGCACGCGCGAGCGGGTCGAAACGGTCGCGAGAGAGAATGCGGGCGCGCACGGCATCGTCGCCGACGTTTCGTCGAAGGAGGAGATCTACCCGATTGCCTTGCAGGTCACGGGCGAACTCGGCGGCCTGGACGTGCTCGTCAATAACGCCTCGGACTTAGGCCCCATGCCGCTCGCGATGCTCTCCGACACGGAGTGCGAGGAGTTCGAGCGCGCGTTCAAGACGAACGTACTCGGCCCGTTTCGTCTGACGAAGGCTCTGATGGGCGCGCTCGCCTCGTCCGCGCGCGAGGGGCGCGGCGCGGTCGTGCTCAACATTTCGAGCGACGCGGCGGTCAACCCTTACTCTACCTGGGGCGCATACGGCGCGAGCAAGGCCGCGCTGCACCACTTGAGCCGCATCTGGGATGAGGAGCACGCGGCCGACGGCGTGCGATTCCTCTCGCTCGACCCCGGCGACATGGACACGCCGATGCACGCGGCGGCCGTGCCCGACGCAGACCCCTCGACGCTGAAAGCACCAGAGCAGGCCGCGCGTGAACTCGCCGACGCAATCGCCGCCGCACTCTTGAAACGCGACGCACACGACGCGCCGGGTCAGTCAACTGAAGCGTCAGTTCAGGAGTTGGAAGGAGCGACCGCATGATCGCCGCAAATGAGCCCGTGCAACGCCCGACGGACGCGAAACTCCTCGTCGTGGATGCGTGCAGGCATATCGGCCACGCGTCGCGTTCCGCCTTCGTCGAATACTTACGGCGCGGCGACCTCGTCGTCGCCAACGACGCGGCGACGCTCCCCGCGAGCCTGCGCGGCACACACGGCCCGACGGGCGCGCCCGTCGAGGTGAGGCTGGCGGCCCGACCCTCGCTCAGGCCCGAAGACGTTAGACGCTTCGGCGCGGTCGTCTTCGGCGAAGGCGACTTCCACACGCGCACCGAAGACCGTGCGACACCGCCGCCGCTCTCGCCCGGCGACCGACTCGTTCTCGGCCCCTTGCGCGCGACCGTCGAGCGCCTGATGGGTCACGCGCGTTTGGTCTCGCTCCTCTTCGACGGCTCTCCGGATGAAGTGTGGGCAGGGCTCGCTCGACACGGGCGGCCGATACAGTACGCGCACGTCCCGGAGCCGCTCGCGCTGTGGGACGTTTGGACGCGCATCGCGGGGCCGCCCGTCGCCTTCGAGCCGCCGTCGGCGGGCTTCGCGCTGGACTGGCGCACGCTCGCCGCGATGCGCGCGCGCGGCGTCGAGTTCGAGACGATAACGCACGCCGCGGGCATCTCGTCCACGGGCGACGAAGAGCTTGACCGTCTACTTCCCTTCGACGAGCCGTACCGCATCCCCGAAGCGACGGCCGCCGCAATCAATCGCACGAAGGCGCGAGGCGGTCGCGTCGTCGCCGTCGGCACGACCGTCGTGCGCGCGCTCGAACACGCCTCGGACGCGGACGGCACGTTGCGCGCGGGCGACCGGATAGCGACGCAGCGCATCGGCCCCGCGAGTTGTCTGCGCGTGGTTGACGCAATTCTCTCGGGCACGCACGAGGCGGGGACGAGCCACTACGAGCTTTTGCGAGCCTTCATAGACGAGGAGACGCTCCGGCGCGCGACCGCTGAATTGGACGCGCGCGGCTACCTGACGCACGAGTTCGGCGACTCCGTTCTTATCGAGCGCGCAATGCCGGGCGCTTGTTGAGATGATAGTTGAGTCTTGTTGCGTGTGGGATGAGAGTTAAGACTTGTCAGGCCGCGCACTACGCGCGCGTGCGAGCAGCAGTTCGCGTTCGCGTGAGTTGCGCGCGAGCGTGGCCGCGTGCTCGAACTCCGCACGCGCCTCGTCGAAGCGCCCGAGTTTGTAGAGCAGGTCGCCACGCACGCTCGGCAGCAGGTGATAACTCTTAAGCGTGGGCTCTTCAATCAAGTCATCTATGAGTTCGAGACCGGCCGCGGGGCCGAAGGCCATCGAGACCGCGACCGCGCGATTCAACTCCACGACGGGCGAGGGCGCGAGTTCGGCCAAAGCGTCGTAGAGCGCAACGATGCGTGGCCAGTCCGTCTCCTCCGCGGCGCGTGCGCGCGCGTGGCAGGCGGCAATCGCGGCTTGCAGTGCGTATGGGCCGAGCGCGCCGCCGAGGGCTTCGGCACGCGCGAGCGCGGCGAGACCTCGGCGGATGAGAAGCCAGTCCCAGCGCGCACGATTCTGTTCGAGCAGCAGAACCGGCTCGCCCGTGGGGCCGACGCGCGCGCGCAGGCGCGACGCCTGAATCTCCATCAACGCGACGAGGCCGTGGACTTCCGGCTCGCGCGGCGTAAGCTCCGCGAGTATGCGGCCGAGGCGCAGCGCCTCTTCGCAGAGCGCGGGGCGCACCCATTCGTCACCGGCCGTCGCCGTGTAGCCCTCGTTGAAGATGAGGTAGACGACTTCGAGCACCGACGAGAGACGCGCCGCGAGTTCGTCGCCGCGCGGCACCTCGAAGGGGACGCGCGCCTCGGCGAGCGTGCGCTTGGCGCGGACGATGCGCTGCGCGACGGTCGGCTCAGGCGTGAGGAAGGCGCGCGCGATCTCTTCGGTCGTTAGTCCGCCGAGCAGTCGCAGCGTGAGCGCGACGCGCGCCTCCGTCGAGAGCACGGGGTGACAGGCCGTGAAGACGAGTCGTAGGAGGTCGTCGCCGAACTCGTCGTCGAGGGCCGAGTCAAAGTCGGGCACGGTTCTCTCCAATGCCTCAAGCTCACGGCCTATCTGCTCGTGCTTGCGCGCGCGGAGCGTCCTCGCGCGCAGAAGGTCTATGGCGCGGCGTTTGGCCGCGGCCATGAGCCATGCGGCCGGTCGCTCGGGCACGCCCGACTCGGGCCAACTTTCGAGCGCGGCGACGAGTGCGTCCTGCGCGAGTTCTTCGGCTAACCCCAGGTCGCGCGTGATGCGCGCGAGCGCGGCGATGAGTTTCGCAGACTCGATTCGCCAGACCGCCTCGACCGCGCGGTGTGTGTCGTTGGTCGTCAACACAATCTTCTAAACTTTGAAGAGGATTAACCAACGCGGACACAGAGACACAGTTTTTAAATTGCATTTAGCCGTGTCTCTGTGTCCGCGTTGGTTAACTACCGCTTCGCCTCCAACCGCGCGCGCCGCGCGCGCAGGCGCTCCTGTTCCGGCGTGAGGTTGGCGCCGAAGTCTTCCACCTCGAAGACCTGACGCAGTTCGACCTCAGTGCCGCCGTCGAAGGGCGCGCGCTTGAGCCACTCGACGGCCTCCTCCTTCGACTTCACCTGCCACAGCCAGAAGCCCGCGATCAACTCCTTCGTCTCGGAGAAGGGGCCGTCGGTCACAGTCCGCTTCCCGCCCGAGAATTTGACGCGCGCGCCCTTCGAGCTAGGGTGAAGCCCCTCGGCCGCGAGCATCACGCCCGCCTTCACCAGCTCTTCATTGTACTTGCCCATCAACGCAAAAATCTTCTCGTCGGGAAGAACGCCCGCCTCCGACTCCTCGCTCGCTTTAACGATGACCATGAAACGCATCTACTCTATCTCCTTAGCTTTAATCTTCCGGGCCGAAACCCGCGCTCTACATACACGACGAACGAAGGGCGGCGAATTCGACACGTGCAGTATCTTTTTTTTCGTAATATTTGTTAAGGAGCGTTTATGTATCCGTCATAAAGAATTAACCACCGCGCAGACACGGAGGCACGGCTTTGAAGACATAGCGCTTCAAAGCCGTGCCTCCGTGTCTGCGCGGTTAACCTACCCCTGGTCACGCCGCCCTGGCACGCAACTCCGCCTCCTGACTCACGCCGACGCCGCCAAGGGCTTTAACCCCGAGCGTGCCGCCGTCGGCGACTATCTCCGTGCCCACGAGGAAGGACGAGTCGGAGCTTGCGAGGAAGAGCACAGCCTTGGCTATCTCTTCGGGCCGCCCCATACGCTTCAAAGGCACCTGCTCGCTGAGGCCCTTCGTCGTCTCATCTATCGCCTCGGGCGGCAGCCCCATCTTACCGAAGATGGGCGTCGCGATTGGGCCGGGGCTGACGGCGTTGACGCGTATGCCGCGCCCGATCAGGTCGGCGGAGAGCGTCCGCACGAGCGAGAGGAGCGCGGCCTTGCTCGCGGAGTAGACGCTTGAGTTCGGGAGACCGATGTGCGCGACGACGGACGTGTTGAGGATGACGGATGCGCCGTCATTTAAGAGCGGCAGCGCCTTCTTGATTGTGAAGTACGCGCCCTTGAAGTTGATATCCATGATCTGGTCGAATAGCTCCTCGTCGGTCTCTTCGAGCGGCGCAAACTTGCCGACGCCCGCGTTGACGAAGAGTACGTCTACACGGCCGAACCTCTCCTTCACGGCGGCGAATAGCTCGTCCGTCTCTTTGAGGCTCGAAGAGTCCGAGCGCAGGGCCAAGACCTCGCCGCCTATCTCCTTCGCCGCCTCTTTGAGCGTCCGCGCGTCGCGGCCAGTGATGACGACCCTCGCGCCCTCGCGCCTGAACTCCTTCGCGGTCGCCAGCCCTATCCCCGAATTCCCGCCCGTTACTACCGCCACCTTGCCTTCAAGCTTGCCCATCATCCTGCTCCTTTTCGGTTTCTGGAACATTCATTCCAGAAATCGGCAAAATTTTTAATCCAGCACAGAGAGCGTCACACGCACCACGTCTTCGAGCGTCTTGCGATCCCTTGTCGCCTTCGACATGAGCTGTAGCCCCTGCAAACTGCTGTAGAGGAACCGCGCGACGGCGCGCAGGTCGCGCCCCGCGTTAATCTCGCCCTCTCGCTTCCCGCGCAGCAGCGCGCGGTAGAGCGCCTCCTCCGCCGCGGCCATGCTGCCGCAAGCCTTCTCTTCCGTCTCCTTGCAACGCCCGGCCAACTCCGACGTGGCGTTACCCACGAAACATCCGCGCCGCTCGCCGCCGCCGAGCGAGCGCTCGACGACGCTTTGGAACAACTGCCTCAGCGCGCGCTTGACCGGGCCGGGCCGCTCCAACAGCTCGAACATCTTCCGGCCTTCCACCTCGCGGTAGCGGTCGAGCGCCTGTTGGTAGAGCGTGTGCTTGTCGCCGAAAGTGTCGTAGAGGCTCTGGCGGTTGATGCCCATGTGGTTGACGAGGTCGCCCACGGACGTGGCCTCGTAGCCGCGCGACCAGAAGACCTCCATCGCCTTGTGGAGCGCCTCGTCACGGTCGAACTCTTTGTGCCTCGCCATCCGTTTACCTCTACCTCGGCCAGTCTTATATCATTTCTGGAACGAGCAGTCAAGAACTGTTTTTCGGCGAATTAATTGCTCGCGGACAGGCGGTAGAAGGCATAGGCCGCGCCGAGCGTAGACCACGCCGCGACGGTCACCCACAGGGGGACTTTTCTCGCCGCACGTTTGACCGTCCGTATCTGTTCGTCAAGTTCAGCCCCGGCGATGGAACGCTCAAGGCTCCATATACTGCCCGAAACGTAAACGGACGCACACGCGACAGGCAACAGCGCCGCCATCCAGGGCCAGCCCGCATGACGTTGGCGGAAGAGCATGATTAGAGTTGCCAACAGTCCTGCGGAGCCGAGGGCCGCGAGCGCGAGAGCGAGCGCGACGCCCGCCCGCAAACCCGTGGCGACGACCGTCGTGCGTATGCCTGCCGCGAGGTCTTCCGGGTAATCCTCCGCGGTGTTGATGAGAATGACGCCCATTTGCAGAGTGCCGTACGCCGCCGCGAGTATGAGCAGAGTCGGCGGCGTGTATGCGTCAACTAGTAGCGCGACGAAGAGCATGGGGCCGACGAAGATGATGAGCCAGAGGCAGACGAGCTGCGCGAAGCCTCGGCCCTTCAGACGAATTGGCGGGACGGAGTAGGCCGCGCCGAGCGCAAGCCCTACGGCGACGAGGACGAAGAGCGCGAGGCGGCCCGTGAGCCATGAGAGATGCGCGGACAGGACGAGTGCGAGTGCGGCCGTCGCCACGACCTGAAATGTGACGAAGCGGACTCCGAGGCCGTAGACGGCTTCGGAGAGATGCGGCTTGTAGACGGCGTCGAGGTCACGGTCGGCGAGGCAGTTGACCATGTCCCCGAAGGCGAACAGGAGGAAGAAGATAAAGATCCCTTCCCAGAAGGCGAAGGTCTTCAGCGGCGTCGCGTCTTTAATCAGCAGGAGTACGGGGATGGCGAGTATCGGAATCTCCGCGATGCGAAATTCGACGCGGCGTATGCGGAGCATGTAGAGAAGAGATCGCTTGACACTCATCTGTCTCACGTCAACTTTCGTCGCGCGTTCATAAGACGTTGACGCGCCGTATGTGCCGGGGCGCAGACTCCTCGAACGCGCGTCGCCCGTGGAGCAGCGCGTGGTTGTCCGCGATGAGGATGTCGCCGTCGCGCCACGCGTGCGCGTAACAGACTTCGGGGTCGCGCAGCCTGTGTTGCATGTCGAGCAGGAAGTCCGCACGGGCCTCCGCGGCGATGCCTTCTATTTCGAGTTGTACAGGATTCAGGTCGTCCACGGGCTCGGCGTACCTGAGCACAGGCTCACCGCCGAGCGGATGTCTTGCGAGAAGCGGCGAGGTGAAAGTCCCCCCGTAGTGAACGACCTTCTCGGTCGAGTATGTAATCGAGATGCGCGCCCACATCTCCCGCGCGTCCGGCGCGGCGCGTTCGAGTATACGCCGCGTGTCGCAGAAGAGCGTCTCGCCTCCGGCATCCGTGGGCGGAGCGGATTCACATTGAAAGATGATGTAACGCGGGACGCGTCCGACGAACGCGCCGTCCCAATGGAACGGCACTTCGTGATTGGTGTAGAGATAGTTCCCTGCTCCGGCCTTTACACGCAGCTCGTTGACCTCGCCGAAGTCCCACTCAAGCACGTCGCCGAACAAGCGCCCGAACTTTGGCAGCGCGCCCGCGTCGAGCCGTGCGAAACCGCGCGCCACGACCACGCCGCGCCGCCCGACCCACTCTTCAAAGAGGGGCGCGGGAATCTTCCCGGCCTGCGCCCCTTCATCGGCCGCGGTGACAACCACGCCGAAGGGTTCGAGCGGTTCGAGCGTCCACTCGGGTCTGGTCTCATTATTCATAGCCGTTCCGTTCGACCGTCAGACGCGCAGTGGGTTGTGATGTTGAGGCGGCGACGAAGTTCCGCCACGCTCATGTCCAGAAGGGTTTCGTAAGGGATGGTCGTGTAGTAGAGCGTGCGCGCACCGCGCGCGCGTCTCCATGCGCGCACGATGCGCCTCGGCGCGACGAACATCGCGCAGAGGATTGCCCCGACGCAGAGCAGGTGCACCATGAACGACCTGCATCCCGCGCGCAACTCGTACGCGCTTATCTCGGCCTCGCCGACGAGTCCCGTGCCGTAGCCCGTGACGACGTGATGCAGGTCATGCAGGTGTAGCAGACCGGGGTTCGGCAGACGTATGAAACTCTTCCCGACGTAGATGGGGAAGCCGCTCTCCGTATAACTGTCGAGCGTGAGTGAGTTGTTCTTGAGGTAGCGGTCGCGGCCCGCGCGCACGGTCTCGCCGGGTATGGTCCGCACGGCGTCGTCAACTGTGACTTGCACGGCGGCGTCGTTCATACGGCCGCTCCCGTCTCGTAATGGCTGGCGCGACCGTTGCGCCGTACGACCGACGCGCCGAGCGCCTCCGCCTCGTGCCGCCTCACGAGCTTGAACCTGTCGCCGACTTTGAGCGCGACGCCGTGCCAGGGCGTGAGCCATGCGTCTCCAGCGTCGCCGAGCAGGATGCCTATCTTGTCCGAGTGCGGGGGCTGCGGGTGTATGGAGAGGCGCAGGGCTAAGGGGAAGCACTCCCCGATGAGCCGCCCCCAAGCCTCGCTCCGCTGAATCAAACGCAGAGCGCGCTCCCTGCATTCGTTGCGCAGACGGTTTCTGCTCTTGCCCGGCTCGATGACGAGGCGGTCTTCAAAGAGGAAGCGGTGGATGCCGTTGAAGAGCGCACGGTGGCGCTCGTAGGTGCGTACACGCTCCTCGATTGTCGCCAGAGGCTCGGCGTAATGCGTGCACAACTGTTCGCGCAGCGCCGCACGGTCTTCGAGGTCGAAGAGGTCTTCGAGATTAAGTGTGTCGAGCGACACGGCCCCAAGCCGCTCAAGCATCGAGGCTATCGCGCGCCCGTACTCCGTCACGTCAACCTCTTCGACGCCGACGAGGTCGCTGAAGACGCGCCCGTCCGAACAGATGGTCACGCGCGCGCCCGGCGGGTAGAACTCTTTAATCTCTCGACAGACTCCTTCCAGAAAATCGAGCGCAAGCTCCTCGGCCATGTCCGGCAATTTGCCGAGCACCTTCGACGTGTTCGGCGACTTGGCGGGGAAGGCCGGAAGGAGTAGGTGAACGGGCTCTTCGTTGACGACGAACCGCATCACCTTCGGCAGGTGCAGTCCGAGACACTGCTCGCAAGGGTTTTCGGCGCACGCGCACGCGCCGGGTTGCAATCGCCTGTGGCGAAAAAGTGTTCGCAGGATTCTCTCTGAGGTCGCGGTCTTCGCGGCGTCCGGCTCGGGCTCAAGGAGGGGCAACAGAATCTTGTCGGCCCCCGCGAGCATGGCCCCCGCTTGCGGCAGCCAGAGGAGGGGCGCGGCCGAAGCGAGCAGGTTGCAGAAGGCGTCTATCGCACTTCGCGTGGCGATAAAGTCCGGGGTTCGATCCTGCGTCCAAAGCAGCACGAGCGCGAGGTGTGCGCCGTAGAGTGCGCGTGCGAGCGCGGGGACTTCCGCCGACGGCCGGTCTGACGCCCCGAGGGCGACCGCCGAGAAGACGCCCATCACACGGCTCCGAACGAGTCTCGTCTGTTCGCCGAGTGCGCCGAGTTCGTGCCGTGGGTCGAGTATCGTTGCGAGCAGGGCGGTGAGTGCGTCCCGGTACGGCGCGACGAGGGAGAGTTTCGCCAGCATCGCCGAGCGGAAGCGTTCGGCCAGAGGGCCTTCCGGCAAGTCCATCACGCGCGCTTCGAGTTCGGTCGCCAGCCTGACGTACAGGGCCAGCACCAACTCCTCTTCGCGCCCGAAGAAGAGGCGCGCACGTTCGAGCGAACAGCCCGCAACGGCGGCCGACTGCCGCAGGATGTCGCCGGATAACCCCCGCTCCGCCAGCAGAGGAAGCGCGGCCTCCAGAAGCCTCTGACGTATTCGCCTGTCGGCCGTCGCCACTGTCATCCTTGCGCGCGCGCCTCCCTGTAACTAACCCTTACCCTCCGCGTGCAGACTATAACAATCAACTCTTATGCCGATTGAAAAAACACGAACTCACGCTATGTAGTCGAGAGAGAACGTTCCGGGGTCTGCGAAACGCTTACCACGCGGGCCGAGATTGGCAGTTTGCAAACAGAGGTTGGAGTGTCAGACAGGCGCGGGTCTGATGCCCTTCCCGTTCCGGCCGCCCGTGACTGTACCTGATTACAAGTGGCCGTCCAGAAATTTACCTATCTCGGCCTGCGCAATCTGGGAACCCCAACCATTGAAATTGTAGTCGAAGCCGTGATTGCCCCACGGAAGATAGACGTATGTGACCTCCACGCCCGCCGCGGCCAACTTCGGCATGATGCGCTCTACGTTCCCGGTCAGGACGAGTTGGTCATGTCCGCCATGCAGGAAAAGGGTCGGCGGCGACTGTGCGCTGACGTGTTCGATGGGAGAGGCCGACGCATAGGCTTGCGGCGCGGAGGTGGGCGACCCGCCCAGATAGTTCTCAAGCACGTGCGGGGTATTGATCACGTCGGGGCGGCCCGGATGCGTGTAGTCCCATGCGAGGTCGGTGGGGCCGTAGAAGGAGATTACGGCTCGCACGCTTGTCTCCTGGGCATTGCATGAATCGGGCCGGAGAGTCGGGTCGTTCGCGGTGTAGGCGGCGAGCAGCGCCAGTTGCCCACCGGCAGAGCGTCCCAGGAGGGCGAGTCGCTCCGGGTCAACGTGGTATTGCGCGGCGTGGTTCTTAACCCATGCTATCGCACATTTGATGTCCAAGACCTGCGCCGGAAAATGTTCTGCACCGCTCGCCAGCCTGTACTCCACGTCGAAGACCACTCGGCCTCCCGACGCCAGCCAGCGATCATAAGTCGCGAAGTCGCTCTTGACGCCGCCGCTCCATGAACCTCCGTGAATCACGATAACGGCAGGCGACAGCGGCCGTGATGCCGCGTTCGCGTGCGGCTCGCGCCGCGTAGAATCACGCGACTGATACACGTCAAGGCGTAGAGGGTGTCCGTCAGGTTTTGCAAACTCCACGTCGCGCTGAACGTCAATCGAGGCGAGCGCGTCCGCCTGCTCCGTCCCAAACAGATAGCGACTCCACGAGAGGCTCACGCCCCTCTGCGCGGCGATTCTGTGCGCTTCGACGACAGGCACGCTCGCGCAAACAATCGTCAACAGACTGAGCGTGATACCTGCCCACGCCGACGCGCTCCCGCGACCGATGAATAGAGCACTCGCGCCGCATAGCAAGCCTATGAGTCCCGCCAGAAGCAGCCAGACACTCCACTCACTGATGCCGACCGCGGCCATCCATAGAAGATGCGTCGGCGCCGGCAAGATAATGAGGAGTGCGAGCAGCGCGCAGGGCGCGGCGATAGACCAGCAGACTATGAGTAGCGATCTCCTCATCAGGTCGAGGATTGGAAGAGACTATCTCGTTATATACAGCCTGGGGAATTGCCTTTGAAGGTTCGCCACCTTGGGCAGGTCATTAAACACGATGTACGAGTCGTCCGGATGTTGGGCGGCGTAGTCCTGATGATAGTTCTCGGCCTGATAAAAAGAGTTGAGCCGGGAGACCTGCGTGACAATCGGCCGCTCAAAGACTTTAGCCTGATCAAGCTGCTTGATGTAGGCTTCGGCAATGCGCCTCTGCTCATCGTCGGAGTAAAAAATGGCCGAGCGATATTGCGTGCCCGTATCGGGGCCTTGCCGATTAAGTTCGGTGGGGTCATGCGCGACCGCGAAGAAGACCTTGAGGAGTTGGCCGTACGAGATTCGCGAAGGGTCATAAGTTATTCGCACGGATTCGGCGTGCCCTGTTTCACCCGAGCCGACCATCTCATAGTGAGCCGTTTCCGCGGCCCCACCCGAGTAACCCGATGTCACGTCGGTGACTCCGTTGACATGCTCGAAGACCGCTTCGATGCCCCAGAAACAGCCGCCCGCCAGAACGGCAGTCTGCTCGCCCTTTTTTGCGGCGAGAGGAGCATCCAGAGCAGGGTCAGGGATTGCGACGCCGGTCGCTTTGGCCGCACCGCAAGCCAGTGTGGTTCCGAGCAGAGCGACGGCCAGAGCGCGAGATAGAATGCCGGACATAAACATTACCCTCCAGAAGAAAGAAGCCCTCTCGCTTCAAGTTAGGACACTAACGGATGTAGTAGTCAAAGGTCGTGTGCGCATTAACTTCCTCAAATCGGCGTCGAGCACCGGCGGCCTCCGTTCATCTCCCTTTGCCGCCCTGATAGGAGATTCGCCAGACGGTGTTTGAGCCGTCGTCGGTCACGAATAGCGCGCCGTCTTTCGCTACAGTCAAGCCGACGGGCCGCCCCCAAACGTCGCCCGTGGGTGTGACGAACCCCGTCAGAAAGTCTTCATACTCGCCCGTCGGCACGCCTTCGCGCGAAGGGATGCGTATCACCTTGTACCCGGTGCGTCGCGCGCGGTTCCAGGAGCCGTGCTCCGAGGCGAAGGCGTCGCCGAGGTACTCGGCGGGGAACTGTCGGCCAGTATAGAACTCCATCTGAAGCGAGGCCGAGTGCGACTGTAGGAGCACGTCGGGGGCTATCACCCTGTCTCGCAACTCGGCGTGCTTACCCGCGTGGCGCGGGTCTTGGTTCGGGCCTATGTAGAACCAAGGCCAGCCGTAGAAGCCGCCGTCTCGGACGCGCGTGACGTAGTCGGGGACGAGATCGTCGCCCAACTCGTCGCGCTCGTTCACGGACGCCCACAGCTCTCCGGTCTGTGGGTTGACGGCTATCCCCACGGCGTTGCGTATGCCCGTCGCGTAGAGCCGCTCGTTCCGCCCGTCGGGCGTGAACTCAAGGATGCAAGCGCGACGCGTCTCGGCCTCGTCGTCGCTCACGTTCGAGTACGAGCCGACGGAGACGAACATTCTCTTGCCGTCACGCGAGAAGGCGATGTCGCGCGTCCAGTGGCCGCCGCCGCGCAGTTGCCCGCCGCCGGGGATGTTCGACACCAACGTCTCCGCCTCGCCGCGCGCCTTCAGGTCGCCGTTGCGATAAGGGAAGCGCACGACCGTGCCCGTGTTCGCGACGTAGACGTATTGCGGGTCGGGGCCGGGCGGATAGAAGGCGATGCCGAACGGGCGGTCGAGTCCGGCGGCGAAGACTTCGTTCGTCTCGACTTTTCCCGCACCCTCTTTCGCGCGCAACACGCGGACTCTTCCCGCGCGGCTCTCCGCGACGAAGAGGTCTCCATTCGGAGCGGCGCGCAGCAGGCGCGGCTCCTGTAGCCCCGTGGCGAACTCTTCGACCTTAAAGCCCGCGGGTGCTTTGGGCCACGCGCCCTCCGGGCGTGCGACGAGGCGCGGGCCGTTATCGACCGACTCGGTGGCGTATGGCTTGGGCATGTCCGCGACCGTGATGCGTCGGCGCACGCCGGGCGCGTCCGTCGTCCAGTCGCCGAGCGCGGCCTTACCCGTCAGCACGCCGCCCGCGTTCGCGTTGCCTTCGCGCGCTTGTCCCGCTCCACCGTCGGCGGACGGCGGCGGAGCGCCGTTGCCCTCTCCCGCGTAGCAGCCCGCGAAGAGCGCGGCCGAGAGCGTCGCGGCGATAAGCGCGAGTTTCAAGGCACGGCCGCCTAAGCGGAACGTCGTTCTACTCATCGGATAATATTGCCACACCGATTGTGGTATTCAGAACAGGCGCGGGGGGCGTCGATGGAGGCCGGACGCGGAAAGTTTCGCGTGAGTTAACCTGCGGCAATCGCGGTCAACGGAACAGGCCGTCAACGAACCCGATCCGGTAGACCGTGAACAGGCCGAGGCACAGACTGAAGAGTCCGGCCAACCCGCGCACCGCGAGGTGCGCGCGTGTGAAGCGCGCGGCCGTCAGGTAAACAGGCAGGCCGAAGAGCGCGCTCATCAGCATCATCCCGCCAGCGGAGCCGACGCCGAAGATGACGAGATAGAGAAGCCCGACGACGGGCGACGAGATGGTTGAGAGCACGAGCAGCGTCAGCGCCGCGCTCCCCGCAAGACCGTGAACCATGCCCACAAGCAGAGGCCGTGGCCCGAGACGTAGGCCGTGATGCGTGTGCGGGTCGGGCTCGGGCGCGCTGTCGTGAATGTGCGGGTGGATGTGATTGCGTCCGCCGTGCCGGTGCGTGTGTAGGTGTAGACGGCCGCCGCGTGCGAGCCTCCTCAGAGCATTCGCGCCCAGAGCTATCAGCATGAGGCCGACAGCGAACTCAAGCGCGCGCTCAATTCTCTCGCCAACACGGAAGTGAAACAGAATCACGACGACGCCCGCGACGAGGAGCGCGAGGGTGTGGCCGAGCCCCCAGAGTCCGCCCACCAGCGAAGAGGCCCAGAGGCTCTTGCGCTCGCTGACGATTGCCGAGACGGCAGCAAGGTGGTCGGCCTCGACCGCGTGCTTGAGACCCAGCACGAAGCCGAACGCGAGCACAGGGGCGGCAGAGAGTGGTTCAGTCAGTGTCATACGTTTCGCGGAGCTAACAGATTCTCGGCAACTGCTCGCCGACGAGCATGGCCACGATACGCGTGCCGCCGAAGCCCGTACGCATCGCCACCGCGCGCGGCCTCTTCCAACATCTCTCGGACGAGGGAGTGGAGCGGCGCTGTGTCGCTTCGGATGTCGGTCTCAAGCTCCAACTCGCCGCGCGCAATCATGATGGTCGTGCCGTGGTCGCCGACGGTGCCGCTCAGTATGACACGGTCGCCGACCTGCGCGCGCGCGGCGGAGAGTTGTACGGGCGACTCGATAATACCAATCCCCGCGGTATTGATGAAAACCCTATCGGTGCGAGCGTCGCAGTGCTTCAAGAGTTTCTATACAGCGGAGCGGACACTCGAAGGCATTGAAGCGATGAACATGATACGCAAAGGTCAGGTTAAGAGGTTAGCGGGAGGCGACGCGCAAGGGCAGGCGAAATTCGTCGAGAGCCTGTTCGGGATCGCCGCTTAGCAAAGGGCATCGAAGAACTTCTGCGTTTGAAATCAATCTTTGCAACGCATCCGCGGCTTTTACAAGTGTAAAAAGATCGACTGACCCGCGATGTGCGGTTCACGGGAACCGGGCTGATGGCGTAGAGTGACGTTCTGGTGCTTGAGAACACGCCTTTCGGAGAGAGGGGTTCGACGACTGTGATCACACGACGAGAGTTCATCGCGCTCGCGGCGAGCTACGGCGCGACTCTGGCGTTGGGCGGACCAGCGAGCGCGCGTTCCAAGGTAAACTGGCGTGAGCGACGCGACCTGTTCCCGGAAGGCGTCGCATCGGGCGATCCCGAGCCCGACAGCGTTCTCCTGTGGACCCGCAGGCCCTTCGATAAAGGCGAGCGCCAGAGACTGACGGTCGAAGTCGCCGAAGACGAGGGGTTCCGCCGGGTCGTGGCGCGGGCGCGCGTTCCGGTTTCGCCGGCGACCGACTGGACGGCCCGGGTGCTCGTCGGCGGCCTCAAGCCGGCGAGGGCCTACTGGTACCGCTTTACCGACCGAGACGGAAACGGCAGCCGCATCGGCCGCACGATCACAGCGCCATTGCCAAACGATCCCCGCCCGGTGAACTTCGCATTCGTGAGTTGTCAGGATGTCAACGAGGGCAAGCTCAATGCCTATCGCCGAATGATTTACGAAGATGAACGCGCTCCCGCCGCCCAACAACTCGACTTCGTTCTGCACTTGGGCGATTTCATCTACGAGGTGGTCGAGTATCCCGACGAGGTGAAGACACGCTACGACCGCACGATCTATGAGGTTGCGCGCATCCCGGATGGCGACAAGGCCGGCAAGTTCCACATACCGCTGACCGTCGATGGCTACCGGGCCATCTACAAAGGCTATCTCGCCGACCCCGACCTCCAGGACGCTCGCGCGCGCTGGCCGTTCGTCGCGATCTGGGACAACCACGAATTCTCGTGGCAAGGCTGGCAGAGCATCCAGAAGGCCGGCAAGGCGCGGCCCGGCCAGAGCATCAAGGTCGCCGCCAACCAGGCATGGTGGGAATATCTGCCATCGCGTTGCAAGAAGGTCAGCGGGCCCTCGCTCGAAAGCTTCGATCCGCCCGCGGTGACGAATGTCGCAATCGAAAAGTGGGACGAGAACGGCCTTGGCGACGAGCCAAACAACCTGGCCGCGATCAACAGCCTGATCGGCTACCGCTCTTATCGCTACGGCAAACACCTCGACCTCATCATCACCGATCAGCACAGCTATCGCAGCGCCGACCCGTTCAGCGACCCGGCGGCCGGAGCATTCGGGCCGGAGTTCCCAGGCATGTTTCCGGAGGACGTGGCGCAGGTTCTCGACGGCGGCCGTGCGTTCAACGGCGGGAATCCGCCGGCGGAAGTCAGCTTCAATGGCGCGCATGTTCCCAATTCGCAGCGCAACGCACCGCCGCAGACGATCCTCGGCGCCGAGCAGAAAGCCTGGTTCAAAGACCGGCTCCGCAATTCAACCGCGACGTGGAAAATCTGGGGCAATTCAGAAGGCGCACCCGACTGGCGCGCCGACCCGCAAAATCTGCCGCCGGGCCTGACCAAGGAAACGTGGCCGAAGACTACCTATGCCTCGCTCGTCACCGGCGATTACGGCACGGCCTACAGAGAGCGCGCCGAGATCTACGACCTCGTGCGCGACGCAAAGATCACCGGCTTCGCGATCGTTTCCGGCGACCGCCACAGCTTCTGGGCGGGCTACGCGACCTCGGAACTGCCGCCAGGCAAGTTCGATCCCGTAGGCTTGAGCTTCGTCGGCGCCTCGCTATCAAGCGCAGGAACTATGGAAGCCTACGAGCACAATTTTTCCAAGACCGATCCGCTGCGCCCGCTATTCCTCGCCGACCGGCCGGATGGCCGTAAGCCGGACTGGACCTACAATATGCTGCTACGGCATGGTGTCCGCTCTTGCCTTGAATATGCGAAAAGCTTCGACCTCAAGCGCGCACTCGCGCTCTCGAACCCGCAGCTTGCGCCGCACCTCGAGTTCGTAGACATGGGCGGCCACGGCTACGCGAAGGTGCGCCTCACCGGCGATGAGATGCGAACCGAGTTCGTTTGCATCCCGCGGCCGATCAGCCGCAGCGCGAGCCCGGATGGCGGGCCGATACGCTACCGCGTCGCGCATGTCGCCAAGCTGTGGGGACCGGGCGAGCGGCCGCGCCTTGAGCAACAGGTTCTGGAAGGCAACGTCGAACTGTCGATCTGACGGTGCCCCTCAGGCGACGTGGCGCAATTCCGGTTCCGGGTGAACGCCACGTCGCCTGAGGGGCACCGATGTCGAGATGTCCGGCGGGGCGGAAAGCCCTGATGTCGCGGTACCGAGACGCCGGTTGGCGGCCTGCCAAACGACGATTCCGTGTCCGGTCTGCGAGCGTGCTAAAGGATACGACCCACCAGGCCGATAGAGGAGGCAAATCGATGCTTCGGGGAATTCGGATGCCGAGCTTCGCCCAGTATGAAAGGGAGTGGCGAGCATCAACCTTTTAATCACCCCAACGTTTAGAGACTTCGTTACTGTACAGGTCCCGCTTCACGGCAATCCGCTGGACGTAGACTCTCGTGGTCGAGCGGTTCTGGTGGTCGAGAGCGTTCTGCGTGGCCGTGATGTCGCCCGAGACTTCGGAGACGATGCGCGCGAAGGTGTGGCGCGTCCGGTGGAGGTGAAAACCTTCGACGCCCGCCTCTTTGGCATACTTCTTCAGGTTCTTGACGAAGCAGTGCGACGAGAGCACCTCGCCCGGCTTCCCGGCGCGGTCGTGGCGCGTCCACAGCGGAGCGTCAGTCTTAAGAGCGTACAGCCTTCCCGACGCGGTCAGGTATTCTAACAGTGCCTCCCTAACCTGCGGCTCGCGCACCTCCCTGCTGCGGTAGTCGCCGCCCTTCGCCCTGTATTCCAGGACGAGCGTTTCGCCGACGTGCACGTCCTTACCCTTCAGCCCGATGGCCTCATTCCTTCTCAAGCCCGTCGCCAAGTACAGCAGCAGGAGCGCGTAGTCCCTCTTCCCCACGATGTCACCCGACTGTGCCCTTCGACGGACGGCCGAGACGAGCGCGCCGACCTCCTCATCCGACAGGGCCTTGACGCTCTCAGTCTGGTAAGGCTTCGGCGCCTTCGGCCTCGCCATCCGCGCCGGGTTACGCCTGACGTGCTGCCCCACCTCCGGGTCTTTCATCGCCCAAGAGTAGAAGGATGAAAGCAGGCAGGCGTGCTGATAGCAGGTGCCCGCGCTAATCCCCCTCCCCTCCAACGCCCGCAGCCACCCCTGCACGTCCGACGGCTCAACCTCCGACGGGAGTTTTCCCGCGTGCTTGAAAAAGGACAGGACTATCCTCTGCTTATCCCTCAGCAGGTCTGAGCGGCGCTCACTCTCCGAAGTCGTGGCCGAGGCCCAGAGCGAGGCGGCGCTTCTGAGGGCGACCTGCAAGTCAGCCTGGGCCGCCATGAGGGCGGTTTGCGGGGCTTTCTCATCCATATTTCTACTATAGCACAAAGGGTACACAACTACCCTGTTTGTGTGCTCAACGGTCGAAAATGATGTAATATTACTTATCCTAAATGTGGTATAATCGTCTCCGTGTAACATTATTCTAGAGGGGGTCGTTATCAGACATTGAGAGCTACAAGACGACGGCAACGTAAAGCCGACCCGCTCGCCTCTCCGGCGGCCGTCCGCTCGATTACCGACGAGTTGCGCTCGGCGCTACCCGACCTCATCCCGAGCAAAGAGAAAGAGTTAGTACAACTGCTCCGCGCCGCCAGGCACGCTCAGCGTTATCCCGCCACGGATACGAAACGCGGTCGCCCCGGTAAATGGAAGCGTGAGGACTTGTTGAAAGTGGCCGCGCAGCTCGGCAACATCCTCGACCGTGAAACGTCCTCCCACATCTCTTTTGCCAGCTTCGTAGATCACTACCTGCGGCTGCCAGACTTCCCCGCTGACATAATTGAGGTGCTCGAAAGCGGGGATATCAACCTTTTCGAGGCCGAGCAGTTCGCGCGCGTCACTGCCATCCGACTGGGAGTCTCCCCAAACCAGGCTAAGCGCACACGCTCCGAACTCTTCTCTTCGCACCTTCAGACGAAAGCCTCGGGTGAGCGGCTCCGTCAGAGGGTCAATGAGCTACTCCGCGCTGTGGCTGCCGAAAGAGGTGATAGCACTGGTGGCGAATTAACTGCTGAATTGGAGGATTTAGAGGATTTTGACCCTTACGACTCCACACACCTGTTCTGGGAGCAGCTTAAACAGTTGGGATTCGCCTTCAGGGAGATCAGGAGAGAGGATGTGACAGACGAGGAGATTGAAGAGTTGTTGAAGGCTAGCGAGCCGATTCTGGCGATTCTGAGCAGGATTCAGCGGCGAAAGGAGCATACAAAGGTTATCAAAGTGAAGCTCTAAAAGAGGCCCGTTCAGTAAAATATGTGAAGACGGCCTGAAAATGGGCTTCCGTTCAGCAAATTATCTGAAGATTTCGGGAGGGCCAACGTTCTCCCGTAAGCCGCTGATTTAATGTCGTCTCTTTTCACTCTTCCTTACCACTCCTTTCGCAACCTGTTTGGTAAGAATTCTGGAGATTTACATAAACAGATTTAACAAGCCTGTGAAACATCGTGAAACCTTACTCCCTCTTTTCCTCAGTAAGCTTTGAATGGGAACATCTCGCCACGCCTTTGTCGAAGCCTTCCGGGTAGTACATGCCTGTGCCAAAGCAGTCGGGACATTGCGAGGCGTCGATTTTTTGAGTGGGGGTTGACGCCTTTTGTTCGGCAGCCTCTGCTTCAATCTGCCGCTTCTCTTTCTTCCAGAGCCGGCGGCGGAGGTGTTCGGCTAGGAACGCGGGCACGCTTGATACTGTCGTTCTGCCAGCGGCGATTTTTAGTTCCGTCATGAGTACTTCGGCGACTTCAGCCCATCGCGCTGCCTCCGCTTTTGACGGTTCTTTGCCCGTGATCTCCTTCGCAGTTTTTCTAACTGCTGCGGCGAATTCGGCGAATGTCTCATCATCAGTATTTATATCTTTAGTCTTAAAAGAAGTATTAGGCTGCCCCCAACCTACTGAATTTTCAACAACTTGAGTTGTACTAGTACTACCAGATTCTGGTACATCTAGTTCATCTACTTTCTGGGTAATCCTAGATGAACTAGTTATACTAGATATACTAGTAGAGGCTTCTTCGGGGGTAAAGACCTCATACTCATTGCCTATCAGTGAGCCGATAGCTGGCTTGATGGCTATCAGCCCCACATTTTCGAGGTGTTCAAGGGCGGCATCCACCGTCACCATTGAGCCGAGGCCTGAGCCGGCTTTTATTTCGCGCCTAGACTTTCTGGTCGAACGAGTTGGGACGATGGCACCTCTTGTAACGCTCCACAGGTAGTCCCACACCTGCTTGCTCTTGCCCCTAAATAGTCCCTCGGGTATGGCCCTCCGTGTGACCGAGTTAGGCACCCTTTGGAAATCACTCTCGGGCGCGACAGAAGGTTTTCTTTGTTTCTGCTGAGAATCTTGCCCGGAGCGAGATTCTTTACGAGTTATACTAGGTGTACTAGATATCCTAGATGTACTGGTACTGCTAGATGTGCTAGATACTCTAGGAGAGCCTTGATGCTCTGCTTCGGTTGTTGGGGTTATACTAGGTATACTAGTAGTACTAGGTGAACTAGATATACTAGTAGGGGCGGATACTTCTGAGGCAGGTTTTTGGGCTGGCGCTACTGCACGCAGGTCACGAAAGGTGACGTATTTTTTCTCCTCGCTCATACGGCCTCACGCACCGCTTTCATAGTGCCCGTTCCGGATACAGACGGGGTGGGGCTTTCTTCAGAGGGGCGTACGATATCGCCTGCCGCCAACTCAACCAAGTCACCTGGGATCTCCTTCAGGTTGTTGAGGGTCGCGTACTGGACGGACATGGCGCAAAGCTTTATGGCCTCACGCGGGACGCCCTTCGACCAGTGGTAAACGGCCTCGACCGCCTCCGGCTCGAACGGGCTCTTGACGCCCGCGACGGTGCACCGGAACTCGATCATTCCGGCGGTCTCGTCCAGCGTCAGTGCGTCGAGTGTAGAGGAGACGGCAATGCGGGAGACTAGCGCGCGCTTGCTGCGGTCGGCCAGCTTGTAGCGCAGCTCGACCTGTCCAGCCATCACGATAGAAATAAGCTTAGTCTCGTCGGTCTCGAAGTTGAGGATTTGCCGTATTTGCTCGAACATTGGGCCTTTGAGCTGCTGCGCCTCGTCGATAAAGAGCACCACGTTCTGGCCTTCACGGTATTGATCTACAAGGAAGCCGCGCAGTTCGTACTCGGTTTCGCGCTGGCTCCGCTTCGTCTTCACACCAAATTCCGTGCAGATGGCTTTGAGGAAGGCCGTCTCGCTCGTCTGCTTGGGGTTGACTATGAAAGCGGTGGTGTACTCCGGGCTGTCGTCGTACTCGTTATAGAGAAGGCGCAGGAGAGAGGTCTTACCAAGCCCAACATCCCCGATTATAGTCGTCAGCCCCTGCTTAGCCCTGATAACGTATTGCGTCTTGGCTATCGCCGCCTGCACGCTCGGCGTAACGTAGAAGAATCGGGGGTTCGGGGAGATGGAGAAGACACTCTCGGGTATCATAACGTGCGATATACCATAGGTGGACAGGTGAAAACAATAGAAATCTTATGGGGGGGTGGTTGATTTCGCAGATAGGGAAGGCCATTCGCTCAAAGATTTCAACTTTTGAGACAGGAATAGTCTATTTACGCGAATTATGTTGGCCGGTAACGGCTAACGTCGTACATTTTTCTCGGTAGGTCGCAGCCGGGGCCAGACTACGGATAGTCGGGCACATGAATTCTTGCGGTTGGGAGGCATCCTACTGACGCTCAGTTGAAGCTAGCCCGTGAACAAGGAGGGCCAACTACTGCTCATGGTTTGTCCCCATACACCATGTGACTTCTCGAACATTTGCACGCGGAGAGACTCATGCTATTATTTATTGCATAGTTAATAATGTGATTTACAGCATAGTCGGAGCTGCAACTAAGTATGAAAAGAATAATCCCGGTCACGGACCTACAGCGGCAGGCGGGGCAGGTGCTCAACAGCCTTTCGGATTCGGACGAGCCGGTCATCGTCACACAGCGCGGGCGAGCCTCGGCCGTACTCATCTCGGCGGAGTGCTACACCCGCATTGAAGAGGACTTGGAGCGGCTCGACGAGCTGGAACTGTCGGAGATGGTCAGGAAGGCCCGTGAGGCCCACGCGGCCGGCGACACCGTCTCTCACGAGGACGTGAAGAAGCGACTCGGATTAGCCGAGCAGGAGCCCGAACAGCGGCGCGGGAGCCGAACGCGGTGACGGTGGGCATCGGGTGGACGGCCCCGGCCTTCGCCCAGTTGGAGGCTCTGCCTCAGTCCTTGGCTTTTGAAATCGTACGGCGGGTCGGCGTCCTGATTGCCTTCCCGGAGGCAGGCGCGAGAGTTCAAAGCGCCGACCCTGGGTTAAAGAGTTGTCGTCAGTTGATCGTCAGGCGCTCACACCGCGTGGTTTACGACTATGACGAGACGGAGGGTGCCGTCTACATCCTCGCCGTGCAACACTGCCGCCAGAGACTCCCTTCAGGGCGCGACCTCAAGCGCCGCCAGCCGCCGGAGGACGGCTGATGTCCGCGCCTTAACGAGCCTTTAATCGACCTGCCAGATTTATGCGAAGACCCAAGGCCCAGAACTTTTTCAGTATTTCCGTGTCGCTCCGTTCGTCCACGCTTCATATCAATTCAACAGGTAATCAAAGATCGAAAACTTTTCGATGGGCAGGTTGGGTTCAACCTTAACCTCTTTCCTGTCCCATTTCTCCCTACTGACAGGATCGAACTTGTCGAAACTCTCTACCCTCATCTTGTAAAGGTAAAAATCACCTTCTTTGCAGACGAAATTAAATTGCTTTTTTATTGTGGGGGCCTCCGTCGGGCGATCTCAGTCCCCAAGCCAGAAAGTCAGTGCCATCCCATCTTCTGGCCCCGCCGGTCGGATCAGTCCCGCCCGTTAAAACATCGATGACACCCGACCGGGCCGCGTTCGCTCTCACGCTATCATCCGTCGTAGCTAACGCGGACTTATCCGGAACGGATGAAAATCCTGACCTCAGTAGATTATAGAGCGATCTATTGGTCGCCACGGCCTCATTATCTGAAGCATACGCCAACCATAAGTATTCGTTGGCGTCATCCGTCCCCCCTTCCTGTCTTATGATATTCGCAATAATCTTGAACTGTGTGTGAGTAATGCTTAACTCTGTATAAGGCGCTTGTGTTGTCCCGCTTATGAGGTAGACTTTGTCATCGTTTTTGCCGTCGCTGAATACCCATTCCCCGCTTCTATTATAATAGTCTCCTCTTTCCCCGTCGGGTCAATCATAATCAACGGATTGTTAGACACGTACGCATACCTGTTCCAAGTCTGCGGGTTGATCGAGTCGGCACTCGCCATCAATGGGTCAACAGCAGTAAAGCGTCCCTGCTTGGTGACGTAGTAACGCGCCTTCGCGAAATCCAACTCCGTCTCATCATCGTGTTGATAGCCGGTGAATTTTTGCCTGACAGTCCCGTAATTGTAGCCCTGTGAAGACTCGCGCCCCGTATTCGGCACCACGGTCGAGTTAATCTCTTCGCCGAAGGGCAGGTAGTCGTGTCTGGATTGGACGTTGCCTCCTTGGCCTGTCAAGACCCTCGTGCTGCCCATCGTGTCCTGCGTCAGGTAGCTCGTCTCCCCTACGACAACCCGATTCGAGTATTCGGCCACCAACCGCCCGCCCACGTCGTAAATGAAGACCGTCACCAGCGAGCCGGATACTTTCTTCACCCTTTGCCCCTCTCCGTCGTAGGCGTAATCCGCTCCTCCCGTCCGCACCCCGCCCGCGGCCCTGACCATGCGGCCCTCGGCGTCGTAGTCGAGATAAGCGTTGAAGGTCTGGGAGGAGACGCACTGGTGCCGGGGGTCGCACAGGAGGTTGCCGGAAGCATCGAAGGTGTAGCCGGCCTCAGTGATGCGATTCGTCGAGGCACCAATCGCGGGGTTCATCGTGGGATGGTTCGACGAGTCAACGGCATAGACCGTCATCCCGGAAGCGTTAAGCTTCGTGGTCTCATGAGCCTGCCGAGCGCGTCCGTTCGGCTTATGCGCTGCTTGCGCGCTTGATCGGTCACGAGCGTCCTCACTCCGTCGAAGTGAGTTATGCCCTTCGCCCCGTCGGGCGTCGTCACCATCCACGCGCGCCCGAGAGCGTCGTATGAGGTCTTCGTCCAGACGGGCTCAACCTGCGGCCCCGGCCGGAAGGGGTTAGAGACCTCCGAAGCCCTGCCGAGCGCGTCATACCTTGTAAGTGTTGAGATGTACTGCGCGGGCGTCTCGTACCGGCGCGACTCCGTCGTGCGGCCCAATCCGTCGTAAATCACTTGGCCCTT